>JAYWDO010000001.1:0-8080 GCA_043779795.1 Pseudomonadota bacterium
CGTATTTTAAGTGAAGCATCCCAATCCAGTAATTTTTGCTGCACCAACTTCGGGTTATCTGTTGCCCAATAGCAAGCCTCCATCTCTTTGGCTTCAATCATCACAGCGCTAGCTAACGTTTCACCGTACTTACGAATGATATGGCTATCTAATTGATTAGCCATAAAGCCAAGATATAATGCAGTAGTCGCCCATGCCTGATTTTGCCATTTTGCCATTGCTTCGGTATATCGTATTAAACCGAAGCCAAGAACATCTGAAAAATCATTGGCATATTGCCAAGCAATATGGTCTCTAGATTGCGCTGAGCGCATCATTTCAAGCAAGGTAACCGTTGACGTTTGATTGACATCATTTTCATTAGCGCTACCCAAGCCAGCAGGATTTGCCATCACAATCGCCTGCCCTGCTAGTATGGCATCATCAATCGTCAACTGGCTTAACGTATTACTTAAACTTTGTTCGAAATTTTGCGCTCCATTCCGATGTAAAGCTGCCTGAATTAAAGGGGCGCATAATAAAACTAAACCCAAATTCGTATTCATACCTACGGCTTGTTGCGTTGCTTCTACCGCACAAAATATCCGTTGACCTACCGTTAAATCAGCCTGGGCGATTGAGCTTGCCGATACATCTGCGCTTTTTATAAAATCGTAGATAGTCATGCCGTGGCCGTCGGCAAAAACATGGACATTACCAGGTTTTAAGGCTTGCAACTCTGCCATACAAGCATTTTTATAGGCGGCGGCTAACTGTTCTGACGTCCATTGTTTAGGGTTCATTTTAATATACAAATTTTGCTTAAAAAGTCATCAACCAATAATTGTGCAATATCCAGCTCAACTACACTTTGCAAGCCTTTCCATGCTGGAATACTATTCACTTCTAATACATAATATTCACCAGTAGCGGCTTGTATAATATCCACACCACAATAAGCAATATCAACCGCCGCAGCAGCTTTTAACGCAAGCGTGTTCATTACTTCATTTTGATGAGCAACTTCGCAACGGCCTCCAGCAGCCACGTTATTCACCCAGCTACTACCAATGCGTTTCATGGCGGCAACCACCTTACCATTGATCACAAATACACGGTAATCGTGCGGCGCAGCTTTGGCTTCAATCATGGGCGTTTCAATCAATTGCTGAAAATAATAAACGCCATCCACAAACTGTTGCATAGGTACAGGCAAAGGTTCGTCGGCATGTAGCTTACGCACACCCAAGCCCTGCGAGCCGAATAACGGCTTCATTACTATGGTTTGATGATGGCTTGCAGCAGTTTGGCGAATAGATTCGGCATGCTTCCTAGATTCGCATACCCAAGTCACCGGTGTAGCAACGCCATGTGAGCGCAGTAAAAAGCTCGTCATGGTTTTATCAACGGTGCGTTCAATAGCCCTCACATCGTTGTAAATAAGCACACCCTGCATGGATAGCATGTGCAACACGTTTAAACGCGTAATCACTTGATGTAGCGTACCGCCAGAAACGCCGCGCACGAATACTGCTGGGGGCAAAGTATCAAAAAGTGGAATTTTAATGACTGGTTTATCAACCGACAAATCAATCACACAATCTTGCAAAGAAACAAATACGGCTTCAACAGCATACTTGGCAAAAGCTTGCTTTAATTGCGCACCATGCCAGCCTGGGTCGTCGGTAAATATTGGAATTTTCAAATAATAACTATCAGTTAATTAGTCGGTAAATGTGACCAGTTAATGCGCTAGCTTAATCAGTGAAAGACAGCATGATTAAGTCTGCATTCAATTGTCCACCTTCAAACACATTACCTGTATCTACATTAGTAATGGTCACTTTAGCTGGGCTAAACAACATCGGGTCGATTTTATAAAAATCCATATTCACAGATTTAAACACTTCTGCAAATGTTTTACCGTAATCTTTAGAAGCGCTACTAGGTAAGTTTAACGCCAATGCTTCGGCGGCGGCATCATCACCTTTAACCTGTAAAGCAACTGATCCGCCAAATAAAATGGCATCATTGGTACGACCCATAGCCGTCATAAAGTCTTTAGCGACTGGTGGCAACACGGCTAAACCTGAGCCGCTAACGATGTTTTCTAAAGAAAAATGTAAAGTATGTGCCTTGTGCAACGCTACCTCTAATACACGCCCTACAATTTGCACAGTGCCGGCAATACTGGTGGTTGGCGTTAAGATAATCGTTAAATTTTCAGCGGCGATTTTAGTATCGCGCACAATTTTTTCGATGACTTGTACTGGCGGTATTTTGTCAGTTTCCAGCACGATGCAAGTACTGGTAGCCGCATCTTGATATTCAAGCTCTTTGAATAAATCTTCACGCTGTGCCAATGCTCGCGCAGGGCCAGAACCCAATGAAAAGAATTTTTCATGGCTCAACGCCCAGCCTGCGTACTGGCTTGCCAAACAAGCGAGCACTGGCTGCACTGATGCCACTGATATAGCATTTGGCCACTTAGGAAATCGTGTATCTGTTTGCAAACTCACTTGTCCTAGCCCACCCATACAAATTTCTGCAATCAAGCGCCCCGCTTCTGCACTACCCACGTACTCAATGCCCGCATCAATAATGGTACAACCTGACTCATGCTTAGCAATGCCTATCTGCAAAACCTCGGCTTGCTCCATCAATTTATTGAGCAAAGGTGCACTCAATTGGTTAACGCTTAAATGCGCCTGTGCTGCTAATTGTGATGATGTATTTTGCACGTTTTCCTCTTTATCAATCATTTAATTGTAATAATTTCTGCATATTTTCTAACCGAATATATGCCAATTGTTGGGCTTGGTCTGCAAGATCGGCCTGCGAACTCACCGTACAGATAGGCTCACCAGCCAATATATTTATTTCTTTTTGCTGCTTAGCTAATTGAGGAACATCCATCACCCAGTTTGGCCATTCAAATGTTGCTGCAATTTTGACATCCTCTTTTGCGTACAAAATGGCATGTGCTTTTGATCTGCCATCCATCGCATCAGCGCTTTGAAGATGATGATATTGGAGCAATTTCCCATCCAGACATGCCTGAAGATGCCGGTCCATCAAATTTGCATCATCATACAAGTCAAATGTTGCGCTCAACCTTGGGTTAATCTCCAACATATAAGCCATTCCGTCACTAACAACTGCATCTAAGCTATTTAAACCAATTAAGCCAAAGGCCATTGTTAAGCACTCTGCAGCTTTAATCAATTGCTGTTGAATCGCTTGCGAAAGCGAGATGTTATTGACTGCACCACCATAACGAAAAGGCAAATTTTTAGCTGGGTTAAGCCATTGCTCATTAAAACCGATCACCTCAACACCATGTGTATTCGCTACAAACAACAATGACACTGAACGCCCATCAACCCATTGCTGGTAATAATGTTGGCTAAGTTGTGTTGCACTATTAACATTAGCAAAACTGATATGTGTTCCACCACAACCACCTACCAGCTTTCTCAAATAAACTGTTGAATCAACACCATCTGGCAATATTTCATGCACTTTTGGATAGGCTATATTGCATTTATCTAACACCGCAAAAAAACCATTAGTCGCTTTAATTGCAGCGACTGTCTCGGCAGAGTTTCCAATCAACGGGATGAATGCTGCAATTTTTTGCAATAATTCTGGCTGTGCCTCAAACCCGCTACCGTAGATAAAACCCAAATACTGACTCGCGTCTAATCGTGCTATTGCTGACAACAGCCCATCTGCATCAAACCCAGATTGCCCATAATCAACAACAATTGCGGTCTCAGCCAATTCAATTGTTTGCTTATCGGCAAACGCATCTATGCATGTAACAACATAGCCAGCCCGCGTAGCCGCTACAACAAACGACCGCGCAGACAAAGCAATAATTAGGAGTGAACTTTTAATAACTCACGCGCTAATTTAAATGCCGCAATAAACTCAAGATACTTTGGTTTCTCAAACGGTTGATCTGCCGCAAGCATCTGTTTTAATAATTGATGCTGTGTTTGATATTTAAGTTGACCAATAGATATTGCACCTATGCCATAAGCTCGCGTGCCGGCAATCAATACACCATCGTCATTCACGCCCACACCCTGCACACCCATTGGTGCAACAGCATTTACATCTGCTACTAATTTCAACTGTTTTGCATGTGCCAAATGCTCTTGGCTAATGACTTGAATACCAGCAGCTGCGGCACAGATCACAATGTCAGCCTGTGCCAACACTTTGAGCTTAGTTGCCTCTGTAGTGCCATCTACCACTTGCATATTTACTTTATATTGCGCATTCCATACCTCGGCTTTCTTCTCGGCTTCAGCCATTGAGTGGTAAGCAACCAACTGCACTACTGCGCCTTGCTGTGCTGCAATAATTGCTGAACAACTACCAACCGGACCTGTTGCACCAAATACACTGACTGTTTTACCAGTTAAATTTTCGCCAAATTGACTTTTTAGGTGAAACTCAACTTTAGCAATCATCGCCGCAGAGGTAGTAAATGCGCCCGATGGATCCGCAAATGCAGAACAGGCAAACGGCGAGAACATCGCTTGTTTAGTGGCTGCCAGCATTTGAACAGCGAGATCAATATCACGGCCACCAATAAAAATTGCTTCACGCTTAACACCAGATAAACCACGTGAAAAAATTGCATCTTGCGTCAATCCAACCACCTCAGACAGCGCAACATTGGTATACGTTGTAATTTTATCGAAACCCGCGTCATAGCCCATATTGACATCAAACGGACTTGCGTTTTTAGCGGCGGTAAATAAATGTAAAATACTAGCCTTCTCCATATCAACTTTCCTTAAATATTATTGATGTATTAACTGCTGATTCTTTCAATTGAGGGTTTTGATTAATTTAAACAAATACTGCACCAGAATTGCGTGCATTACAAATCATCCAACTTAAGTTTCTGTCAAAAAACATCATTTTCAATTGCTGCAAATGCTTTTCCACTTCCACTTCATTTTCAAACACAGCAAAACCTGTAGGGCCCCAAGAGCTTTGCCCAAAACAAGCCACACCCATATCTTGTAAAGCTTGCAATACTGCACCCACCTGCTGGCTTGCGTAACGCCCGCCCTGCGCTGGTGCAAAATAATCACCAACGTGTGATTGCAATTCTTGAATTGCAAAACCAAAAGCAGTTAGATCATGCTCAACCAAGGCGGGCATGGCTTGCATCAGCACATATCGGCATAAATGTGCCGCTAGATTTTCAGAAAACTCAGGTAATTGATTAAAAGCTTCACGCTCTACCGCACCATGAATACCTGCCTGACTAGAATCAAGTATCAATAAAATACGCCAATCTTCTGGAAAATCGTATCGCGCTAGCAAGGGCGGGGCCTTTGATGGCAATTGTCCCGATGCACGACCACCATCGATTAATAATCCACCATAATCAAACGCCGCAATACCAATACCAGAACGACCGCCACGGCCTGTTAACTCGGCAATTTGTGCTGTATTTAAATTAAGTTGATATAGCTGGTTAATCGCAGTACCCACCGCCAGAGCAGTTTGCGTACCAGATCCTAAACCAGCATGTTCAGGAATATGCTGCTTGATATTGATGCTGATTCCAGCATTTAGATTAAGTTTAGTCATCAGTTGTTGAGCAATACTTGATACTTTACTGACAGCAGAAGCTTCACCTTCAACATGTAGTTTTTCAGACCGCTCAGCAGATAATGCGATAGCAGGCGCTGCTAAGCTTAAGCCTATGCTGCCAAATTTACGCCCTAAGCCGCCATGCAAATCAAAAAAACCCATGTGCAAACGAGCCGTGCTGTTAATTAACACTGTAGAAGCTAAATTATTATTGTTACTTGCTGTAATCATAAAATTTTCATTAAGCGAATATTCATTTTTATTAAACGGTTACTAATTTCTTAGCGCTTAGCACCAAGAAAATTTCTATAACAACTTCTGCCCACTATTTTTACATATTCTAGCTGACAGAAATCACTTTTAATATGCTAGCAAGTGATCTATTTACAGCTTAATTCTAAGCTTGCATCATTTTTGTATCAAAGTGTACATTTACAGGTGACAACACCTGCATTTTTAGGCAAAATAACCCCTAGAACTAATAATCTTAATATTTAATCTTCCCACCTACTCTTATTACACATCATTCTTAAAAAAAGCATGGCGAAATGAGTTAAAACTTAGGTTAAGTGATGCATTAAAAAATTAGAAATTTAATCACTTGTTTGCACATCGAAGGAACTATCATGTCAGTCCACGTCATTCCATTTGAAAATCTACGAAATATAGACGTACCTTCAGTTGGCGGTAAAAACGCTTCTTTAGGTGAGATGATTTCCCAATTATCCGCAAAAGGCGTTCGCGTTCCAACAGGCTTTGCAACCACAGCAGACGCTTATCGTGAATTTTTAGCTGTTAATGGCTTAGACGTCAAAATTAATGCAGAGCTTGATAAATTAAACGTAGACGACACACAAGCACTAGCTATTTGTGGCAAACAAGTACGTGAATGGATTATGGCTGCGTCGTTCCCTGCCGCACTGAATAAGGCTATTGCCGAGCATTATGAAATACTGATTGCAAAATCTGGTAACGGTGCAACTTTTGCGGTGCGCTCATCAGCCACGGCAGAAGATTTACCTGACGCTTCATTTGCTGGCCAGCAAGAATCATTTTTGAATATTCATGGCTTAGACAATATTTTGCATGCCATTAAAGAAGTGTTTGCTTCTTTATACAATGACCGTGCTATTTCATACCGCGTTCACAAAGGTTTTGTCCATGCTGACGTAGCATTATCAGCGGGTATCCAACAAATGGTGCGCAGTGATATTGGCTGTGCTGGCGTCATGTTCACTATCGACACTGAATCTGGCTTTAAAGATGTAGTCTTTATCACTTCATCTTATGGCTTAGGCGAAACTGTCGTGCAAGGCGCGGTGAACCCTGATGAATTCTATGTACATAAACCAACGTTAGCATTAGGTAAACCCTCAATTGTGCGCCGCACCATGGGCTCAAAACTCATTAAAATGGTGTTCTCAGATGCAACAAGAGCCGGTAAAAGCACTAACACCATTGATGTAGATGCTGCTGATAGCGACCGCTATTCACTATGTAATGAAGATATTTTAGAGCTAGCCCGTTACGCCATGACCATTGAAGCCCATTATGGCTGCCCAATGGATATTGAGTGGGGCAAAAACGGCATTGATAATAAGCTTTACATTTTGCAAGCACGCCCTGAAACTGTTAAATCACAAGAGTCTTTAAACAACATCACTGAAACTTTTAAACTAAATAAACACAAAGCGATTCCACTAGTGGTTGGCCGTGCGGTCACACAAAAAGTTGGCGTAGGCCCTGTGCGTATTGTGCTTGATCCAGCAGACATGCATTTAGTACAACCTGGTGATGTATTAGTTGCAGATATGACAGATCCTAACTGGGAACCTGTAATGAAGCGCGCAAGTGCACTGGTCACCAACCGTGGCGGCCGTACTTGCCATGCTGCAATTATTGCACGTGAACTAGGTATTCCAGCGATTGTTGGTTCAGTAAACGCTACCGACATTTTGCGTGAAGGTGAAATCGTAACGGTTTCATGTGCTGAAGGCGAATCTGGCTTTGTTTACCACGGTGCACTCGACTTTGAAATCAGCACCCAAGCAACCTCAACACTACCGCCAGCACCTTGTAAAATAATGATGAACGTTGGCAATCCTGACATGGCATTTGGTTTTGCTAAAACACCAAATGACGGCGTAGGCTTAGCACGATTAGAATTTGTCATTAACAATATGGTCGGCATACATCCAAAAGCTATCTTGAATTTTGATGCAATGCCTACCGCAATTAAAACCACCATCAAAAACCGTTCACGTGGCTACGCTTCACCTAAACAGTTTTACATTGATAAAGTGGCTGAAGGCGTGGCTACTATTGCCGCTGCGTTTTATCCAAAACCAGTGATCGTACGTACTTCTGATTTCAAATCTAATGAGTACAAAAAACTGGTTGGCGGTGACATTTACGAGCCAGATGAAGAAAACCCGATGATTGGCTTCCGTGGTGCTGCACGTTACATGGCAGAAGACTT
>JAYWDO010000002.1:0-8055 GCA_043779795.1 Pseudomonadota bacterium
CCCATTAAATTAGGCATAAATGTTACGGGCTTGTTATCGGTAAGCACCAAGCGTTCTTTGACGGTAATGTTGCCACTTTCGCAAAATTGATCAAAATCGTTGATGGTGCATAGATGCACATTGGGCGTATTAAACCACTGGTGCGGCAAGCTCTTTGAAACAGGCATATTGCCAGTAAGAATTTGTCTTCGATTTCGCCAATAGCCAAAGTTAGGAAACGTGACAATCACATCGTGACCTACACGCAGCATTTCACGCACTATGCCTTCGGTATTGTGCACGGCTTGCAAGGTTTGCGAGAGTATCACGGTGTCAAACGATTGGTCTTCAAAGCCGGACAAACCCGCTTCCAAGTCCATTTGAATCACATTAATGCCGCTGGACATACATGCCAGCCAATTAGCATCATCTTTTTCTACCCCGTAACCGCGGACTTCTAATGATGCTTTTAGATATTGCAGCAATGCGCCGTCGCCACAGCCTAAATCTAGTACTTTTGCGCCAAATGGCAACCAGCCGGCGATGATAGCAAAGTCGTGTCTGAATTCTTGTCCGAATTCTTGTTTAGTGATGCTCATGCTGCGCTTCCAACTTGAGTGTTATTGGGTGGAATATTATGCAGTTGAACATTATTTAAGTAGCTGCGTAATATTGCGTGGTAGTGCGGGTCTGGCATTAAAAACGCATCATGGCCGTGCGCTGCGGTCACTTCGGCATAGCTTACAGTGCGCTCATTATCAAGCAACGCTTTGACGATTTCGCGTGAGCGTGCTGGTGAAAAACGCCAATCACTGGTGAATGAAACTACTAGAAACTGTGCGGTGACTTTTTTCAAAGCGATGGATAAATCGCCACCGAATTCTAGCGCAGGATCAAAATAATCTAAAGCACGCGTCATACGCAAATAGGTGTTAGCATCAAACTCACCAGCAAATTTATCGCCTTGGTAGCGCAAGTAAGATTCCATTTCAAACTCTGCATCAAAGCTATATTTAATTGTATCTTTAAGCTTGCGGCCAAATTTTTCACCCATCGCATCGTCGCTTAAATAGGTAATATGGCCAAGCATACGGGCGATTCTGAGGCCACGTCTAGGCACAACACCATGCGCGTAATAATCACCACCAAAAAACTCAGGGTCGGTAATAATTGCCTGACGTGCAACCTCATTAAAAGCCATGTTCTGTGCGGTAAGGTTAGGCGCAGAGGCTATCACCAATGCATGACGCACGCGCTCCGGGTAGGCAATTGTCCATTGCAATGCTTGCATACCGCCGAGGCTGCCGCCTACTACTGCGGCTAATTGTTGAATGCCTAAGTAATCGGCTAATAAGGTTTGTGACGTCACCCAGTCTTCAACCGTAAGCACTGGAAATTGCGAACCCCAAGGTTGCCCGGTGGCTGGGTTAGTGCTCGCTGCGCCAGTACTGCCGTGGCAACCGCCTAGGTTATTCACACCAATTACAAAGAATTTATTGGTATCTAATGGTTTGTTAGGGCCAATTAAGTTATCCCACCAGCCGGCATATTTATCATCTTCAGAATACTTACCTGCCACGTGGTGCGTGCCAGATAGTGCATGACAGATTAAAACCGCATTTGATTTGTCGGCATTTAATGTGCCGTATGTTTCATACACAAGGTCGTATTGCGGCAATACTGCGCCACTTTTAAGTGTGAGAGGTGCAGCAAAATGCGCAGTTTGGGGGGCAACGATGCCAACGGAGTTATTTACTTGCATAATGTGATTATACTATGGCTTGTTAAAGTTTATGGCTTGTGAAATTTTAACCTGGCAGTTAAGGCAAGCAAATAAGCCGTTTGTATTAAACTTAAAGAGGCTTTATGGTAGATTCAAACAATATACAAAGTTTTAATGATCATTTCCCTCAATTGGCTGCAGGTGTTTACGTTCATCAAACCGCTAGCATTATTGGCGATGTTTCTATTGGTGAAAACAGTTCAGTGTGGCCAAGTGCTGTGATTCGTGGCGATGTTAACTTTATCCACATTGGTAAAAATACCAATATTCAGGATTTAAGTATGTTGCACGTCAACCATAAATCTAGCAGCGACCCTGCTGGTTCGCCGCTCATTATTGGCGATAATGTGACTATTGGTCACACCGTAATTCTGCATGGTTGTACGATAGAAGATGAATGTCTGATTGGCATGGGCAGCATTGTGATGGACAAAGTTATTGTGCAAAAGCATGTGTTACTCGCGGCGGGAAGTTTGGTGCCAGAAGGTAAAGTGTTAGAAAGCGGCTATTTGTATATGGGCCGGCCCGCTAAAAAAATACGTGCGTTAAGCCATGAGGAAGTGTTGGATTTTAAGCGCTCAGTAGAAAATTATGTGCAGTTAAAAGATGCCTATTTAGCAGAGCGGACAAAGCGCAATTTTAATCCCAATGCATGCTAACAATGAGAGGATTTTTAGCCTGTGTTACGCGCTGGTTGCCGCCTAAATCTTTAAATGACTCAATGTTAAGTAAGCCAACCTCAGCCATTAAGTAAGCTACCGCTTCGTCTTGGTTGTAGCCATGCTCAAGCATTAGCCAGCCTTGTGGCTTCAGGTAAATCAAGCTGTTATCAATAATTCGACGAATATCATCTAAGCCATCCATGCCTGAAACCAATGCCGAAATTGGCTCAAAGCGTAAGTCGCCTTGGCTTAAATGCACGTCACCTTGCTCAATGTAAGGTGGATTGCTGACAATGACATCAAACTTTTCGACAGCATTATTTTGATTATTCAGGCTTTCAAACCAGTCGCTCAATACAAATTGAATGTTCGTAATATTCAGATTCTGTGCATTTTTTTTTGCAATGTCTAAGGCAGCCATTGAGGCGTCAACAGCGGTTATGAATGCTTGAGGACGATTTTTAGCAATCGCTAGTGCAATCGCACCCGTGCCTGTACCAAGATCTAACACTGACTCACTGGCCTTGTTCTGAATCTTTGCTAATGCGGCTGCTACCAGCGTCTCGGTATCTGGTCGAGGGATCAAAGTGTCAGATGTCACCATTAGATTCAAGCCATAAAACTCTCGGTAGCCTAAAATGTAAGCAATCGGTTCGCCAATCAATCGGCGTGTCAGAAATGCTTGAAAGTCCGCGTGGTTATTGGCTTGCAGGGCATCGCCTGCGTGCGCCAGTAACCACGCTTTATTTACTTTTAGCGTGGTTTGCAAAAGCAACTGCGCTTCTACTCGCGCTTCACTTGCGTCTAAATTGAGGCTATTAGTAAGTGCTGCCTGCGCCGCAAGCCATGTTTGACGTACTGTTTTAGTCAATTAATGATGACCAAACTTAATTGTCATCACTCAAACTGGCCAACAAATCAGCCTGATGTTCAGCCGATAGCGCGCCAATCAACTCATCCATATCACCTTCTGTAATCGCATCAATCTTATATAGCGTCAGGTTAATGCGATGATCGGTAATACGGCCTTGCGGGTAGTTGTAGGTTCTAATGCGCTCAGAACGGTCTCCAGAGCCAATTAAACTTTTACGTTCACTGGCGATTTTAGATTGCTGCGCACGTACTTCAGCATCTTTAATTCGCGCTACCAGTACGCTCATGGCTTGCGCTTTATTTTTATGCTGACTACGGTCATCTTGGCATTCCACCACTATGCCAGTAGGCATGTGGGTAATGCGCACTGCAGAATCAGTTTTATTAATATGCTGACCACCCGCGCCACTGGCACGGTAAGTATCTATGCGAATTTCAGCGGGGTTAATCACAACATCGCTTACTTCATCAGCTTCTGCCAATATCGCAACTGTACATGCTGAGGTATGAATACGGCCTTGTGTTTCAGTGTCTGGCACGCGTTGAACCCTATGTACGCCAGATTCGAATTTAAGTTTTGAGTACGCGCCGTAGCCTTCAATTTTGGCGATGATCTCTTTGTAGCCGCCAATTTCAGATTCATTGGCTGAAACCACCTCTACTTTCCAGCGTTGGCGCTCTGCGTAACGTGAGTACATTCTAAAAAGATCGCCGGCAAATAAACCCGATTCATCGCCGCCTGTGCCTGCGCGAATCTCCAAAAATAGGTTTCTGTCATCATTAGGATCTTTCGGTAGCAGCAATGTTTGCAGATTTTTTTCAATCTCCTCAGTTTTGGCTTTGCACTGTTCAATTTCGTCTTGTGCAAACTCTTTCATGTCTGGGTCGCTTAGCATTTTTTGCGCCTCATTCATGTCTGCTTCAACTTGTTCAAAAGCGCGATACTGCTCTACGATAGGTGTAATTTCAGCATGCTCTTGCGTGATTTTGCGATAATTATCCATATTGCTAGTCGCATTTTCAGAGCTCATTAGCCTGTTAATTTCTTCTAAGCGCTCGCTCAAATTAGCGAGTTTTGTAATCATACTGGGTTTCATTGTGTCGATTCTTTTAGTCAGGTCTAGTTGCTAATTAGACTTAAGATTTAATGTTATACAGCTGTTTTAATGCGTTTTCTAGTTTGGTATGTTCATCACCATGGGCTTGATTAAGTGCATGGCTAGGCGCATGTAAAAACTTATTGGTCAGCGCATTGCTTAAGGCTTCCAGCACTTTTTCCGCGCTTTCGCCTTTTTGAATCAGTTTAAGCGCTTTGTCTAGCTCGGCTTTACGCGTCGCTTCAGCTTGGTCGCGTAGCGCCTTAATGGTGGGTACAGCATCGCGTTTTTTAAGCCAGTGCATAAAGTTTTCTACACGTGCGGCTACAATAATTTCCGCGTCAATCGCCGCAGTTTGGCGGTTAACCATGCCATCGGCCACCACTTGTGCTAAATCATCCACGGTGTATAAAAACACATCATCTAACTCCGCGACTTCTGCCTCTATGTCACGCGGAACCGCTAAATCCACCATAAAAATCGGACGATGGCGGCGTACTTTAATCGCGCTTTCAACCATGCCTAAGCCTACAATCGGCAATTGGCTGGCAGTGCTAGTAATCACAATATCAAACTCAGCAAAACGCTCAGACAAATCGTTAAGCAAAATTGCTTGCGCTTTTACCCCTTGCAAGCTAATTTTGGCCGCTAAGGCTTCACCGCGCTCTAATGTACGATTCGCTATCATCATACTTTTAGGTTTTTGCGCGGCAAAATGGTCAGCGCAAAGCTCTATCATTTCACCCGCGCCAATAAACAGCACTTTCTGGTCCTTAATATCACCAAAAATGCGTTGAGCAAGCTTAACCGCCGCTGCCGCCATTGAGACAGAGTTTGCGCCAATGTTTGTGTTGGTGCGTACCTCTTTTGCTACTTCAAAAGTGCGTTGAAATAACTTGTGCAATAAGGTGCCTAGCGTGCCAGCATCTTGTGCAATTTTGACTGACTGCTTAAATTGCCCCAGTATTTGTGGCTCGCCCAGTACCATGCTATCTAAGCCAGAAGCAACTCTAAAAGCATGTTTAACTGCTTCGTCATTAGGTAAAGTGTAAATGTAAGGTTGAATCGCGCTGGAATCTATCTTGTGATATTGCGATAACCAGTTGAGTGGTTTTTCGAAGCTATCAGCGCTACAGTAAAGTTCTGTGCGGTTGCAGGTGGATAAAATAGCGGCTTCAGTTGCGTCGTGTTGGGTTAATTCGCGCAAAGCGCTCCCTAGATGTTCGCTATTAAAAGCAACATTTTCACGGATTTTGATGGGCGCGGTGTTATGGTTAACGCCAATGACATATAACTGCATAGGTGTAATTTTGATGGATTGGCGATTGTTAAGCAAGAACCTTATCCTAAAGTTAATAATATGGTTAAAATAACGTCTTAGAACCTAACTTTCAGCCACATTTTTTAGATATTGGACTTTTGCCATGGATAAAACTTTTAGAATTGCCCCTAGTATTCTTTCTGCTAATTTTGCTAAATTAGGTCAAGAAATTGAAGATGTCATTATTTCAGGCACAGATATCGTCCATTTTGATGTGATGGATAATCACTATGTACCAAATTTAACTATCGGACCTTTGGTGTGTGATGCAATTCGCGAAACCGCTAAAAAAGTGGGCGCGTTAATTGATGTGCATTTGATGGTAAAGCCTGTCGATCGCATTATCCCAGACTTTGCTAAAGCGGGCGCTAATATCATCACGTTTCACCCTGAAGCGTCAGAACACATAGATCGCAGCTTGAGCTTAGTGCGCGAGCAAGGCTGTAAATCTGGCTTGGTATTTAACCCAGCTACATCGCTTAGTTACTTAGATCACGTGATGGATAAAGTGGACATGATTTTGTTAATGTCAGTCAACCCGGGTTTTGGCGGTCAAAAATTCATACCAGAAACTTTGGAAAAACTAAAACTGGCTCGCGCAAGAATTGATGCTTATTATGAAAAAACGGGTCGTCAAATTTGGCTTGAAGTAGACGGAGGCGTTAATGCAATGAACATTGCGGAAATTGCTCGTGCTGGTGCAGATACGTTTGTTGCCGGCAGTGCGATTTTTGGCTCACCTAAAGATGGCGATGCTAACCGTTACAATACTGTAGTTGCCCAAATGCGCGCTGCTCTAGCAACGGTATAAGCCATTTGTTGGCATAATACTTTTTAAAAAATATAGAGTGCAACAGAACTTCAAAGTTAAAGCCGTCATGATTGATCTTGATGGCACTTTGATGCATACCGCGCCAGAAATTGCACGTGCAGTAAATCGTATGTTGAGTGCTTTAGCGAAGCCAATGATTGATGAAAAGCAGATTGAGGCTTACATTGGTGAAGGCGCGCAAGTGCTAATTAAGCGCTGTTTAACTGGGCAATTTGACGGTGAGCCAGCGTTGGTGGAGTTTGCAAAAGCAGAGCAATTGTTTTTTGAGTATTATGCGCAAATCGCCACTGAAAGTAAGGCTTATCCGCAAGTGCTTGAAAGCTTGCAGGCGCTTAAAAGTGCTGGTTACCGTTTGGCTTGTGTGACAAATAAGCCAAGCAGATTCACCGTGCCTTTGTTAGAGGCAAGCGATTTATTACAGTATTTTGAATTGGTGGTTTGTGGCGATACTTTGTCAAAAAAGAAGCCTGAGCCTGATCAGATTTTTTATATCTGTGAAAAATTGGCTGTTTTAGTTGATGAAGTTGTGCTGATTGGTGATTCTAAAACGGACATTTCTGCGGCGCGTAACGCAGGTTGTTATATATTTGCCGTGCCTTATGGCTATAATCAAGGCCATGAAATAGCGGCAAACTCGGTAGATGCCAAGATTAATAACATGACTGAAATACTGGATTTATTGCATTAACTTTTTTAACGATTTATTTTGCGATAAATTATTTTTTGAAACAACTGAACATGAATACAAGTACTATCAAAACACATAGTTGGCGTTGGTGGCGAGCCTAAGCGAAAGCTTTGCTAGGCGTATGTAGTTTGTCGCACTATTTAACCAATTTATATGTGAGGAAATTTATGTTTAATATAATCAGTTCAGCCGAATTTAAGGCTTTAGCCGCGCAAGGTTACAATCGAATTCCATTGGTGCTGGAAACCTTTGCAGATTTAGATACACCTTTGTCGCTGTATCTAAAATTAGCCAATCAACCATTTTCATATTTGCTAGAATCCGTACAGGGTGGCGAACGCTTTGGTCGCTACTCGATTATCGGCTTGCCGGCAAAAACGCGCATCGTGGCTTACAAAAATCAAGTACAAGTGCTTGAAGGTGCTACGGTGCTTGAGTCGGTGGAGAATACCAACCCATTGGATTTTGTGAAAAGCTTTCAAGCACGATTTAAAACACCGCCGCCATCTCTTATATCCAACCAAAGCTTGCCTCGTTTTACTGGTGGGTTGGCAGGCTATTTTGGCTACGAAACTGTGCGCTATATTGAAAAGCGCTTAGCAGGCGTACAAAAGCCTGATTTGATTAATGTGCCAGATGTACTGTTGATGGTGTCTGAAGAAATTGCAGTGGTGGATAATTTAAGTGGTAAGCTTTATTTTATTGTGTATGCAGATCCTGATAATGCGAGTGCATACGAAGATGCGCTTGATCGCTTAAACGATCTCGTGCAAATGTTACGCAAAACCGTCGCGATTCCAGCAGCAGTTTCTTCTGAAAG
>JAYWDO010000003.1:0-44640 GCA_043779795.1 Pseudomonadota bacterium
TAATGGTCTGCAACAATTAGAACAAAATGCGAATGCATTATCAGTTGAACGATTAAGCCTTGCTAGTCAAAAAGATGATCAAGCGGCTTTGCAAAAACTGGCTGTTGTAGAACGCGATTTACGTTACTTGTCGGCGCGGCTAAAATCTGCAATATTGAGCGCCCTACCCATAAGTGATGAAATTGTTTTATTTGGTGCCACTGTCACCGTTAAAGATGAAGCAGCTGAACCGCATGTATTTATAATTGTAGGTGATGATGAGGCTGATATTAAACTCAATAAAGTGAGTTGGGGCTCGCCCATTGCAAAAGCGCTGATAAAACAAAAAGTTGGTGATATTGTGGTATGGTCTCGCCCTGCTGGCAACATCACATTAGAAATTATTAAGATTAGCTATTAGGAACATATGCAAGTAAAAGAAGCCATTGAAGCACGCCGTTCAGTTAAAAGTTATGACCCGCACTATAAGATTTCTCAAGCAGAAGTTGATGAATTAATGCAACTAGCTATACTCTCTCCTACTGCCTTTAATATCCAAAATTGGCGGTTTGTAGTGGTAACAGATCCAGTATTACGGCAGCAGATTCGTGCAGTGAGCTGGAATCAGGCACAAGTAGAAGAAGCTTCTTTGCTGATTGTACTAACAGCGGACTTAAAGGCTTGGGCAAAACAGCCCGAGCGTTATTGGAAAAATGTACCGAAAGCCGTGGCAGACATTTTAGTACCAGCTATTGGTCATTATTATGAAAATAACGAAGCTGCACAACGCGATGAAGCGATGCGCTCTTGTGGTATGGCTGCGATGACGATTATGCTCACAGCAAAAGATATGGGCTACGATACCTGCCCAATGGATGGTTTTGATTTTGATGCTGTTGGTAAGTTACTCAACTTACCTGCAGACCATACACCAAGTATGTTTGTGACAGTAGGTAAAGCACTTAAACCGGCATCAGTACGCAGCGGACAGTTAGCCATGAATGAAGTCGTAATCAACAATACGTTTTAATAGAAATTCAGGCTAAATAGCCAACAAATTTTTAAAGCAATAAACCTTAAGGATGTAACCGTGTTAATTAGCAACAATATCACCGTGCAGTTTGGCGCTAAGCCATTGTTTGAAAACGTTTCAGTTAAATTTGGCGATAACAATCGCTATGGTTTAATTGGCGCCAACGGCTGCGGAAAATCGACCTATATGAAAGTGTTAGCTGGCGAGTTAGTACCTAGCGCTGGTAATATTTCAATCGATAGCCATGAGCGTATGTCTTTTCTTCACCAAGACCAATTTGCTTACGAAGACCAGCGTGTGTTGGATGTAGTGATGATGGGCCATGAAGAAATGTGGAAAGCTAACGTAGAAAAAAACGCCATTTACGCTGATTTAGAAGCCACTGAAGATGACTACATGCGTGCCGCCGAACTTGAAGGCGTATTTGCTGAATATGATGGTTATACCGCAGAAGCACGTGCAGGCGAGTTATTGCTAGGCGTAGGTATTCCTATTGAGCAACACACAGGCCTAATGAGTGCTGTTGCGCCAGGTTGGAAATTGCGTGTTTTGTTGGTGCAAGCGCTGTTTTCTAACCCAGACATTTTGTTACTAGATGAACCAACAAACAACTTGGACATCAACACCATTCGCTGGCTAGAAGATGTGCTGAATAATCGCGATTGTACAATGGTGATAATTTCGCATGACCGCCACTTTTTAAACCAAGTATGTACGCATACTTGCGATATGGACTACGGCAAAATTTCCATGTATCCAGGTAATTATGATGATTACATGGAAGCAAGTACAGCAGCCCGCGCACAAGCGACTAAAGATAATGACAAAGCCAAACTGATGGTCGCTGAATTACAAGACTTTGTGCGCCGATTCTCTGCCAATGCCTCTAAAGCGAAACAAGCAACCAGCCGTGCTAAGAAAATAGATAAAATTGAAATCAAAGAATTTAAGCCATCAAGCCGTCAATATCCATTCATTCGCTTTGACTTTGATGAGAAAGATAAATTGTACCGTAATGCCGTTGAGTTGAAAAAACTTAGCCACGGCTTTGAGCGCATTTTGTTTAATGACATAGACATGATGTTTGAAGCAGGTGAAAAAGTCGCGATTATTGGTGAAAACGGTATCGGAAAAACCACGTTCTTACGTTGTTTAGCGCGCGATTTGCAACCTAAACACGGTGAAGTGAAATGGGCAGAAAAAGCCAACATCGGCTACTTTGCACAAGATCACGAATACGAGTTTGAGCAAGGCGAAGAGCTATTCGATTGGATGTCGCATTACAGACAAGCTGGCGATGATGACCAAGTAGTGCGCAGTATGCTTGGCCGCTTATTGTTTGGTGGCGATGATACTAAAAAATCAGTCAAAGTATTATCAGGTGGTGAAAAAGGCCGCATGTTATACGGAAAAATGATGCTAGCTAGAACCAATGTCATGCTAATGGATGAGCCGACTAACCACATGGATATGGAATCTATTGAAGCGCTTAATACCGCACTGGATAAATACAAAGGTACATTATTCTTTGTCAGCCATGACCGTGAGTTTGTAAGCTCTATCGCAACACGTATTATTGAAATTAAAGCCGATAAGATTATTGATTTTACTGGCAATTATGAAGACTACTTGGCAAGCCAAGGTGTTGATTAAATAACGCTTAAAAGTGTATTTAAAAAGGTGTGTGAATAATCATATTTGCACACCTCATATCGCCCATCACATATCACCCATCTAGGTAATAAACTACCTAGCATCCATTTGATTTAAGTCAATACACCAGCATGATGAAAAGTACATATTAGCGTTAAGTTGCAATGATGCAGCTCAATTTTTCTTAGCTAAAGGACTTACATCATAAAACTACTCACTAACCTTTTCTCAACAAGACTACGGCCTAACAAGCTTGGCAGTCATTATGTTTGCTTTTGGAATGAACGTTTTCTTTTATTCTTATATAAAACGAAAATGGAAGAAGATGCAAAAAAGCGCTGGTGAGTAATAAATGTCTGATGATTTAATGTGTTGGGTTTATTTGATTATTGAAACATTAAGCTAACTATAGCTCAAACACTGAACTTAATAGGCCGCTACACAGTCAATTTTAAAAGTTTTATATTTAAAAAAATGTCTAATAAAAAAAATTGTCACATCAGAAAAATCAACTATTCAGCATTACTATCAAGTGTAATAGTTTTATTACAACCAAACTTTGTGTTTGCCGATGAATCGATTTGGTATAAAAGTAACAATCCATTAAAAACAGAAGCTTTTATACCTCCAGCGATTCCTGAAGACTATTTAGATCGTACTACCTGCAATGCGGCTAACTATGATAATGCACTGACCTTAGCCGATATTGCTGAAGCCGCATTATGTAACAACCCTCAAACGCGCGAGGCTTACGCCAGTGCAAAGGTTCAAGCGGCTCAAGTCGGCATCGCTAAATCGGCTTATTTACCTTCAGTGAATGATAATGTTTCTACTAACCTGAATATGGCGTTTCCAGAACAATCGTCTCGTAGTAACCCCTATAGTAATCTTAGTAATAATATTGTCGCCTCTTACCTGCTGTATGATTTTGGCAACCGAGATGCTAGTCTTGAAAATGCACGTCAATTGCTGCAAGCAGCCAGCGCAACACAAAGCAATGTTGTGCAAATCGTGTTGCTCAATGCAATTCAGGCATATTACCAAATACAAGCCAGCGTTGCCGCGCTTGATGCCGCATTAGAATCAGAACATGCCAGTGAAGAAAGTTATAAGGCGGCACAAGCACGTTACAAAGCCGGCGTATCAACGCCCGCAGATAAACTGCAGGCACAAACGCTATTTGCGCAAAATACGCTGAACAGAATTACGATTGAGGGCACATTAAAAACCGCTTATGGCACACTGGCCAATGTGATGGGCTTAGTAGCCAACCAAACACTTAAATTAGCAGCTAGCGCAACGACTCAGCCACAAAAAAATATAGAGCAAGATATTCAAACGCTTATTGAGCAGGCGCGTACGCGTCGGCCAGATCTGATTGCCAGCGAGGCACAGTTAAAGGCGGCTGAAGCTAGTATCGAGGTCAGCAAATCAGCGGCCAAACCAACGGTGTTGGTTGCCGCGTCTAATGGATTTCAAACTGGCAACAACCTGCCTTCTAACTATAACTCAGCCTTAGGCGTCACAGTATCTATTCCAATATTCGGCGGATATGCGCCAACTTATAGAATACATGCGGCAGAGGCTAATTTTGATGTACGTACGGCTCAACGTGATAAATTACGCTTGCAAATATCATTAGATGTCTGGCGCGCCTATCAGAGTTTGCGTACCGCAAATGAATCCATCAAGGCGTCAGTCGTACTGGTTAGTAGTGCAGAAGAGTCATCACGTGTTGCCATGGGGCGATACAAAGCAGGTGTTGGCAACATATTAGATTCTATCAATGCGCAGAGCGCCATGGCGAGTGCACGTCAACAACAGATTCAGGCTACACTGAACTGGAATATTGCGCGCGCAACACTTGCACAGTCAATCGGTGGCCTAGATAACGCAATGATTCAATCACTGCCTACTGGCAAAAATTCGCAATCTGGTTTAGCAGCGCCATCATTAGAAATACAACCATGAATCGTACTCTTAAAAAAATAATCATATTGCTAATATTACTGGGCTTAGTTGGCGGTGCTTTTTACTACTATCAACAACGCAAAGCATTGCAACCAGAGCAGCTTTACCGATTGCAGGAAATCACCCAAGGTGACGTAGCACAGACTGTTTCAGCTAATGGCACACTTAATCCCGTAACGTTGATTAGCGTTGGTGCACAAGTTTCTGGGCGCGTTAGCAAGCTATACGTCGACTTTAATGACCATGTAGAAAAAGGCCAAATATTATTAGAACTTGATGACGCTTTGTTCACTTCGCAGATTGCGCAATCAGAAGGCAATGTACGCAATATGCAAGCCTCGGTAGAATTGGCACAGGCAAACGAAGCGCGTATGCGCTCATTATTTTCGCAAGAATATGTATCAAAACAAGAGCTGGATCAATCCGTGCAAGCGTTAAAATCTGCCCTCGCCCAGCTTGATACCGCACGAGGACAATTGCTGCGTGACAAAACCAACCAAAGCTATTCCGTGATACGTTCGCCAGTTTCAGGTGTGGTGGTAGATCGTGTGGTGGATGTAGGCCAAACCGTGGCAGCAAGTTTTCAAACGCCTACCTTAATCAAAATCGCGCAAGACTTATCCAAAATGCAGATAAACTCCAGTTTTGCCGAGGCTGATATTGGCATGATTAAAGTGGGACAAAAAGCGAAATTTAGTGTGGATGCATTTACCAACCGCAGCTTTGAAGGTGTTGTTAAACAGCTAAGACTTAACCCAACAGTCACTTCCAATGTGGTGACTTACGATGTTGTTATTTCAGTTGATAACCCAGAACAGATATTACTTCCAGGCATGACTGCCTACGTGAATATCATGGTCGCAAAGCACAATAATGTATTATTGGCACCCAATGCCGCAATGCGCTTTAAACCAAAAGATGATGAAAGCCAAACAGGCAAGACAACGCGCGCTGATAACCAAGGACAACGTAACGGCAAGAAAAAAACAGGACAAGACAATGGTGCAAGCGGCAAGGTTTATGTGCTCAAAGACGGTAAACCAACGTCGATTAGAGTTAAAGTAGGCATTTCTGATGGACACGTTACCGAAATCACTAGTCACGAGCTTAAAGTAAATGAAAAAGTGATCATTGGTGAAAACCAAAGTAATGTTGATGCAGCTCCTTCATCCTCAAGCACGATGCGCTTTAGGATGTTTTAATGGCAAAAAGTGTTGTTCTAGTTAGCAATCTATATAAAGATTATCAAACCGCGGCAGGTGCGATTACCGTACTCAAACAGGTTGATTTTAGTATGGAAGCAGGTGATTTCATCGCGATTATGGGGCCTTCAGGCTCTGGTAAATCTACATTTATGAACATATTAGGCTGCCTAGACAAACCTACCAGCGGCCATTATACGCTCGATGGGCATCAAGTAGCCACACTTGACAGTAACCCCCTCGCCCGAATTCGCAACCAAACCATAGGCTTTGTGTTTCAAGGTTTCAACTTATTATCACGCGTCAGCTTACTAGATAACGTCGCATTGCCCTTGGTCTACTCAGGGGTGAGTAAATCTGAGCGTCAAGCGCGTGCCAAAGTGTTGCTCGAAAAAGTAGGCTTGGGTCAGCATATCAACTCCCTGCCCAATCAAATCTCTGGCGGCCAGCAACAGCGCGTCGCCATTGCACGAGCCTTAGTGAATCATCCAAGATTGATACTTGCCGATGAGCCAACAGGTAATTTAGATAGCAAAACCAGTGAAGATATTATGGCGTTATTTTTAGCGCTGAATGCAGATGGCATCAGCATTGTTTTAGTGACGCATGAGTCTGACATTGCGGCACATGCAAGTCGCCAGGTTCGCTTTTTAGATGGGCGTATTGTGCAAGATGAACGCAGTAAATCTATCGTTCATTCCGCTGAAAAAAAGGAGCCGAACTAATGTTCTCAGCCATGTTAGGCGAAGCTTGGCGAGCTATGGGCGCGAATCGGCTACGTACATTTCTCACTATGTTAGGTATGATCATAGGCGTAGGTTCTGTAGTGCTGATGATGGCGATTGGGCAAGGTGCGCAAGAGTCTGTCAAAGAGTCCATCAATGCCATGGGAAGCAATCTTTTTATCGTGTTATCTGGCTCATCAACTGCTGGTGGCGCTAGGTCCGGTAGTGGTAATTCAAGCTCATTAACCGTAAAAGATGCGAATGCAATCAGCGAATTAGATGGCGTTAACAACGTTGCTCCCATCAGCATGGGCAATGCACAAGTGGTATTTGGTGGTAATAACTGGAGCACCAGCATTATTGGTAGCACGCCTTCCTACTTAGACATTCGTGTTTGGGACTTAGTTGATGGCTACGTGTTTTCAGATTCCGACATACGCTCAGCCACCCGCGTTGCGCTAGTTGGCAAAACAGTGATGGATAATATTTTTGGCGATGTCGACCCCATAGGTAAAACGATACGAATTAAACAAAATCCATTTGTCGTACTAGGTATTTTAAAAAGTAAAGGCCAAAGTCTGGATGGACGAGATCAGGATGACACCATCATCATTCCATTAAGCACCGCCCAACGTAAAATTCTGGGCAATCAATTTTCTGGTAGTGTTCGACAAATTATGGTGCAAGCCAACACGCCAGAAGCTATGACGATGGTGGAACAAAACATCAACAGCTTACTCAACCAACGCCACAATATTCGAGAAGGTGCAGATAGCGACTTCTTTGTACGCAACCTCACCGCTGTTGCTAACTCTGCGGCAGAAACCACGCGCACTATGTCTTTGCTATTAGGTGCAATTGCATCGGTTTCTTTACTGGTTGGTGGCATAGGCATTATGAATATCATGCTGGTTTCAGTCACCGAACGCACAAGAGAAATCGGCATACGCATGGCGATAGGCGCACGCGAACGTGATATTTTATTGCAGTTTTTATTAGAGGCTATCGTTATTTCCGTAATTGGCTGCCTGATTGGCCTATTTTTAGGTATTACAGGTGCCATGCTAGTCAACAAACTAACACAAGCCGCAGTTGTTATTTCAGGTAATTCAGTGATGATCGCTTTTGCCGTAGCCGCAAGTGTCGGCATATTTTTTGGATTTTATCCTGCACGCAAAGCTGCACGACTGAACCCTATAGAAGCTTTACGTTATCAATAAATAAGCCATATTTAGCGTGGTACAATTCAGAATGTGAACATTCAAGTTTTAATAAGCGAACACCTGATGAGGCTTATTGGCGTTGGATGCAGTTGCCAAAAGCTGCATAAATTGACTGCCCCAGTTTTTTAATCAGTAAACTTTTCACTTATAAATCAGTGAAAGTTGTTCAATGAGACTGAGCCACATCTCATAGCAATAACTTAAGATAAAATTTAATTTAAAATGATGAATAAATGAAAGAATATCAAAACCTCAAACTTGATCACCAATTATGCTTTGCCTTATATGCGGCAACTCATGCGCTAACGCGTGCTTACCGCGGAGCATTAGAAAAAACTGGTCTTACCTATACACAATATTTGGTTATGTTGGTGTTATGGGAATCTGACGGGATTAGCGTAAGCAAAATCGCACATCGCCTTGAACTTGATTCTGCCACGCTAACGCCTATGTTAAAACGCATAGAAACTACCGGCTTTATTACCCGAACTCGAAATGCTGATGATGAACGCGTAGTAGAAATTAATTTAACTGAAGTAGGTCGCGAATTACAGCATGAAATTGCAAGAGTTCAACAAAGAGTAGAGTGTCAAACCGGATTATGTAATGAAGAGTTTATTCAATTGAGAGACTCATTACATAGATTAATCGAAAATATGGCAGAGTCTAAAGAACAGAAAGCAACTTGATTCTATTAGGTAATAACACCCTTACTGCACTTTTAATTAACAATATTTTATGAATATGCCTATATACACTCTGTTTTATAGTTTGTGGGCTAAATATTAGTGTGATATAAAACTAGCTCCTTAATGATTAACTAATTATATGACCAACTATAAATGCAAACTGCTGTTATCCGTGTTAACGATGCTGAGCATACCCACAGCATGGGGAGACGAAGTGTTTACATTTACTACACATGATTACGTTTATTACGTAGGTGATAATGCTAATCCTAACTTAACACTCAAGCGGGGGGCAACTTATCAATTTAAAATAAATACTCCAGGGCATCCTTTGTGGATTAAAACGCAGGCAAGTCCTGGTATGGATAATGCATTTAATAAAGGTATAACTGCCAATGGCACTGATAAAGGAACTATTACATTTACAGTCCCTAACGATGCGCCAGACCAATTAATTTATAACTGCCAATATCATATTGTTATGCATGGCGTGATTCATATCACTAATTAGCATCCTACCTATTACTATTGATAACTAGCATTCTTTGCGACGTTAAAAAAACCAGCCTAGGCTGGTTTTTTTATTTAAGCGCTGACTTTGTTATGCTAATTAATTTGTACTGTATTCAACACCATCTTTTTTCAAACGCGAAATGAATTCTTCCTCACCTTTTCTTGTAACCACTACTTTACGATAAGACTCTAGGTCATCCATCAATTGATCAATCTCATGGTTGCCAACATTGAAATTATAGAAGGTCGCAAGGCAAAGTGTCTTAATGATATCAAACTCTCGATTGCTAATATTCAAATGCGGATGACTATTCTTCATAGATTTACCACGACCAAATGGGTCTGGTTGATATAGTTTTGGGCCACCCGTTTCTTGTACAACCCAGTTAGTGAGCATGGCTTTGAAACCTGCTTTACTTGCCGCATTGTCATGTACAGCTTTAAGGGCTGGGTTAGCATTTAAACCTTTATTGATGTATATCATATCGACTAAGTAATCAACCGTTGAAGCAATTGGGTAAGTACCACCTAAACGTGTGTACAAGCTCTCTTCAGCTGAAGCAATGCTTGTAAAGCTTAACAAAGTTATTGCAAATACAATTGATGCTATTAATTTTTTAAACATGTTAATCTCCTAAAATTTATTTTTTTAATTGTTTAATACATCTACATTTTTACAACAAGCAATCGCGTTAACAAAATCTATTAACGCTATTGCTACTTAAGCGTCATCTTTATCGAAATGACATCACATCGAAAAAAGATGTAACAAAGTTCTTTGTTTAAATAAAATCAAACTATATCGTTTTTTTTCATATTTATATCACACTAATAATTAGTGTACAAATAATTTGTTTACAAATTAAATTATACGGTTTGACTTTGGGTCTGAATAATTATTAAGGTATTAGGCGATTACGCTAAATTCAATGAATGCGCGTTATGCACCAGACGATGCAGAATAGCATCTGCTAATATAGGGTCGCCGATGAATGAGTAATGGTCGTGTGGAAAAAGTGGGTTATCTTGGACACCAAGCTGCACCGCAGGTATTCATATTGCTCTGCATTTATGCGCTTAAAAAAACGTATGGAATAGTGGAAAATAAAAGCTTTTTACTCACCCTACGCTGACTGCCAGCCAATAAAAAACCCAGCGCTAGGCTGGGTTCAGGTAACTCAAGCGAGTATCTAGTAAAAAATATTATTTACCAGAACGTTTACGCTCATTTTCTGTTAAGTAACGTTTACGGATACGAATTGTTTTAGGCGTAAGTTCTACTAATTCATCATCATCGATAAATTCAACCGCTGACTCTAATGTTAATGCTACTGGTGTAATCAAACGCACCGCTTCATCAGTACCTGATGAACGCACGTTGGTAAGTTGTTTACCTTTGATTGGGTTAACCACTAAATCGTTATCGCGGCTGTGAATACCAATCACCATACCTTCGTACAATTTATCACCTGGTGCAGAAAACATTTTACCGCGATCTTGTAATTTCCACAGCGCATAGGCAACAGCCTCACCTTGTTCAGCTGAAATTAACACGCCATTACGACGGCCAGGCATGTCTGCTTTTACCGGTGCGTATTCGTCAAACACATGTCCCATCAAACCTGTACCGCGTGTCATGGTTAAAAATTCACCTTGAAAACCAATCAAGCCACGTGCTGGAATTTTGTATTCCAAACGAGTGCGACCATTACCATCAGATTCCATGTTTTGCATTTCACCACGGCGACGGCCTAATTCTTCCATCGCAGCACCTTGGTTATCATCTTCTAAGTCAACCGTAAGAATTTCATACGGCTCACATTTTTGGCCATCAATTTCACGGAAAACTACTTTTGGTTTACCAACAGCCATCTCGAAGCCTTCACGGCGCATTGTTTCTAAAAGAATGGTTAAATGTAGTTCACCACGACCTGAAACGCGAAATACATCAGCATCTTCAGTTTCATCAACACGTAAAGCTACGTTAGTTAATAACTCTTTAGTCAAACGGTCACGGATTTGACGTGAAGTGACAAATTTACCTTCAGTACCAGCCAATGGTGAAGTATTCACCATAAAGTCCATCGTCAAAGTTGGCTCATCTACGCCTAAATGTGGCAAGCCTTTTGGATTTTCACGATCACAAATGGTAAAGCCAATACCAATATCATCTAAACCAGAGATAATCACAATATCACCCGCTTCAGCCTCTTCAACTGGCACGCGCTCTAAACCACGAAAGCCAAGCACTTGGTTAATTTTACCCGTAGCCACTTGTTTATCTTCGTTCATAATGGTTACGGCTTGACCTGTTTTAACTTTACCGTTACTTACACGACCAACGCCTAGGCGGCCTGTGTATGTAGAATAATCTAATGCTGAAATTTGCAATTGTAATGGTGCATTGCTATCGCCAGTTGGTGGCGCTACATGGCTCAAAATCGTGTTGAACAAAGCGCGCATGTTGTCGCTAGGCGTTTTCATGTCTAACATGGCATAGCCATTGATTGCTGAGGCGTAAACAATTGGGAAATCTAACTGCTCATCTGTTGCACCTAGGTTAGCGAACAAATCAAACGTTTGGTTAATCACCCAATCAGTACGTGCACCTGGACGATCTACTTTATTAATCACCACGATTGGTTTTAAACCTAGCGCTAATGCTTTTTTCGTTACAAAACGTGTTTGCGGCATTGGGCCTTCAACAGCGTCTACTAACAATACAACACCATCTACCATCCCTAATACGCGCTCAACTTCGCCACCAAAGTCGGCGTGGCCTGGTGTATCAACGATATTGATGTGTGTGCCTTCATAAACTACAGCCGTGTTTTTAGCTAAAATAGTAATGCCGCGTTCTCTCTCTAAATCATTAGAGTCCATCACACGCTCAACCACAGCATGATGAGAGGCGAATGTACCCGCTTGTTGTAGAAGTTTGTCTACCATGGTTGTTTTACCATGGTCAACGTGGGCGATAATTGCGACGTTTCTTAAATTGCGTGACATGTTTGCAGAGCCAGTTCGTTGGAAAAGCGCGATTTTAACACACTTAACCACTATTTAATTTCACATACTCAATTAATAATTTGACATTCTGATTTAATTCGATATACTGCGCACTTCATTCGCAACTTAACGTTTTAAGAAGTGTTTAGTTTTTATAAATACTTTAATTTAAGTTGCTTGAATCATTGCCCTGACCCTTCTGTTGCTCGTGAAATTTTGAAGCAACTATTCAAAAAGTTAAATTTGCAAGTACTTGTGATGTATGCAAGCACATAAATTTAATTTTTACTGGTTAGCGGCTGTGCCCGTGCGCTGGTAAAGATTATATTAACTTGTTGAAATAAAGTTTAAAAATTAAAGTCGTTAATTCAGCTTTAGTATTTATTAAACTAAAACTAAACCAAATATTCTCTGCGTTTATATTGCTCTTGCTCACAAGCTTAACTAAATCGCTTGTGTTCAAATGATATGCCCGTTTTTACTTAGCGCCCTTTTGTAATATATATTGAAAGGGACTACTTTGTCTTTTGAATCGTTAAATCTTGCTACTGAATTACTTCGTGCTATTGAAGAATCAGGCTATACAACCCCTACTGCTATCCAAGCGCAAGCAATTCCTGTAGTGACCGCTGGTCACGACCTGATGGCTTCTGCTCAAACAGGTACAGGTAAAACTGCAGCATTTATGTTGCCAGCATTAAATTTACTTGCTACACCTCATGAATTAAAAAGTCGCGGCCCACGTATTTTGGTACTTGTACCAACCCGTGAACTTGCAACTCAAGTGAATGAAGCTGCACGTAAATATGGTAAATTCATCCGTGCACGTACAGTAAGTATCGTAGGCGGCATGCCTTACCCACTACAAAACAAACTATTATCACAACCACTTGATATTTTAGTAGCGACTCCAGGTCGACTATTGGATCACATGGAACGTGGTCGTATTGATCTTTCACGTTTACAAATGTTGATTTTAGATGAAGCTGACCGTATGTTGGACATGGGCTTCTTGCCAGATGTTGAACGTATTTGTAGCCAACTTTCTGCTGAGCGTCAAACACTATTGTTCTCTGCAACATTAGACGGTGACATTGCTCGCGTTGCTAAACAAATTCTTAAAAACCCAAAAACTATTCAAGTCGCTGGTCAAAAAGAAAAACATGCCAATATTGAACAACGCCTGCACTATGTTGATGATATGACACATAAAAACAAACTACTTGAGCATCTATTGATTGCTCCTGAAGTTAATCAAGTGATTATTTTCACTTCAACTAAACGTCATGCAGATTTGTTAGCTGAAGACTTATATGCAGCTGGCCACAAAACTGCGGCCTTACATGGTGACATGACTCAAGGTGCACGTAACCGTACATTGACTAAATTGCGTCAAGGTGAAGTTAAAGTGTTAGTAGCGACTGATGTTGCTGCACGTGGTATTGATGTGCAAGGTATTAGCCATGTAATCAACTACGATTTACCAAAATTTGCTGAAGATTATGTGCATCGTATTGGTCGTACTGGCCGCGCTGGCAACACTGGTATTGCAATTTCATTTGCATCAAACATGGATAGGCACATTCTACGTAAGATCGAACAATTCACTGGTAACCGTATGGAACCAGGTGTAGTTGAAGGCTTTGAGCCTAAACGCGCAATGAAAATGGATGGTCCAGGTAATGGCCGTGGTGATCGTGGTGATATTCGCCGTGATGCACATAAACCAGGTGGTCGTGGTGGCTTTAAACCACGTGATGACCGTGGCAGCTTTAACGACCGTGGTCCACGTACTGAAAGCCGTGGCGATACTCGCCCTAGCTTTAGCCGTGACAGTGCTGACAGCCGTGGTGAAAACCGTGGTAACCGTGAATCAGCACCGCGTGAATCAAATGGCAACTCAGCAGGTTATGCTGGTCGTTCAGATTCAAACCGTTCTGAAAGACCTTCCGGCGACCGTCCACGCAGCTTTGGTGACCGTAATGCTGGTGGTGACCGTAGCCGTAGCGATCGTCCAAGCGGTGATCGTTCAAGCGCAGCAGCGCCTAACCGTAGCTTTGGTGACAGCGTAGCATTTGGCAAAAAACCTTTTCCACGTGATGGTGCTAGCGCTCCTCGCGGTGACAGTAATCGCGGCGACAGCCGTGGTGATAACCGCGGTAACCGTCCAGATGCACCACGTGGTGATAACCGTGTTTTAGGTCAGCGTTACGAAGGCCGTACTGACGCACCGCGTGGCGATCGTTCAGCTGCCCCAGCACGTCGCGACAGCAATGATAGCCGTCCAGCTCGCCCTAGTACTGATACACGTAGCTTTGGTAATGCAAATGCTGGTAGCGGTGCTCCACGCCGCCCACGTAGCTTTGCCTAAATCAATTTTTACTGAATCAATTTAATAGTGCACAACAACATGACAGAAATAGTAAATTTTGACAGCATCAGTTTTAACGATTTAGGCTTAGCACCTGAGTTACTTAAAGCACTTACTGATTCTGGTTACACCACGCCCACGCCAATTCAAGCACAGGCCATTCCTGTGGCTTTGGCTGGGGCTGATTTAATGGCAGGCGCGCAAACTGGCACAGGTAAAACTGCGGCATTTGCGTTGCCTTTGCTACAAAAATTACTACCGTTTGCAAACAATGGTGCTTCACCTGCTAAACATCCGGTACGCGCGTTGATTTTAACGCCAACGCGTGAACTGGCTATTCAGGTAGAAGAAAGTGTACGTGCTTATGCAAAACATACGCCACTACGCTCACTGGTGGTATATGGCGGAGTTGATATTAGAACGCAAACGCCGCATTTAAAAACGGGTATTGAAGTTTTGGTAGCAACGCCTGGCCGTTTGTTGGACCATATTGAACAAAAAACAGTACAGCTTAATCAAGTACAAATGTTAGTGCTGGATGAAGCCGATAGAATGTTGGACATGGGCTTTATGCCTGATTTGAAAAGAATTTTGGCGTTGCTACCTAAGCAGCGTCAAAATTTAATGTTTTCAGCCACATTTTCGAATGACATTAAAAAATTAGCGGATGACTTTTTAACCAAGCCACAGTTAATCGAAGTCGCACGCAGTAATGCTACCAACGATAACGTGACTCAAAAAGTGTATTCAGTGGCTCAAAGCGATAAAGAAGCCTTGTTGATACAACTGCTCAAAGCAGCCGATGCAAAACAGGTGATTATATTCACCAAAACCAAGATTACCGCCAGCCGCTTAAGCCGTAGCTTAGAGCGTGAAGGCATTGCCGCTGACGCGATTCACGGCGATAAAACACAACAAGAACGTATTAAAGCCTTGGACGCTTTTAAAGCAGGTACTGTAACAGCGCTTGTGGCGACTGATGTAGCCGCCCGTGGTTTAGATATTACCGAATTACCGATGGTGATTAACTACGAGATTCCAAGCGCACCAGAAGACTATGTGCATCGTATTGGCCGTACTGGCCGCGCAGGTGCATCAGGCATTGCGATTTCATTCGTAAGCCCTGAAGAAGACAAGTACATGGTGGAAATTGAAAAACTGATTAAACGCCAAATTACCAAAGAAACAGTTCAGATTGAAAAACCAATCGCTAGAGCGCGTAGTAGCTCAACTACAAGTAAACCTAGTCAGCATAAACCTGCCAGCAGCACATCTAATCAAGATGCTTCAGCCACCAAGCGTATGCCGGCTAAAAAGAAAAGCAGTGACCCTTGGTTTGACAAACCTTACGAAGCAGTGGTTGCACAGCAACAAACTAGCGTTAGAGCTACATCGGCCAGAAAAGCGCCTGTTGCGGCTTTACTGGGTGGTTTAGTCTCGAATAAATAATTTAGCTACCAATTAGTTAAATCGACAAAGGTTAGCTTAGGCTAGCCTTTTTTGTATTTTTGAAGATATAAATAAATCTACTGGTTACGCATGAAGTCAGCTACGCCATAAAGCTGCTCGGTAAGCTTAGTCATTAAAGCATCATCAAAACCCTGCTGATGCATGGCCTTAATCATGCAATATATCCATTGATCACGCGCAGACTCATCAATCGCGAAAGGCATGTGGCGCCGCCTAAGCATAGGGTGACCATAACGTTCTGTGTATAACTGCGGTCCACCTGTCCAGCCCGATAAAAACATGAATAGTTTTTCACGCGCTTCAGCTAGATCCGCTGGATGCATCGCTCTGAGCTGCACAACTTTAGGGTCACTATCCATAATGTCGTAAAAAGTCTCGACTAAATTACGTATATTTTCAATCCCTTTGGTCTCACCGCCCAGCAACTCGAAAAAAGTGCTTTTGTTACTACCAACTTCATCTATCTTATCTAGCATAAATAATAATTGCACCTTGATTTAATGGATATCCGCGCCAAAAAGCACTTTGACTATGTAAGAACGTATTTAGACAGCGAAGCCGTTGCGACTTACTGCCACCATTGCTTTCGCGATCTAAAGATCGCTGCTACCTCATAAGGCTACGATTGAATGGTTGGCTTTACCAAACTAGCGGCCAATTTCGCACGCTCACGCGCCTCAGTCACATCTTTACCGGTGGCAAGCGCGACGCCCATACGGCGCTTCACAAATGATTCTGGTTTGCCAAATAATCGAATATCGCTGCTCGGCACGGCCAAGGCTGCATCAACACCATCAAACACTAGATTCTGCGTTTCATGTTGACCGTAAATCACAGCACTCGCACCCGCTTCACGTAGGCTAACATCGACTGGTAAGCCTAAAATTGCGCGTGCATGTAAATCAAATTCGCTAAAGCGTTGACTACACATAGTCACCATGCCTGTGTCATGCGGGCGTGGGCTCACTTCACTAAACCACACCTTATCGCCTTTAACAAACAGTTCTACACCAAATAAACCAAGGCCACCCAAGCTATCTGTTACCGCTTTTGCAATGCGTTTAGATTCAACTAATGCGCCAGTTGTCATGGCTTGCGGTTGCCAACTTTCTACATAATCGCCTTTTTCTTGCACATGGCCGATTGGCTCACAAAAGTAGGTTTGAATTTCACCTTGCACGTTTTTTGCACGTACAGTTAGCAAGGTAATCTCATAATCAAAATCAATCTGCCCTTCTACAATTACTACGCCTTGATTAACGCGCCCGCCTGTGGCCGCATAATCCCAAGCGGTTTTAACTTCGCTGGCTTTGGTAATACGTGATTGACCTTTACCTGAAGACGACATAGTTGGCTTGATAAAGCATGGGTAACCGATGCCAGCATCAATAGCGGCTTGTAAGTCTGCCTCGCTTCTGGCGAATGCATAAGGTGAAGTTGGTAAATTAAGTTCTTCTGCCGCTAAACGACGAATACCTTCACGGTTCATGGTCAACTGCACCGCTTTAACAGTTGGAATTACCGTGGCAATACCCGCCGCTTCAACATCTGCAAGGGTATTGGTATTAAGCGCCTCAATTTCAGGGACAATTAAATGTGGTTTTTCTAAGGAAATTAAATCACGTAAAGCCTTATCATCAGTCATATCAATGGTGTAAGCACGATGCGCAACTTGATGGCCAGGCGCGTTTTTATAGCGATCAACTGCAATCACTTCAACGCCCAAACGTTGCAGTGCGATAATCACTTCTTTACCGAGTTCACCGCTGCCTAGTAACATAACTCGCGTGGCATTGGGGCTTAATGGGGTTCCAATTTGCATGATATTCTTTCAGTTTTAGTTGGCTGAATAATACCATGCAGTGATTATTCAGTCATTTCTGAATAGTTACTGTAAGAGAATTTAATTAGGAAATTGCTAAAATCAGTCCTTGTAAGCTCAATATTGAGTCAATGACCTATTTGATGTTTATCCATGCGATAGCGCATCGTCATGCGTGTAATGCCGAGTTTGCGTGCGGCTTCAGACACATTATCATTCGATTCTGCCAGCACTTGCAATAAAATTGCTTTCTCAGCGGCATCCAGCGTAGGTGGCACGCTTTGACTCGCACTATTCGCTTGAACGTTAAATTGATTGATTGTCCTGTGCATTGGTAAAGCCAAATCAATCTCAGTAATTTTTCCTTCATGGCAAAGTAAGGTGGCACGACTGATTTGATGTTTTAACTCCCGTACATTGCCAGGCCAAGTGTAGCTGTTTATCATTTTGACTGTCTCTAATGAAAATACAGGCTGGAAAGCTAACCCATAGCGCCTAGCTGTTTGTTCGGCAAAATACTTGGCAAGCATCATAGTATCGCTATCCCTTTCACGCAAAGGCGGCATGGCGATACTCATCACATTGAGTCGGTAGTATAAGTCTTGCCTAAAACTACCTGAAAGTGACATTTCATGTAAATCACGATTGGTGGCTACAATAAACCGTGCAGCTACAGCACGCTCTTTAGTTGAGCCCAACCTACGCACTAAACGTCGTTCAAGCACATTAAGCAGCTTGGCTTGCAATGCTAAAGGCAATTCGCCGATCTCATCTAAAAACAATGTACCGTCTTCCGCAGCCTCAATCAATCCTAGACGAGTAGATAGCGCGCCAGTGAAAGCACCCTTTTCGTGACCAAACAACTCACTTTCCATTAAATCTGCAGGTAATGACGCACAATCAATATGCACAAAAGGTTTATCGTTATGTTGATGGTTACTTTGGCAAGACGAGTGTAATAGTCGCGCAGCCACATCTTTACCTGTACCGGTTTCACCGCTAATCAGCACAGTAGGCGGTACCGTGTCGCTCGCGACCAGTTGCGAAATCCGCTTAATTTGTGCTTTCACGCTCTGCATAGCGGGGCTTTCACCGAGCAATTCAATGCCATCGATTGCATGCGCATTACGCTGACGCGAATAATCCAAGCTATTAGTTTGAACGGTGGCCGCTTCAGCTTTTTGTACCGATAACAGTAACTCTTCAAGGTCTATCGGCTTTTTGAGGTAATCGATCGCGCCTTGTTTAATGGCGTTAACAGTGTCGCTGATTTCACCATGTGCGGTCATCACAATCACAGCCGTATTTTTAGCGACCAACTCTGGTAATAGATCTAAACCGTTGCCATCAGGCAATCGCATATCCAGTAGCACAATATCTGGTATAAATTGCTTTGTAATCGCCCGTGCATCCTGCAAACCTTCGACATGTGCAACCTCATAACCAGCTTTTTGCAGGCGCCGCATCACCGCGCGGGCAAACAACACTTCATCTTCAATAATCAGTAGTTTTGATGGTTGAAGATGAAGTGTTGAATACTTATCTGATGTAGTGGTTGTTAATGGCAAAGTAAGCGTACTTTAGATGTTTTATGTTATTTACTAAAGCTTAATCAACATCTGCTGTTTTCTTGGCTCTGCCAAACTCATAACTCACACCCACCCATGCAGCTCGTGGAGCGGCTGGGGAGCGGAATTGCTCAGCTGCGCCATCTGGGTTTGACGTTGTATCAAAAATATTATTGCCTAGCACACCAAAGGTAGCGTAACGGGTATCAAACACATTGTTCACTTTAGCAAACAACTTCCAATTATCATTTACGCTGTAATGCGTATCAAGATGCATCACTGCATAACCCGGCACTTTGCCATTAACGTCTCGGTTATTTTCGTCACCACGGGCATATTGTCCAGCGGCTAAGACCACATTTGTTCCGACATTCCAAGCTGGTGTAATTTCATAAGCCGCTCGTATTTTGAATGTGTGTTGTGCAATGCCTGGGATTTTATCGCCTTTAGTCACTGAAATCTGTTTTGCAATAGCCGTGCTATTAGCAGCTGAACCAACCGCAAAGTCAGATTGATAAGTAGCATCGACAAAACCATAATTGGCAGATAATGTTAGCGCTTCAAATTTACCACTTAGCCCCATTTCTAGGCCACGTCGGCGCGTTTCGCCTACGTTTTTAAAGTATCCAAAACCACCAGTGGTATTACTTGCAATAAACTGAATGTCATTACTACTTATAGCATTAAATAAACCCATATTCCAGTTAACGTTATCCGCAAGCTTGCCTCTTACGCCACCTTCCCAAGTTTTGGCGACCACCATTTCTAAATGTGGGTCAGCTGCAAAAGCATTGGGTAATGAGCAAGGACGCGCTTCATCTGCACAGCTCAACTCAACGGGTGTCGCAGCGCGCATACCTTCGTTATAGCCTGCATAAAAACCAATGGTTTTTGTTGGATTGTAGTTAAAACCAATCGCAGGATTAAAGCGACTATAACGATGATCTCCATTTAAATCACCCACAACGCCTGCATCATCAATACTAAAACCGGACAGATTAATGTTAGCAACGTTATAACGACCTGAAAGTGTCAAATGTAATTGATCGTTAAGAGAATATGTATCGGTTGCATACAAACCATAGTAATCATTTTTGGCATTTAATCGCACTTGTCCAACTGAAAGAAAAGGAGTATCCGTTACGGTTTCATGGCCAACTATACTTGCTTGTAATGAATCACTCGTGAAATTAGTACGGCCAAAATCCGCACTTGCACCTACAGTAAATTGATTTTTATGACCGATTAAATCGCCTAGCAAACTTAATTGCACCGCACCGCCGAAGCCATCTTGGTCTGTAGTACTTGATACATTGCTAGAACCCGCCGCAGCGGTACTGTTTGCATTACTGTTAAAGCCTTTACTGCGATTCTTACGATAATAGACATTGCCGGCAACCAACTTGTCATCTGTTAAGAAATGACTACCTTTTAAATTAAGCATTACCATCTGGTTACCAATGGAATCTGGATAAGTATAAGCTTGCTTAGGGTTATTATAAGTAGATAAAGGCACGGCCTGTGTACCTTCCATCATAGTATCCGCTAGAGCTAATGATAAATCTAAATCACTCTTGTCATTTTGCCAGCCGACCTTACCAAAAATTTGTTTTACATCGCTAGATGAATGCTCACGCCAGCCATTTTCTTTAAAAACATTACCTGCAACAAAATAATCAAGATTCTTATCTTTATCCACACCGCCTGCTTCAAACTCAAACGCACGACGCCCCCACGAACCGCCATAAGTTGTCAATTTTACACCGGGAAACTCACTGCCGCTTTTGGTATGCACCGCAAGCGCGCCACCTAACGTATTCAAGCCAAATAATGGATTAGACCCAGGAATTAAATTAATATTGGCGATAGCATTAGTAGGTATCAGATCCCAATTCACAATATCCCCAAAGGCTTCATTCACACGTACGCCATCCATATAAACAGAAAGGCCTTGTGGTGTGCCTAATAATGGCGATGCGGTAAAGCCACGAAACTGTACATCGGCCTGATACGGGTTTGCCACACTATTACTGGTGTTAACCGAGCCTAAATTATTATCAAGATACTCAGATAAATCTAAAGACTGTTGCTGCTCAAACGCTTTAGAAGAACCCGTTTGCACATTAGAAGGTACTTGGTTGATTGGTGTGCCAATGCTTGGCAACGGCGTTGTACCCACCACCTCGATTTTACTGAGCTCTAAGGCTTCTGCCCGGTTTTCAGCTAACGTCAGTTGCGGCATAGCATAAGCTGCCAAAATTGCAACTAAGATTAATTTTGGTTTTAATGTGTTGCTCTGCAATTTTTTTGGCATGTCATTTCCTAGGTTTTATTTTTAACATCACAATTAAATAGCAATAAGCATTCCAACAACTTGTAATTAAAAGTAATTGAATATAATCAATTACTAACGATATTCACATATTTATTACTAGAATTTTACACCGTGATATTGGTTATATACAACCACCAATTGGCTGTATATAACCAATATAGTGCTAGATGCTGTTAAGCAACTGCCTTGCAGGTATATTAAGAAACCCTCGCAAACCCAACCAAGCAGCCAACGGGATGACGACAGCAGCCATGATCATAGTGTGGATAGCAAGTGTTATATTTAATTGAAACGGAATATTTAATATATATTCACTCATATAATACGCAAGTAAGTTAGCGGCAATAGCCGCTACAAATGCGGCAATTAGCCCAATACAGGCAAACTCAGCCACGTAAGCAATACCCACTTGCCGTCTTGATGCGCCAAACACGCGCATGAGCGTTGCCTCTGCAATACGCTCTTCTCGTGTTGCTACCAATGCGGCATAAAGCACTGCCACACCTGCAATCAGGCTAAATGCAAATACATATTCAATGGTACTGCTCATTTTTTGCATAATACCGCGTACTTGCTGCATGAGCGCAGCGATATCAATCACCGTGAGATTTGGATATGCGCGTACCAATTGATTCAACTGCGTATCAGCGCCTATGGGTAAATGAAAGCTGCTGATGTAATTTGCAGCATATTGATCTAGCACGCCAGGGGGAGTAACAGCAAAGAAGTTAGCGCGCATGGTGTCCCAGTCCACTTTCCTGAGACTAGTCACGGTAAGTGTTAATGGGCTGCCTGCAATATCAAAAAGTAATTGATCACCTAATCGAATACCTAATGTTTTAGCTAAATCTTGTTCTAGTGAAATGTACGGCTTACCATGTTCCTTTGGTGTCCACCATCGACCTGAAAGCAGCTTATTATCACTTTGCATAGTTGCAGCCCAAGACAAATTAAACTCACGTTCTGCAAGGTGTTTTGCACGCTCATCTTTCCACTGCGTTTGGGCAATGTTTTCGCCATTCTTACTAATTAATCGAGCGCGCACCATTGGGAATATCATTGCATTATTAATCTGCTGACGCTCAAAAAACTGCTTAACACCCTTAATTTGTGTAGCTTGAATATTAATCACGAAACGATTCGGTGCATCTATCGGCAACGAGGCTTGCCAGTTGCGGATTAAATCACCGCGAATCAACGCTAGTAACATCAGTACCATTAAGCCCATACTAAAGCCTATCATTTGCACAGTAGATAAGCCGAATCTGCGTTTAAGCCCTAGCACACCAAGCTTTATGTTATTGAGTGTAGGGCTGCTAGGTGAAAGGTTAAACAGTCGATTGACTAGATTCACCAGCACATACGAGATAGCAATAATTGAAACGCACAGTAGCAATAATGCCGAAATGGTTGAAAATGCTAATTTTGCATCATGTGCTTGCCAAAAAATCATGCTGCACATGACTAAGGCTGCTGGCAAAAATTTAGCTTGCGCGGAGCTTGCTTGTTTCAGCGTTTCACGGCGCAATATATTAATCGCAGTTAAATTACGCATTTGCCATGCATGTGGCAATACCACGACCAACATCATAGCGATGCTGGCGACAATACCCACAAAAACAGGTGCACTGGAAACAGGTGGTAACTCATCTAAGAATAGGCTACCAGCCAATTTTGCCAAGACAAATTGCCCAATAAAACCTAAGGTCACACCAATTAACGCACTAAAAAATGCAATTATCAACGTTTGCATAGCGAGCACATGCAACACGGTATTTTTTGAAGCACCAAAGCAGCGCATGAGTGCAAAGGTATCAAGACTCTGTTTAATGTAAGGCAAGCTTGAAAGCAACATGGCAACCATGGCTAAAATTACGCTGACCATGGCTGATAAACCTAAAAATTGCTGCGCTTTTTCCAAAGCTAATTTGATCTCTGGGCGTGCATTACGCACATCTTCTATCTTTTCACCACGGCTTAATTGCGGCGTGGCTTGTTTAAAATATTGGCTGATGTTTTGTGGTTCAGATGCCAATAATAATTGGTACTTAACGCGACTACCGAACTGAATAAGCTTGGTCGAGGGTAAATCTGCTGCGTTCATCATCAGACGTGGCGCAAAGCTAAACATATCGCCACCGCGCGATGGCTCGCGGATTAGAATTGCGCTAATACGTAATTTTCGCTCACCTACTTCAACGTTATCACCTACTTTTAAATTAAGTAAATTTGCGAGTCGCGGCTCTAACCAAGCCTCGCCAGCATTAGGTATAGACTTTACAACCTTGCCAGTATCGCTAATATTTTGGCCTATAGTTAAATCACCGCGTAGCGGGAAACCCTGCCCAACCGCCTTGATCTCAGCAAGCTGATTAGCTTCGCCAAACACCACCATACTGACAAATTCATAAGTTTTAACAGTATGAATCCCTAGTAAAATAGCATTTTTTTCAAATTTATCAGCAATGGGATGATCTGATAATAGCGCAATATCGCCACCAAGTAATAAGCCGCCCTGCTGATTAAGTGCTGTTTCTACTCGTTGCGTAAAAAAACCAACCGCCGTAATTGCGGCTACAGCCAATACCAAAGCAAACACCAGTACGCGCAAAGCGCCTGCACGCCACAAGCTTATTGTTTGTGTCCAAGCTAATTTAATCGGTAAAATCATGCTGCAGTTAACTCAGTTAATACGCCATTCTCTAGCTTAAGTTGTCGCTGACAACGGTTAGCTAAATAAATATCATGTGTCACCAACACCAATGTAGTGCCCGCCTCGGCATTCATATTAAACAACAACTCGATAATTATTTGGCCCGTAGTATTGTCTAAATTACCAGTGGGCTCATCCGCAAATAAAATGGCCGGCTGTGTAGCAAATGCACGTGCAATGGCAACCCGCTGCTGTTCGCCACCAGAGAGCTGCTTAGGATAATGTTGTACGCGGGCACTCAAGCCCACTTTATTCAATGCCTCTAAACTTAGTGTTTTGGCATTGGGATGATTTTTTAACTGTAGCGGCAACATCACATTTTCTAGCGCAGTGAGGGAAGGTAATAACTGAAAAGATTGAAACACAAAACCCATATATTTAGCTCGTATCGCCGCCCTGCCATCTTCATCTAATTGACTAAATGGGCTGCTCTTGATTTCAATACTGCCGCTAGTAGGCACGTCCAACCCGGCTAGCAAACTCAAAAGTGTAGATTTACCAGAACCAGAACTACCAATAATAGCCACTTGCTCACCAGCATTAATAGTTAAATTTAAGCCTTGTAGGATACGAATTTGGTTATCATGGCTAACGAAGTCATATTTAATGTTGTTGGCTTCAATTACTGGTGCATTAGTTGCTGGTGAATTAGGTTCTTGCGCATAAGTTACTGGGTTTTGAATCACTGGAGGTTGTTGCATCAATGCTTTCCCGCTTTTTATTAATATTTAAATGTTTAGCTGTTAGTGTACTTGGTTTCGGTTTCGTTGCATGCCCGTTGGCCGCAATGGCAGAAAATCCAAAAATTCTGATCTATGGAGATAGTTTATCTGCAGGCTACGGCGTAGAAAAACCTAAAGACTGGGCTAATTTATTACAAAGCAAACTGATTGCCGAACATTACCAATATAAGATCATTAACGCTAGCATCAGTGGCGAAACCACGAGTGGTGGCCTAAGCAGACTAGCCACAACACTTACTGAATTTAAGCCAAATATTATTATATTAGCGCTGGGTGCAAATGATGGCTTACGTGGATTACCGCTGTCGGAAATGACTAAGAATCTAAGCGCCATGATAACGCTAAGCAAAAAATCAAAAGCAAAAGTATTACTGGTTGGGATGAGAATCCCGCCCAATTATGGCCCTAAATACACCGCATCATTCAGCCAGACTTATAGTCAGTTAAGCCAACAGCATAAAATCTCAGTAGTGCCTTTTATGCTGGAGAATATAGCAGCAAAGCCAAACTTAATTCAGGATGATGGTTTGCACCCTAATGCACTAAGTCAGCCAATAATTTTGGAGAATATTTGGCCGAAGCTGCAACTACTACTTAGCAAAAAATGAATGTATTATACGGGCGCATCTTGCCAAGTAATCTCTACGCCTTGCTCAGACTCACCAGCCTGTAGCTCATACGCAGTGCCGATACCAGGCACAAAAGCCAACGTATCATGCCAATAAACTAGCGGTAAATATTCACGTTGCCACGGTGGAATACTGGCTTCTTGCAACAAATGTTTAAGCGTTCTTGTAGGTCTTAGTGCATTAGGCTTAAATCGTTCACCGCCATCGCGATTGGTAATTCTTAACTTAGCCATGCCAAACTTAAGCGCCAAACCAGCGCCAGTTACATGCTTAAACAGTAACTTACCCCCGTTAGGCAACGTCAATTGCTCCTCACCACTCCATACCAAATCAAAAGTTTGCGGGCTTTGCTCTTCTAGCAAATAAGCGCTTTTCTGAAATCGCTTCAAAGTTAAATGCTGTAATTCAATATTAATATTTGCATCTGCTTTGGCGTTGAGTAGCTGATTGATTATTTCAGTTAAATGTTCGGTACTTGGCATTGTTAGATGTTTTTTTGCAAACCACCAACGTAGTACATTTTTAGCGCGAGTGTGCGCTAATGCAGCCAAACCCTGTAAGCATAGACTATCGTTTATGAGTAAATGCTCTGCATCAATACCGGCCAATGCATCTAACAACTCATTGGCTTCAGCGAGATGTGATGCGCTTCTTGCAAGCACAGATTTAACAACTTGATAACGTGTTTCCAAAATTGGCATGACTTCCTGACGTACAAAGTTGCGCTCATAGTGAGTATCGCTATTGCTTTCATCATCGCACCACTGAATATGATGTTGCATTGCGTAATCTTCTAGCGTTGTGCGTGACACATTAAGCAAAGGCCGCATCAAACGCCTGGGCTTATCTACAGCAGCCATACTAGCCAAGCCCTTAACGCCAGCACCTCTAAATAATTGCAATAGTAGCGTTTCAGCTTGATCGTCTTGATGATGCGCGGTCACAATAAAATCAGGTAATGATTCAGCAAACTTACCGCTAAATAGCGCTTCATAGCGCAATTGCCTTGCAGCAGCTTCAATACCTAATTTAGTGTTTTTATCAATATTTACGTAAACAGTTTGTAGTGGCACATTTAACAATGTGCACTGCTCCGAACAAAATTGAGCCCAAGTATCGGCATTGGCGCTTAAGCCATGATGCACATGCATCACTTGTAAATTAAATGGGATTGTCTGCCGAGCAGCAGATAATAGATGCAGTAATACACTAGAATCTAAGCCTCCACTAAAACCCAACAACAGTTGTTGATCAGGTTTTAAATGACCGCTTAAAAAAGTATTTACTTGTGATAACAAGGGGTTTTGTAAGTTTGCGATTGCCGCCAACTCAACTTTATTTTTTAGTTCCTTACGATTTAGCACTTCAAAGTTTGACTGGCAGTTTTTTTTCAACAACTTCTTTGAATTTTCCATAGCCCATTAAACGCTCATATCGACTAACCAATAACACTTTAATCGATTTTGCTTTAAGTTTAGCCAGCTCTTCTTTAAGTGCTGCGCGTAATGTTTCCATGACCACTTCTGGTGAGCGATGTGAACCACCTAAAGGCTCAGTAATAATACGGTCTATTAAACCCATTACTTTCAAACGGTCAGCAGTAATTGCAAGAGATTCTGCCGCCACTGAAGCTTTATCTGCACTTTTATATAGAATTGAAGCACAACCTTCAGGTGAAATAACAGAGTAAGTACCATATTGCATCATCAACAACTGGTCCACTACGCCAAGCGCTAGCGCCCCGCCAGAACCACCCTCACCAATAATCACACCAATAATTGGCGTTTTAAGTTCAGTCATCACATATAAATTACGTGCAATCGCTTCTGATTGACCTCGTTCTTCAGCGCCAATGCCAGGGTAAGCACCCGGCGTGTCAATTAAGGTAATGATAGGAATACCAAACTTTTCAGCTAGACGAAATAGTCGCAAAGCTTTGCGGTAACCTTCTGGGCGAGGCATACCAAAATTTCGATATTGGCGCTCTTTAACATCACGGCCTTTTTGATGACCAATCACCATCACAGGCTGACCTTCAAACCGAGCTAAGCCACCTACAATTGCAGGGTCGTCTGAGTAGGCTCTGTCACCATGCAACTCTTCAAAGTCTGTAAACATTCCTTGAATATAATCTAAGGTATAAGGCCGTTGCGGGTGACGCGCCAATTGAGAAATTTTCCATGCACTTAAATTACCATAAATGTCTTCCGATAATTTTTGCTTTTTCTTTTCTAAAGCTGTTAATTCTTTAGAAATATCCAAAGCATCATTGGCATCGTGCGCGGCTTGCAAACCTTCAATTTGGCTTTCAAGCTCTGCTATAGGCTGTTCAAAATCTAGGTAACTTATTTTCATGCGTTTAACTTCTTCTATAAATACTTAGTTTCAATTATATAGGATTTTTACGTTATTTTGACTCAACCACTCAGTTAAGCCTGCAATCAAGCCCTCATGTAAGTCTACGCGCCAATCATTACCCAACATTAATTCCACTTTACTGGTTTTATTACGGTATTCAACTTTAACCGCGCAACCACGTGATTCATCTGATGCGCTTTTACAATAAGGTTTCAACAATGTCTTTAATTTAACGGCGTCAGCCTGTCCATTACATGAAATTTTTAAGAAACTGGCTTTACTATTTCGTAGGCCAGATAAATCGTGTAGCTTTCTGGCATTAACTCGAATACCACCTGAGAACTCATCATTACTCACGCGACCTTCTACAATAATCAACTGGTCATCTTTTAATAAAGATTGATATTGATTCAATAAGTCGCTGCCAACCACCACTTCAATACGTGTCGTGCCATCGTCTAAACCTACAATTGCCATTTTTCCACGGGCTGTCATACGGTTACGTACGCCAGACACGATGCCTGCGATTAATTGTGACTGCTCTTTAGGTGCTAAATTAGCTAATGTTGTCGAAATGAACTGACTGAGATCTTTTTGATATGCCCAATAAGGATGCCCACTGAAATAAAAACCGAGCGCAGTTTTTTCTTCTTGCAAACGCTGCTGTTCAGTCCAGTTGGGTACAGTTGGCAAAATATTGGCCGCTTTATCGGCAATTTCACCAAACAAACTATTCTGGTTACTATTAGCGCTATTTTGCTCTGCTGCGGCCATTGCTATGGCCACACCTGCTAACAAGGCATTTCGGCTTGGGTTGACATTGTCAGGCGAGAGTTTATCAAAAGCACCAGCGCGAATTAAAGACTCCACCACACGACGATTTACTTTGCGCAAATCTAAGCGATTACAAAAGTCGAATAAATCGGTAAATGGACCATCTTTGCGGCGCGCCTGTAGAATTACCTCAATGGCGGCCATACCAGTGCCTTTTACTGCACCTAAACCGTATAGTATTTGCTTATTAGTCGTTGGCGTAAATTTAAAATCACTGTGATTCACATCTGGCGGTAACACTTCAATTTGGTTAGGCGCGCAATCATCATAAAAAATGTGTACGCTGTCTGTATTATTCATATCTGCAGACATGGTCGATGCTAGAAATGCTGCTGGGTAATGCGCTTTTAAATAAGCCGTTTGATACGCTACCAACGCATAAGCGGCAGCATGCGATTTATTAAAACCATAACCTGCAAACTTCTCCAACAGATCGAACAACTCCGTGGCTTGACGCTCAGTCATGTTGTTTTTTACAGCGCCTTCAGTAAAGGTTTTACGCTGATCATCCATTTCTTCTTTTTTCTTTTTACCCATCGCGCGACGAAGCAAATCTGCGCCGCCTAGGCTATAGCCTGCCACTACCTGTGCAATCTGCATCACCTGCTCTTGATACACGGCAATACCATACGTTTCTTTTAGAATCGATTCAGTCAGCGGATGTGGGTATTCCACGCGCTGTTTGCCATGTTTACGACGGCAGAAGTCAGGAATTAAATCCATTGGGCCAGGACGATACAAAGCAACCAAAGCAATAATATCTTCAAAGCAATCTGGCATCGCTTGCTTAAGCATGTCTTTCATACCGCGCGACTCTAGCTGAAAAACCGCCGTGGTATTGGCTGTTTTAAGTAGCTGGAATGTGGCCTTATCGTTCAGCGGTAATGTGGCAAAAGATAAAGGCGCAAGACCTTCAACTGCACGTTGTTTATTGGCATTTACCAAGGCCAATTCTAATATTGTGAGTGTGCGTAAGCCCAAAAAGTCAAACTTCACCAAACCTACCGCTTCAACGTCATCTTTATCGTATTGGCTGACCAAACTGGCACCATCCGCTTGACAATAAACAGGTGAAAAATCTGAGATTTTACTTGGTGAAATAAGTACGCCACCCGCATGCATACCCACGTTACGCACGATGCCTTCTAATCGTAATGCTAACTCTAGCAGTTCACGCAACTCTTCTTCATTTTCGCGACGCTCCGCTAGCTGCGGCTCTTTAATCAAGGCATCTGTTAAAGTAATACCAAGCTCCATAGGAATGAGCTTGCTAATTCCGTCTACAAAATGGAATGGTAGATCCAACACGCGGCCTACGTCTCGAATCACCGCTTTTGCCGCCATGGTACCGAAGGTAGCAATTTGTGAAACAGCATCTAAACCATATTTCTGCTTCACATAATCAATAACGCGATCTCGTCCTTCTTGGCAAAAGTCAATATCAAAGTCAGGCATAGAAACGCGGTCTGGATTCAGAAATCGCTCAAACAACAGGTTATATTCTAAAGGGTCTAAGTCGGTAATAGCCAAGCTATAAGCAACTACGGAGCCAGCGCCAGATCCACGACCTGGCCCTACTGGCACGCCATTATTTTTAGCCCAATTAATAAAGTCGGCCACAATTAAGAAGTAGCCGGCAAAGCCCATTTGATTGATAACGTTGGTTTCAAAATCTAGTCGCGCATCATACGTAGCCTGCTTAGCTGCACGTAAATTTTCATCTGGATACAATACGGCTAATCGTTTTTTTAAGCCTAAACGGGCTTCTGAGATTAGATACTCATTCAAGCTTTCATTATTAGGTGTTGGGAAATCAGGTAAATAGTTTTTGCCTAAAACTAACGATAAGTTGCATCGTTTAGCGATTTCAACACTATTGCTCAGAGCCTCAGGCATGTCAGCAAACAAGGTTGCCATTTCAGCCTGCGTTTTGAAATATTGCTCAACGGTAAAGTTTTTAGGGCGCCGCGTATCTGCCAGCACATAGCCTTCTGAAATGCAGGTACGTGCTTCATGCGCTCTAAAATCATCCGGACTCATGAACTGTATCGGGTGCGTTGCAACTATTGGCAAATTCAGTGTATTTGCAATGCTACGCACATCATGAATATAGTTTTCTTGTTGTGATTTTTGTTGTGTGTTTTCGACAGTGCTTACGGTGCGCTGCACCTCTAAATAATAGCGATCTGGAAACAGGCTTTGCCAGCCAGCAGCATGCTTACTAGCAAGCTCAACATTATCTTGCAAGCAAGCTTGCCCAACATCTCCTACTTGGGCACCAGACAGTAGAATCAACCCCTCTGTGCCGCACTCCAAGAACCATTCACGCCTAAACTCAGCTCTACCGCGGTACTGATTTGTTAAGAACGCACGACTTAATAATTGGCATAACAGTAAATAACCTGCCTGCGATTGGCATAACAGTAAAATACGCGATGGTTGATCACGATTTTCAGTATTTTCAACCCATACATCACAGCCAATAATCGGCTTCACGCCCTTGTTACGCGCGGCTTTATAGAACTTGATTGCACCGAACAGATTACTTAAGTCAGTGAGTGCCAGCGCAGGGATTCTATCTGCCACTGCCTGCTTCACATAATCATCAATACGTACAATGCCATCGACTATAGAATACTCGCTGTGACAACGCAAATGCACAAATGTAGGGGAATTTAAGGCTAATAAGTTGGTTTGCAGCATAAGGCGAATTTTACCTTATTGACGTTAGTTTTGAACGGTATCTGAGCTGAAAATCTTACTTAAAATTAGCAATAGCTGCCCCATTGCTATTGACAAATGACGCAGGGTTTTTTAATCGGTAATTTTGATTTAATCATATTTAAGCAATGCATTTACTTGTTCGATTAGTTCATCGTCTTGCACAGGCTTACCTAAGAACGCATTTACGCCTAATTCTCTTGCAACATTACGATGTTTATCAGCAGTACGCGAGCTAATAATAATCAATGGTGTATTTGATGTTTTTTCGTTGTCACGCACATAACGTGAGAACTCAAAACCATCCATACGCGGCATTTCAATATCCGTCAAAATAATATCGGGAGTAATCAGTTGCAATTTCTGTATAGCATCCATGCCGTCATTCGCAGTAATCACCTCAAAGTCTTCACGTTCAAGTACACGTGAAAGTACTTTACGCATGGTCAGCGAGTCATCCACTACTAAAGCAATTCTTCTCATCGCTTGAACAACTGGCGCAAACGTAGTGACTTTAATAGCGCCTATTGAAAGCGCTTCACGGTTAGCCAGTTGCACAGGGTTAATCACTAACACAATTGCTCCGTCACCCAATACCGTAGCGCCCATCATGCCCGGTACACGTGCTAACTGCGTACCCATTTGCTTCATCACAATCTCTTGGTTACCAAAAATCTCATCTACGTGCAAGGCGGCACGATAAGTACCACTGCGCAACAAAATCACAGGGGTATAAATATGATGTTGTGCAATATAATCAGTATCGCCAATTAATTTAGATAAAAAGTGTAAGGGGTACTCATGTTCAGCCCAATCAATTTTATGTGCTTCATAGGCTGAAATTAAATCATTCTGTTTTAATTTTTGCACCTGCTCAACCATTACAGAAGGAATTGCAAAGGTTTTATTGCCTACGCGCGCCATGACCACCTGCGCAACAGAAAGTGTGACGGGCAGGTAAATATTAAACATCACCCCAGCACCAACACTATTACTTACGTCGATACGGCCACTCAATGCCGCAATATTGCTACGCACAGCATCTAACCCTACACCGCGACCCGCAATTTGCGATAATGTGTCGGCAGTTGAGAACCCTGGCTCAAAAATAACTGCCATCAAAGCTTGATCCGTTAAAACTTGCTCTGCCTTAAACAGCCCATTTTCAATCGCTTTTTGCTTCACTTTATCAAGATTAATACCCGCGCCATCATCCGTCACGACCAATGTTATTTCATCATTTTCCAAACTGACTTTAAGCTTAATTTGTCCAGTTTCAGATTTTCCGAGCTTAATACGCTCTTCAGTCGACTCAAGACCATGTGCTACCGCATTTCGCAACAAATGCTCAAGTGGCGCACCCATTTTATCCAACACGCCGCGATCCAATTCAATGGCCTCGCCCTCGATGACCATTTCAACGCGCTTATTTAGCTCTCTGGCCGTTTGTCGAACAATACGTTGTAAACGCTCTGAAATCGTAGCAAAAGGCAACATACGCACGCCCATTAAGCCTTTTTGCAACTCACGATTCATGCGGTTTTGCTGTTGTAAAGCCGCATCCGTTTGATCTAGATTAAGCATTAGCCCATTTTGAATGGTCGCCACATCGTTTACGCTCTCGGCCATCATCCGCGTCAACTCTTGCAAACGCGTAAATCGGTCAAATTCTAGCGGGTCGAATGATTCATTCGCTTCTTGTAGCAAACTCATACGAGATTGCATTTGCGTTTCAGCTTCAATTTCCAGCTCACGCAAATACGTACGCAATCTGCTGATACTATTGGTTAAATCTGTGGATGATTGCTTGAAGCTCTGCATTTCTCGATCCATCCGAGAGCGCATAATTGAAACCTCGCCAGCCTCGTTAATCAGGCGATCTAACACGTCCGCTCGCATGCGCAAGAATGGTGATTTACGTTCTACAGCGCGTGTTGGTGCAATTATTTTTGAAGCGGCATCAACATCTTGAACATTAACCTTAACATCACCGGTAATTACTTCAAGCATATAGCCGATTTGATCAAACTCAACAAACATCTCATCAAAGTCATCTAAGGTGACTCCTTGCCTGAGTGCGCGAATAACACGATCCTCCATACTATGGACACTATCGCCGATATTAGATTGTCCCGCCATACGCGCACTACCTTTAAGCGTATGCAGCACACGTTGTATAGATTCCGCATAATCAGCGTCTTCTGGATTAGCACGCCAACCACGTAAATCTTTACCTAATTGCGGTACCAGCTCACGCGCTTCTTCTACAAACAGACCTAATAACTCTTGATCTACAGCTAAATCTTTAAGCTGTTTAGCTCGGATTTCATGCACGGCCGACTTTTCAATTTCAGCCAAATCGACAATCGCTTGCTGCTTTACAGTTGCCTCAAGATTAGTAGCAACCATTACTATATTTACGCTAGGTTCATCCTCTTGCGTATTTATAAGACTAGTTTTTGTTTTGGTTATATTTACTTTTGATTTTTTGGCTGGTTTGTCTGTAAATTGTACTTTTTGTTCAAGTTCAAGCACAGCGGCTTCTGCTTCATGCGCTGCTAATGTTTGCATTGCAGTAGTAGAACTGACTAAAGCCTGAATAAGCGCACGCGTAGATTTAGGGTTCTTCAGTGCTTTAGCTTTTTCTAAACCATCCGCTAACGCTTTAACCACATTGCCATACAATGCAATATGTTGCTCAGTCCAAATAGCTGTATGTTCATCAAGCCAATGCTCTAAAGCACGTGCTAAATCACCTGTTGGCTTGAACCCCGTGGTAAGTGCGTTGCTACCTAATGTATGCGCCGCACGACAGCTAGTATCTGATGGTAATTCACTGCTGTTAATAATCAATGCTTTCTGTGCATCAGTCAAAGTTTCTAGATGCTGCTGCGCTTCTGCCAAAAATATATTAAAAAACGCGCGACTTAAGGTACGAGTACCTCCGATGAGTACTTCTTCTTTTTGTGGTTTTAACTTTTCTTCAAGCAATGACTGTTCAAAATCTAACTCAAGTTTAGCTGCTTCTTTTTGGAAATGACTAGGATTTAACGTTACCATTTGATTGATTTGCAATTCAGTAACCCAACCAGCAAATGCAGCACTTACTTTCTCAATAAAACTCAGCTGTGCAGCTGTGGGAAAAAGCTTATGCTCTATCACCAAATTAAGTAACTTCTCAACAGACCAAGCCACATCACTCATGCCAAGCAAACCGACAGTACGGCCACTACCTTTAAGCGTATGGTAAGCGCGGCGCACTTCAAGCGAAGACTCACCATCTGTTGAATTAATACGTAAGGTTTGCAAATGTTGCGCCAGGCTGGCTAACACTTCTTCGGCTTCAGTTAAGAATATATCTTGTAGCTCAGTGTCATTTACCTTATCGGTGACTTCGGCTTGTCCTGAAACTACTGTTAAATAATCTGTTGTATTTACAACATCACCACTCACTTCAGCTGGATTAATCTCAGACTCAGCACTCTCAGCGTCAGCAGTCCCGTCAGGTGATTGCTGACCTAGGTGCAGACCCTGCTCTAAACGATGTAAGGCGCCAGATAAAGCAAGTGCTGATTCAACGCGGACATTAGGCAACTCCTCTACATATAGTCCTAACATACTCAAGCTCTCTGCTAGCAACTCAAATTTTGAGCTACTAAGATCACTAGTGTCATTAGTTGCGGTATTACTTTTAAAATCGGCTACATAAAACGTACTTAATTTCGCAATCGATTTTGGTATTGGCATTTCCAACATATCGAATGCTGCTGAAATTTGCTGTAAAGGTTTTGTAGCTTCATCTAACACGGCTAAGTCAGCTGAGTTTCGGAAGAATGTATCTAATGACTTCTCTACAATTTTCAATGCTGCAATTATTTGTTTTGCTACCGCTTGAACCACGCTAGCATCCAAATTAACCGTAGCAAATGCTTCAACAGCTGGTATTAGCGCTATGCCATCTGAAATCGACTGCAAACGGGCGGTTTGTGTGGATATTTTTTGATGCGTTTCAGCATCAAGCCGCTGATAATGCTGACAGGCATATTCAAGCAGATTGAAAGATGCAGCGACCTCAATTAATGAAGATTCATTAATTTTAACTTGGTCTGATTGCAGCGTAAGAACCGTGTTGTGAACTGTATTGAATAACTTAACAACATTTTGATTACTCAATCTTTGTAACAATGCGTTTAAATGGTCTAACTTAGATATAAACGTATCAAAATAACCACTGACTAAATACTCAGAAACTTCTGTATTGATCTTGGACCAAAACTCTTTCAAACCAGGTAAATCAGCAGTTAACTGCGCCAATGCAGCACGTTCTGCCACAGAAGCTTCGTTGCTTTCACCAGATCTTTCGTGCATTGGCAACACGTCATCCAACTCAAAAACATCTTTAACACTGTTAATCGTATCCGTGCTTCTGTCACTAAGCGCAACGTAATAAAGAGCATCCCGCAATAACTGAGAAGGCACTTTCACATCTCCTATAGCCATATTTCGTAGCTGCTGATCGAGTCTACGGCATAGTTTTTTCGCACCATTATTTGTAGCAATACTTTCTTGCGCTAATGCATCAGTAAATGCTGTTGCAACCCACCAAAGTGTTTTTTGCGCATTTTTTTGCTGTACTTGTTGCACATTTAAAATCGACTCACGCATTTTATTAAGTGCATCAGAGCTCTTGGTTAGCAGCCAATCTAATAATGACTTTTGAAAAACAACCCGTTGATCTGCAACAAAAATTGGCACTGCAGACGCTTCTATAGGGTTTACTGCTAAGCTTTTAGGCGCGCTAAAGCTGGTATCTGGATAAAATAGGTCACTAATTTCGAGCGACTCGCCTTGCAAAACAAGCAAAGGCTTTAAGCTTTCATAAAGTCTAGTGGGGATGTCTGGCATGCCATTTAATAAATCTTGCAAGTACCGCGCTAGCGTATCAACTGCATGCATCAAATCAGACATTATGACTTTACTCACGACAATCTGTTGCTTTTCAAGTTTACTGGTGACTTTTTCAATTTCTGTACAATAACGCTTACAGCCCTCAAGGCCAACCATATCTAATGCACCACTGACTTGATATAAATGTGCAATAGTAAAACGCAATGACGCAAACTTATCTGGCCTTTCTATGACCACAATAAAGCTATCAAGCACCTTTTTAAGCGATTGATCTATTTCATCTTTCACCCAAGATAAAGGACCAGTATCAAATACTTCAGGCATTTTGCGCCCTCTTTTTATTATGCGAGATTCTCATACGGAAATGTTCAATTGCCATTGATAAAACTAAAATGACTAAAGTTTAAAGCCAGCAACAGAAGAACGTAACTCTTCAGCAAGCGATGTAAGCTGTCCCACAGAATCTGCAGTCAATTTAGTACCCTCAGAAGTTTGCGTAGTAATTTCTTGAATCAATTGCATGTTGTTAGCAACGGTAGTCGCTGATTCTGTTTGTACATTAGTTGCCGCAGAAATGGATTGAATCAATCGCGCTAAATTGTTAGTCACAGACTCAATTTCAGACAGCGCCTTACCCGCAGCATCAGCAACACGTGCACCTTGAACCACACCCTCGGTACTTTTCTCCATCGCTACAACCGCACCGTGCGTATCAGTTTGAATCGTTTTAACAATTGCACTAATTTGTTTAGTCGCTTCAGATGAACGTTCCGCTAGTCGCTGAACCTCTTCCGCAACCACGGTAAATCCACGACCTGCTTCACCAGCAGAAGCCGCCTGAATCGCAGCATTTAGCGCCAAAATGTTGGTTTGCTCGGTAATGTCTGAAATCAGTTCTACAATTTCACTAATCTCTTGTGAGCTTTCACCCAAGCGTTTGATGCGTTTAGAAGTTTCTTGAATCTGCGTGCGAATTTCGTTCATACCTGTAATTGTATTTTGCACAGCTTGCGAACCTTGATTAGCTGCTTCTAAAGAGCGCTGCGCAACTTGAGAAGCTTGAGACGCATTACTAGAAACCTGTAAAATAGATCGCGTCATATCGGTAACCGCATCTGTTGTTTGCATAATCTGCTCAGATTGCATTTCTGCGGCATTTAGTAATCGTGCTGAAGTACCTTGCGCCACAGATGCTGCTGAAGTTACCTGCTCTGTGGCTCGATTAATCTCAACCACCAAATCACGCAAGCTATCAATCGTATAATTGATAGAGTCAGCAATCGCGCCTGTAATACTGTCGCGCACTTGCGCTTTTACTGTTAAATCGCCATCCGCTAAGTCGCCCATTTCATCTAATAGTTGCAGAACCGCATCTTGGTTGTTTTGACCTTCTTGCGATAACTGTTTGGTTAAAGACGCAGATTTCACGTTTTGCTTTTTGCCAGAGAAATACATGAAAAGCAGTAACCATAACCCCAGGAATAACAATCCGAGCAAGACTAAATTAATGAAGGTTGTTTTAGAGTCTACTAGCGATTTATTTTGCTTTTCAATTTCCATTGTAAAAACACTGCCAGCTTGCTTTGTTGCTTCAAAAGCTGCAGTCAAATCGGACAATGGGGCAGAAGCTGCCACTGCGCCAAGTAGCAAAGATGGTATATAACGAGCATTGGCAACTAGGTAAAAATTTTCACCTGATTTAATCAAATCCTCTAGGGGACCTTTTAACATATTGTTATCTAAATTTTTACGCCAATATGCTGATCGCTCTTTAAAAGAAACTTCAGTCTTTGCAGCATTAGCAAGTGCTTTATCGCGCTTTTCATTATTAGAATTAGTAGATGCAATATAAGCCTCATTGTAAGAAGCAAAGGCATCTAGTGGATACATAGATGGTGGCAAAGTATCACCTGATAAATTTTGGTACTCTTTCAATGTGTTATAAATTGGGCCATTTACTCGTACTTGGCTAATGACCCAAAAGCTCAACATAGCAAAGAATATAAATGAAATAATTTGCAGAAAAAGTTGGCGATTACCAGCCGTTAAACTATCAGTAGTTGATGCTGCAGTATCACTATTTTTACTTTTTAGATTGTTCAGAAAATTGCTTATTTGTTGTGGCAAACTTTTTATAGTTGCTAGATTTAATGCCATGTAGAGCCCCTGTTCACAGAATTATTATGCTTTATAAAATAAAATTTAAATATTTACTGCCAATTATTACAGTTAAACAGCCTTGGTTTTAATACTTAATTTAGAGTGGGTTGAATAAATTCTTTATCGAGCACCAGTGCTTCAATATCAAGCTCAAACCACTCGTTTTTATCGGCATCTATATAAGCTTGTTTGCTAAATAAATCCCCTTCATTAGCAATAGTCTTTGCCTGCATCGTATCAACGCTGCGCAAACCTACTAAACTGCCAACCACCAAGGCCGCTTGTGTCGTTATTTCTGAATTTAACAACATAATCCGATTATTTGCAGATTTTTGTGTTGGTGGCATACCAATGAGTTGTGCTAAATCTGTTATGTTATATAAGTTTCCGCGCACATTTGCCACACCCAAAAACCAAGGTTGCGTTAATGGCACCTCTTGTAAAGGCGGCATAGGCAAAACTTCACTCACATCTTTAAGATTAATCAGTATGTTTTTGGATCCGACAGTAACACCTAAACGCGAGGTTGATACAACAGCACCATGCGCAGTAGCTTCTTTTAGTTTTAAAAGAATTGCTTCTTGAAACTCACGTAAATTTGAGGTTTTAGCCACGTTAATTCAATCTATTATTTCATCAGTTGAAATGGAGTATCAAACACTAAGCCAAAGTTTTGATCAAAGTCAACAAATCAGCACTGACCACAGGTTTAGTAACACAAGCTTTAGCGCCCATTTTAAGCGCCCAAGCCAAATCAGTTGCCTGCGATTTACCGGTACATAAAATCACAGGAATATGCGTAGTTTTAGGGTCTTTTGTCAGTGTCCGCGTCACCTGAAAGCCTGACAAGCCTGGCATAACTACGTCACATAAAATCAAATCTGGTGGATTTTGCGCAACGGTTGTCAAGCAGTCCTCACCACTTTCTGCACCCACTACAATGAAACCTGCTGTTTCTAACAGCTCGGTTAAAAAGAACCTGTCAGTTGCAGAATCGTCAACCACTAAAATTGTTTTGATTGCCATACTTACTCTTCCTTTTGTTTGTTATTTCTACCGACTGCTGCATAAGTTTGTACCGCATCGATTAAGGTTTCTTTGGTAAATGGTTTAGTTAGGTATTGATCAGAACCGACCATGCGACCACGAGCACGATCAAATAAGCCATCTTTACTAGATAGCATAATCACTGGGGTGGACTTATAGCGTGCATTTCGTTTGATGAGCGAGCAAGTTTGATAACCATCAAGTCTTGGCATCACAATATCAACAAATATCAAATCAGGATGTTCATTTGAGATCTTAGCTAATGCATCGAAACCATCATCAGCTAAGATTACTGTGCAGCCGGAGGCTTTCAATAGTATTTCGGCACTACGGCGAATAGTATTGCTGTCATCAATCACCATCACTTTAACGGAAGATAATTGGTCTATCGTTAGTTTTTCTTGACTTGGCTTTTCTTGGCTCACCAGCAAGCTCCCTTATTATTTATTCGCATAAAAGCATGATGCAAGTTTAATCCATGAATTATGACTTATATTATCTACAGAATCACTTAATAAGCAATATATTGTCATATTTTAAAATTAAATTTAAATTTAACTGCATCTACGCATTAAGGTAATCTACAATAAAAAACTTAAAGTGTAATCAACCGTTACTAGTTGTTAAAATTTGTAATACTATACAAAAAATTATAAATTTAGAGACTCATTTTAAGGGATTTAAATGATAGTAAAACAAGAGTCATTAACAGCAAAAATGACATTAAAAGATTTACTAGTGACATCACCGCTACCGAGCGCTAGCTTAGTGCTTGTATTCGGTTCGGTGAAACGCTTTAGTGAAGCTAAATTGCAAGCCACACTGAAGGCTCGCTACCCTACGGCACAAATTATCGGCTGCTCTACATCAGGTGAAATTACGGCAACAGGCGTATTTGATGATAGCTTACAAATTACAGCTATTTTGTGGGAAAAAACCATACAGCGTGTCACACATACCAAAATGAATGGTATGCAGAACTCTTATGAAACGGCGGTAGGTTTAGCGCGTCAATTGGAATCTGAAAGCTTAAAAGCAGTATTGGTCTATTCTGACGGCTTAAATGTAAATGGCTCTGAATTACTAGAAGGCTTCAAAAGTGTGCTTGGGGAAATACCTGTAATGGGCGGTATGGCTGGTGATGGCTTTAATTTTAGTAAAACTGTGCTGCTTTTTAACGATACCATTTCAGACGGATTAGTCATTGCAGTTGGCTTGTATGGCAAAAATTTAGTGGCTGCTACTGGCGTTGGTCGTGGCTGGAAACCTTATGGTCCACCACGTAAAGTGACAAAATCTGAAAAGAATGTCGTTCTTGAACTTGATGGAAAACCAGCACTGCCATTGTACAAAATGTACATTGGCGAACATTCAGCTAAAGGCCTACCAGGTAGTGGCTTGAACTTTCCTTTTGCCGTTATTGAAGCAGGTAGACGTGACATTGAAAAAATTCGAACAATTCTGGCCATTGACAATGTAAAGAACAGTCTAACTTTTGCGGGGAACGTTGATGAAGGTGAAACCGTAAGATTCTGCCAAGCAACGCATGACAGACTGGTAGAGGGTGCTGGCGATGCTGCACATTTAATTGCAGATAACACCAATACCAATCAAACTGGGCTTGCTATATGTGTCAGTTGTGTTGGTCGCAAAGGTGTAATGGCTGATCAAGTGGCGGATGAAGTGAAGTTAGTGCAACAAATTATGGGTTCACAAACTGCAATTACTGGATTTTATTCGTACGGTGAGTTCTCACCACGCCCTGACACCAATGATAGCGTGTTACATAATCAGACAATGACGATTGGCTACTTAAGCGAAGATTTATTCGCTTAGATTTAAGCGGATAATTTTAAGTACAATCATCAAAATTTAACTAAACGCCCAATGTATATTGGGCACTTTTGCTTTATTATGTATTACATCGATTATTAAAAATTCGCATTTAACTGTATTCAGATTTAACAACGTTCAAACCAAAGGAAAAAACATGTCAAACTCAGTCACTTTAAAAGGCAATCCCGTAGAAGTATCAGGCAACTTACCTAAAGTTGGCGATAAAGCGCCAGAATTTACATTAGTAGATAAAGCCTTAGCCAATGTTTCACTAGAAAACTTTGCTGGTAAACGTAAAGTGCTCAACATTTTCCCAAGTGTTGACACGGCTACTTGCGCGATGTCAGTACGTGCATTTAATCAGCATGCTAGCGAAATGACCAATACGATTGTGTTAAACATCTCGGCCGACTTACCTTTTGCACAAACGCGCTTTTGCGCAGCTGAAGGTTTAGAAAACGTACAAAACTTATCAACCATGCGCGGCAATGAGTTTTTAACGAGCTACGGTGTATTGATTAGTACCAGTAAATTAGCAGGCCTAGCAGCACGTGCTGTAGTTGTTTTAGATGAAAACAATGTGGTTAAACATGTTGAATTAGTCGGTGAAATTGCTAATGAGCCAAATTATGAAGCGGCTTTAGCATCACTAAAATAAGCAACTCATTCGCTTAACATTGCAAAAGCCCAGTATGACTGGGCTTTTTTATTGTCTCAACATATCACAATGTCACCAATAAAATCACTCGTAATCAGTATATTTATTATTCTTACCACGCGCTTTTTCCACAGGATATTTAACCGCATTGAGTGCTATTTTATTGTTAGTAGCTTCGATTAAGTCGATATTTAGCACTTGTGAAATTCTAAGTAAATAAACGAAAGTATCTGCAATTTCATGCCCTACCTGTTCACGTTTCTCAGCGGACAACGCATGACTTTCCGCCTCAGTATTCCACTGAAAATGCTCAACTAGCTCTGCTGCCTCTACAATCATTGCCATCGCAAGATTTTTAGGGGAGTGAAATTGTGCCCAATCACGCACCTGCACAAAATCTTCCAGCTTCTGTTTTAGTTCATTTAATGAGTCTGCCATAATATTTTAAAAATATGTATGTAAATATTTACTTACGATTACTGCCAGCAACCATTTTAATCTCAAACAAACGACACTCTAACGGGCCGTTGTAAAGCGGCGTGCGCTTACTAGGTGTAAGTCGCATTAATTTCGGCATAGTTAAGTCGTTGGTTAAAAAGTAAGTGTTCCAACCCGCAAATTTACGTTTTAACGCTTCACCTATTTTCGGGTAAAGTAATTGTAGCGTATCGTCATCACCAATACGCACACCGTAAGGAGGGTTTGCCACTAACACACCGCTATCAGCGGGTGGCATTACGTTAACAATATCAACATGTGAAAGCTGTACCGCTGCTAGTAAGCCTGCATCTTCAAGGTTTTGTTTACTGATGCGCACTGCACGCAAATCAACATCTGACCCATATATTTTTTGAAAAGTTACCGGCTTAACTTTAGCTGCTGCTTGAGATTTAAGCTTATTCCACACATGTGATTCAAAGTTTTTTAGTGTTTCAAAACCAAAACTCCTTTTATAGCCAGGCGCCATATCCAATGCCACCATTGCCGCTTCTAATAAAAACGTACCACTACCACACATTGGATCTAGCAATGGCTGCCCAGCTTGCCAGCCAGATAGTTTTAAAATACCTGCGGCTAAATTTTCACGTAATGGCGCTTCAATGCTAGCACCACGGTTACCGCGCTGATAAAGCGCAGCACCTGATGTATCCAGGTAATATTGATATTCATCAGCGGCTAAATAAGCATGAATACGCACTGCTGGCGTTTTGGTATCAATGTATGGGCGACTGCCCACCGCTAGTCTAAATTTATCACATACGGCGTCTTTTATTTTTAGTGTTGCAAACTCAAGACTTTTAAGTGGGCATTTAACACCGGTTACTTTGACCATAAAATCGTTTTTAACATCAAACCATTGCGGCCAATTGAGTTTGTAAGCTGCATCAAACAAGTCTTCTTCATTCAGATACTTACCGCGCGCCACTTGCCATAAAATACGGGTAGCAATGCGTGAATACAAGTTTGCAGCATAGCAAATAGCCCAGTCACCATCGAAACTCACGCCACCATCAGTGGGCTTGATTGACTTAGCACCGACTTGCAGCAGCTCATCTGCAAGTAATTGTTCTAAGCCGCGTGGGCAGGTTGCAAAATATCTATTTGGGATCATGGTGATTAAGTATCGCTATTCGTTAAAGTTCTGGTTTGGTATATGTATTAATTTACTGTGATTAAATGGTAACTAAAATTAGATTCACTAGATTAAAGTAGCTAGTATTAAATTAACTGGTATCAAATTATTTAGGCTTCTGCATTCACGAGATTCTTAATCATAAAAAGTCGATTACTGCTACTTGAGTTATGTTCAGCCAATTTATCTACAAACTGTAAAAATTCAATTTTGTGTGACTTTTCAAGCTCTTTAGCGCGCTCACGCAGACTGGTTAAACGTAAATCGGCAGGTTCTCGTTTAAAACCAAATACGGCTATATTGCCCGGCTTGCCGCTTGGTAGCGTTAATACTCGACCATCAAAGGTTTGCTCTATGCGCTGCAAATACACATTAAAATTCTTATCGCTGCCCCACAAGTTAATCACCAGCATGCCATCACTTTTGAGTGTAATCGCGCATTGGTCAAAAAAGTCTTGGCTGCAAAAATTAGGTGGTATGCCATTGCTATCAAAAGCGTCAATTAACAACACATCAGCGGCATCTTCATGCTCGGCTAAATAGACCAAACCATCGCCTTCTATTACTTCCAGCCGCTCGTCATTCTCTGGAACAAAAAACTGGTTTCGTGCTACTTGAATTATTTTAGGATTAAGCTCAATGACCTTACTCACAATTTCAGGACAATAAGCATGTACATATTTTGCGAGTGAACCACCGCCCAAGCCAATCGCCAACATGTTTTTAATTTGATGATTAAACAATAAAAAACACATTATAGCGCGCGTATAGGTCAGCTCAAGCGCAAATGGGTTACGAATATGCATCGCACTTTGTATCGTTACGGAGCCTAAATGC
>JAYWDO010000004.1:0-20069 GCA_043779795.1 Pseudomonadota bacterium
AAATGCACTATCTAGCAATCGTATTGGTACGTTTAATTTTATTTTGCAGCTGAATAATGCCGTACAACAACGCTTCTGCGGTTGGCGGACAACCTGGTACATAGACATCCACCGGCACAATACGGTCACATCCACGCACTACTGCATAAGAATAATGATAATAGCCACCACCATTTGCACACGAACCCATGGAGATTACCCAGCGCGGTTCAGCCATTTGATCATAAACTTTACGCAAGGCTGGCGCCATTTTATTCACTAGCGTACCAGCAACAATCATCACATCTGACTGACGAGGACTGCCACGAAACACAATGCCGAAGCGATCCAAGTCATACCTTGACGCGCCAGCATGCATCATTTCAACCGCACAGCAAGCTAAACCAAACGTCATCGGCCACATTGAACCAGTACGCGTATAGTTAATTACCGTATCCAGCGTCGTGGTGACAAAACCTTTTTCTAAAATACCTTCAATACTCATGACAGGTTTAATCCCATTACTATTAATCCCATTCTAAGGCACCCTTCATCCACTCGTAGATGAAGCCTATAACGAGCACACCTAAAAATATCATCATTGCAAGAAAACCAAACAAACCAATTTCTTTAAGCACTACAGCCCATGGAAATAAGAAAGCAATTTCCAAATCGAATAAGATAAAAAGAATCGCAACCAGATAATAACGCACATCAAACTTCATGCGCGCATCTTCAAATGCTTCAAAACCGCATTCATAAGGAGAGTTTTTTGCAGAGTCAGGTTTGTGTGGCGACACCAACAAGCCCAAGACGAGAGGACCTACGCCGACAGCCAAGCCAACGAGAATAAACATCAATATCGGAAAGTAATTTTCTAACACTTACCAGCCCCAAGCTAACTTTTTGAAATACTAATTAAGAAATTTAATTAGCGATTTTATCATTTTTACATGTTTTTTGTTACGTAGTTATTACAAATAGCACTGAAATAGGCATTCAATTCAAATAAATCAAACAAAGCGATAAACTTAAGAGAACGATGGGAATTTGCACTACATTTTCATTACTTTAATTATTTAACACCATTAAGATCTAGCGAAAAACTATAAACCGCTTATTGAGCAACCAACTTGCAATTGTAACCCAATAACAACATGCCCTGCAAAGCATCACAGCACTTAATTAGAAGCTTAAGCATTTTAATTTGACTGTCTTGATATATGAACATTTTTTAACTGACAGACTCACTTTACTTAATCACTACTTAATCCCGCTAGTAATTAAATATATTGATAAAGCTTTAAGATTGAATTTACACTCTCTAGGTGTTGCAGTTGGTTTTTGAGCGCGCCCTTTAATAAAGGTACGAAACTTTAATGAAACATAAACTTCAAATAAGTAGCACTAGTTGATGGGCCTTTATGCAACAAGTGCTGACTTAGCCACTGACGATGCTGTATGGACAGACTTCAGCACAGTAGCCAATTAAATTAAAATCAAGTTTCACTGCTTGACGATATAGCTGAGAAATAGCATTTCAGACTTTAAGCCAGTTTTACAACAACTTTTTATCATCACTTTATACAGGAGTTACACCATGAAACGCTTCGCCCTTTTAGCCATTGCCGCCTCAATTTCAACCGCAGCAATCGCCGCACCAGAAACCTATGTAATTGATGGTAATCATACTTTGCCGCGCTTTTCTTACAGCCATTTTGGCTATTCAACACAGTTAAGCCGCTTTGATAAAACTTCAGGGAAAATAGTGCTTGATCGTGCCGCCAAAACTGGCTCAGTAGATGTCACCATCAGCACAACATCAGTCAATACCGGTGTTGCACTATTTAACGAACATATTCAAGGTGAGGATTTTTTAAATACAGAAAAATTCCCAACGGCCACATTCACATCTAACAAGGTTAATTTTGATGGTGACAAGCCAGCCACGATTGACGGCATGCTTACGCTAAAAGGGATTAGAAAACCAGTCACACTGACGGTCACTTCGTTCATGTGCATGCCACATCCAATGCTAAAAAAAGAAGCTTGTGGTTCTAACGCAACAGTCGTTGTGAAACGCACTGACTTTAACATGGGTAAACATACGCCTTATGTTGGCGACGAAGTCACCATCACACTGCCTGTTGAAGCCATTAAACAATAAATAAGCATTTTATTGTTTTTATAAAAGTCTGATCAATACAGCCGTAGCCTAGGGCAATGCGGCACCTTGCGCTTAGACCCATTTTTAATGTCCGATGAATTTTATTCGGAAAATGCTGCCGATTACATCGTAGGTTTTCCAGATCATTCACATCGTGCCTTTGAAACAGTCACTGATATGCTCGATAGTAAATGTTGTATCAAGATCATCTAGGCAATAAAAGTGGGTTAAAAAGCGGCGGCGCGCAATGGATGACCGCTGGACGCAGCATTATTCACTTCAAAATACCACAACATGAAAGTGGACGGATGTGCGGCTTTCAGCTTTGCGTTAATTTACCGGCAAATTAAAAATTGTTGCTGATGGTTATCACGCATTTATCTACCCCTACCAAGAAGCCGTTAATGATATTAGCCATTACATTGTTGCTTTCTACAATGACTGTAGATTACACTCAAGCTTGGGTTATCTGTCACTCAATCAATTTGAGGCCAAATTGACAGAAGATCAGCAAATCATGTCGATTGAGGTATCCAATCTTAGTTGACCACTACATACGTTACCGGATCGTTTTGAGCGTAGTCTTAACATAACGCCTACAAAAAATATGGGTATCAACTTTTAAAATTTAGAGGAATGCCGTGAAACAACAACTAAAGATTCTATTATTTGTGTTTACGTGTCTAACAATACCCACATCGAATGCTGGGCAGAATGAACAGATTCCACTATGGGGCTCAACATTTTATGGGATGACACTGAAAGAAGTACTTACTAGTGTGCCAAATGCGCAGACCACACCAGACAACATAAAACCTTCATTTTTGAACCCTAACGATCAAGCCTTAGCTAAATTAGATAATATTGAAATTGCTGGGGAGGCATTTAGTGCTTGGTTTATATTTAACAATGGCAAGCTTCACCAAGTTACTTTATCTTTAATACCTAAGATGACTAGCGCTGAGGCCTCGATGCCAAGTGATTATCTCAGTGCGCTTTATGCTCATTTCTCATTGTTGTTAAGTGCAAAATACGGCAACTCTGCCAGAAAAACTTGGCAAGATTATGCGCCTACCAACACCCATTTGTGGAACACGCAATGGATATTCGGTTTAACCGATATTGACCTTAACGTAGACAAATCACAATTAGAAGTTAATTACAGTGCGCAATATGCTGACGACTTAAGGAAGTTATAAAACATGAAGATTAACGAATTTTTATTTAAAAATGGCAAGCTTATAGGACTTGCATTGCTAGCATTAATTATTATTGGCACAACGGCGTGGTGGCAAAACAAACAGACTCAACAACAAAAGTTAACATTAGAGCGTGCGCGTATTGGTGAGGCATTTAGGCAAGTGGGTATTGCCTCAGCTAAAATGCAGCAAGCCCAAAGAAAAACGATTGTTCAAGAAGATGAATTAGCGCCACATCAGCTCTCTGGTGAGGCAGAGTTAGTGCAAGCTAAGCTTTGGCAGAGCTTGTCTAAAGATAAACGTTCAATTATGCAAACAGAAACTATCAATACAGGACTTGCCGCAAAGCCTAGTAATGAGTAAATATTAAACCGCTTATGTTTTGGGTACAAAAGTGTTTGATATAAAAAAGGCTCCGTTAATACGGAGCCTTTTTTATTTACTACGGATTAGTGCAAAGATTACGCTACCGCGATAGCATCCATGAATGCTTCACATTGTGATGCTGTAACGTTCTCGCAAGTATTGTTTGCCAAGTCCATCGCTGCTTCTAAATTAGCGGCCGTACCACTGGCGACTAATCTTTGAATTTGCTGAAGAACGGTTTCGCTACCGCCACCGCCACCACAAGCGGTCAGTGTAAGCGCAAAAGCTGCAACCATTAGCACCTTGCTAATATTCCACCCCGTAGACGTTTTAATCATGTTTTTCATGACAAGTCCTTTCGAAAGTGTGATATTAATTAGTTAAACCAGCAATAGCAGGTATAGCCTGTCCAGGTGCACAATGAGGATGACCCCAACCACCAGTGCTTGTACCATTGTTGTTAGGAGCAGCAGTGATATCGTAAATGATGTTGTCATCCTTTACGCCACCAGTGTCAGTATTTACACCACCAGGAACTTTATTGGCTACTAAACCTGTGCCGGTACCATTGCCCACCAATGCAGTACGCAGTTTCCATGCGATTTCGTGGTCAGCGCATGAAGAATCGCCACTGACACCAATTGCACCGATTGCTTGCTTAGCAGTGTTATAAAGTGCTAAACCGCCACCGAATACATTCACACCACCCACACGTAAACCTACCATTGGGTCACTAGTTGTACCAAAAGCAGTAGCAGCACCTCTATAAGCCACAATTGTGTTCACTGGGTTGCTGTGTTGCAAGCCATAGAGCGAGCCACCTGGTTGTACTGCGCTGTAAAGGTTAGCTGTAGACAGTGCAATATTTTCTGTACTAAATGCATTGGCAGTATTGGCTTTTTGTGCAGAAATCACGCGACTGCCCACCCAAGGGTCAGTGGCATTTAGTTTAGCAACCGCACATACCCGACCACTTGAATCTACTAATGTAGCCCACATTGGCAAACCAAAGCCAGTTGCACCAGGAACTGCTGCTGCAAGTGCGGTTTGCAATTGAGCAAAAGTTGGTAAGTTAGCGCATGTAACACCTGAGCGGTCAGCCGCAAAAGCTGGTGCAACAAACACAGTAGAAGCCGCTAACAATAAGGCGGCTGAAAGTTTTTTATTCATTTTTAAATCCCCTGAATAGTTAAGTAAAGTTGGAAAGCTTGATTAACCCATTATTAAATTATGGATAAAAGAACTATAACTCTCACTACTAAATAATTGTAGATGTAACAGTTACATCTTAGCTCAGGTAAGGCGGGATAAATGCTAATATAAAAGAGCTTAAACCACAGCATTGCTACTGCTTGATGCTTATAAAAGTTAAGCCGGCGTGTTGTGTGAATTTTATATGGCAGCAATCAATTTAATCTATTTTTGATTAAATTGAAGCCCAATTGAGGCTGGTGCAGTTGCATTTTATTGACGGATTTCTAATGTCAGTGTCTGGATATTACCTTCAGACCTAAGCTCTACACCTTCTGGCTTGATTGCGTGCAATCGGATACCTGCTGTAATTTCCTGATGTAACAGCACCGCACGCTGCTTAACATCCGCGAGCTTGAATACAGCAAAACCTAGCTTATCGCCAGAGGGCACATAAATACCCACCAGCTTAAAGTTGGCCGTGACTGGTGCCGCTATTGCCACTCCAACTGCCCTTGGTGCAAACCAGTGCGCTGCAAGCATGGATTGACCATGCTTAAGGCGAACTGGCTTGATTCCAGCCTATCTCTACTTATACGCGGGATTGCCCAAAGAGATGATAATGCGTATGATTAAATCTATGGTCAATTTGAGCTAACGTGGCATAAAAAGTAAAAAATAGGAAAGGTCCAAGTTAGGTACATGACATTAACTGATTCTAATATTTCGACGGTTGGTATTGATTGTAATTTGGTGCGGAGATGTTTAGATAAGGTATTAAATTCGCCAATCTTCGCCAGCGCCCCCAAACAACAAAAGCTTCTCAAATACCTGGTGGATGAATCTCACAGTGGAAATGGTGGAAAGCTCAAAGGATATACCATCGCTACAGAAGCACTTGGCGCGAGACCTGAGTTTGATTCCAACCACGATTCGTCGGTGAGGGTTAATGCAAAACGGTTACGCGAAAACTTATATTTGTACTACCGCGACTTGGGTGAGTTAGACGAAGTTCACTTTCATCTAGCGATTGGTAGCTATGAGGTTATTTTTCTGCGTAAGCTTGAAAACACTCAAGAGACTAACATTAAGGGTGAATTGCCTATCGCCAATAGGCGAAAGGGTTGTGATAGGCGGATAGCCACTGATCGTCATACTCAAGAAAAAACTGAAGATGCTTTCAACTGAGATTTTCCATTAGAACTTTTCAAGGTATGCCATAAAGAGGTATAAAAGTTTATTAAGGTAGCCTTTATACCTTCTTTTATACCCAATTCATAGCAACGTCATGAAACGAAAAAATACGCTACGAGGCGTGCAATTGAGTTAAATCATTGTATTTATTAGAATTTTATACGATATAAAACGAAGAAGAGCGATTAACTGGTGCCGACGGAGAGACTCGAACTCTCACGACCTAAGTCACAACCACCTCAAGGTTGCGTGTCTACCAATTCCACCACGACGGCATTTATTTCAGCTATCGCTCTTACTGCTCTAAATCAACTGATTTTTAATTACCTGAATTGTAATTAGCTTGAAGAATTACTTAGGAATATCTTCCGTACCAGATGGTGCTTTTGGTATTGCAGCATCAACAGGTGCCACTTTTGCGCTATTTACTACACTAGCCGCATTGGCTTTAACAACACTACCGTTTACTCTATGGCTAGACATATAAGCAAGCGTTAGGCTTGTACTAAAAAATATCACCACAAAAACTGCAGTTGCTTTGCTCATAAAGTTTGCTGAGCCAGAAACACCAAACAAGCTGCCAGATGCACCGCTACCGAAAGATGCGCCCATATCGGCACCTTTACCGTGTTGCAATAACACTAAGCCAATGACGCCTAAAGCTGCCAACACATGAATTACTAATACTAATTTTTCCATTTTTCACCTAACGCCATTTAAGCAATTACTTATATTTAATAACCAAATTCAACAGCCATTTTTAAGTCGCTGCGTGGCATATCCCTTCAAATTCTTGCGCGTTTAACGAACACTTACCGATAAGACCACCGTCTATATCCTGCATAACCAGTAATTGTACCGCATTTTGCGGATTTACGCTCCCTCCGTACAGGATTTTCAAGCTGGCAGCCGCGACTTTATCGAGATTAGCGATTCTGCTTCGGATAAATTCATGCATGCTCTGCGCTTGCTCTGCGCTTGCGGCCAATCCCGTGCCAATCGCCCAAATAGGCTCATACGAAACAACTGCATTTGCAAAAACCGCTGCGCCGCACAAGTTGATAATGGCGTCTAATTGTTTAGCGACTACCATTTGCATCACGCCAGCTTCACGCTCGATGAGTGTTTCACCTACACATAAAATAGGCGTTAGGCCATGTGCTTGGGCTTGTATGAATTTAATCGCGATATTTTCATCCGACTCGCAATATGCTGTTGCGCGTTCTGAGTGACCAATAATCACATAACTTGCGCCAAAGTCTTTTAACATTGCCGCGCTCACTTCGCCAGTAAATGCACCTTCTGCGTCTTTGCTTAAATTTTGCGCACCCCAAGTAATATTGGTATTTTGCAGCATTGTTTGCACTTGTGCGAGATATGGATAAGGCACACAAACCACCACATCTACATTTTTGAGTGGTGACAATTTTTCAACGTAAGCTTCTATAAGTTTTTTATTGCTGGCTAAGCTGCCGTGCATTTTCCAATTAGCAACGATTAATTTTTGACGCATGCGTAACCTTACTTTTATATTTACAGATGTAATTTTACCCTTTTGCAGACGCATTCAGTCAATTTAACTAGCTCAAATAGTTTGTTGGGTTTAAATCATTCAAGCTAACTATATTACAGAGCATACGATTTTAGCTTAATGGCTTGATAACATTAGTTTGATTAAGCTGATTGATGATGCTACGTGCCTCTTTCGCCACTTCTGATGCGGTCATTCCTACAGGGCCAACACCTTGCGTCACTAACGAATCAGCCGCTGCGCCATGCACAAATACGCCTAGTTTAGCTGCATTCAAACCACTCAAACCTTGCGCCATCAAGCTACCAATAATGCCACTAAGCACGTCACCAGTGCCACCACTAGCAAGGCCAGCATTGCCTGTGGTATTTACAAACCAATGACCATCATGATGTGCGCAAATAGTGCCAGCACCTTTGAGTACACAAGTAACATGTAATAGTTGGGCTAGTTTCATGGCGATTTCAATACGGTTTTGTTGAACATCTTCACCACTACATGCTAACAATCTAGCCGCCTCACCTTGATGTGGAGTGATGATCGTATCCGCGTGGCGATTTTTAGTCATGGCGCCTAAGTGCGGATGTATGGCGATTAAATTGAGTGCATCAGCATCAATCAACATGGCTACATGTTGCGTCAACCAAAATTCAAGCAGCGCGATTGCTGCTGCAGATTGCCCTAACCCAGGGCCAATGACGACACAATTAAGCTGCGCTAGTTGTGTAAGTGCATCGGGCGAACGCAACATGATTTCTGGCTGAAAAATATCCACGCTTGGCGCTTGACTAGATAGTATCGTAGTGTAAACACGGCCAGCACCCATCAGCAGAGCGGCCCTTGCCGCTAAAAGCACAGCACCGACCATACCATTATCACCACCAATAATCGCCAAGCTACCAAATAAACCTTTGTGTGCGTCATTGTTACGTGGCGGCAGTGCTGGCTGAAACATGCTTTTTACTAGCAAGTTTGAATGAGTTTGCTCAGTGTTGATGATAGGTCACCTGAATGTTGATTAAATAAAATTTAACTCACTATATATCGTACATTTAATTGCACTTTTTGCGAACCGTTATAGCTGTTGGTTTGCAGTTGATAAGCAGCTTGAATAGGGCTTTCTAATAAATCAGGGTGATTGAAATAAATAGCGTCAATGACTACAGATGCCGCAGCCTGTGCTGTTTCAGCAATTCGCTTCAAGCTTAGCTTTAAATGCTTTTCACCTAATACGTGTTGACTTAATACTTCAAATTTATCATAAAACAATGGTGGTGCAAAGCCCTGTCCCCACACTTGGTTCTCTAAGGTTTGTGCCGTTGAGAAAACCATGTCGTTACTATTTAGGCTGCCATCGACTTCAAGTATTGATTCTAAATCGGCTTCAGTAATCAGACTTTTAACCACCACTTCAAAACTTTGATTAAATCGCTCAAAATCAACCTGCTTAATGCTTAGCCCTGCCGCCATGGCATGTCCACCAAACTTTAAAATCAAATCTGGTTGATGCTTACTGAGTAAATCAAGTGCATCGCGCAGATGTAAGCCAGAAATAGAGCGTCCCGAGCCTTTAAGTAGGCCGCCACCAGCATCAGCAAAGGCAATTACTGGGCGGTGATAACGCTCTTTGATACGCGAAGCTAAAATACCAATCACACCTTGATGCCAATCGGCTTGATACATCGTAATGGCAAACTGCTTGGTGACGTTAATGTCATCAAGTGAGATATTGGCACTCTCTTGCATATCAGCTTCAATACTGCGACGTTGCGCATTCAAGTCTTGCAGTTGTTGCGCGATGGTTGTGGCTTCCTGCTCAGTTTCAGCCAGCAAACATTGTATGCCTAACGTCATGTCATCTAGCCTGCCAGCCGCATTCAGCCTTGGTCCAACGTAGAATCCCAAGTCTTGTGCATTAGTGGCTGATGCTTGACGACCGCTCACACGCAACAAAGCTAAAATGCCTTGCGAACAAGCGCCAGCTCTAATTCTGCGCAAACCCTGCTCGACTAAAATACGATTATTGTCATCTAACTTAACTAAATCGGCCACCGTGCCAAGTGCAACTAAATCAAGCAACTCGGTTAAATTAGGCTCAGATTTATTCACATAAGCGCCGCGTTCACGAAGCTCTGCACGCAAGGCTAGCAGACCATAAAACATGACGCCAACGCCTGCTAGATTTTTACTGGCAAACGTACAACCATGTTGATTAGGATTAATAATGCATGCAGCTTGTGGCGTTTCTTGGCCTGGCAAATGGTGATCAGTCACCAGCACCTGTATGCCAAGCGCATTGGCCGCGGCTACGCCATCTACACTGGCAATGCCATTATCTACAGTGATAATTACATCAGGATATTGTGTGGCAGCCAATGCAACAATTTCTGGCGTGAGTCCATAGCCGTATTCAAAGCGATTCGGCACTAAAAAATCTACATTTGCCCCAAACGCTCGTAAGCCTTTAACGGCAACGGCAGTAGCTGTAGCGCCATCAGCATCATAATCACCAATAATCAATAGTTTTTTATTGGCGGTAATCGCATCTGCCAGCAGCTTAGCCATCTCGGCATTATGTGTTAGCGTGCTTGGCGGCAGTAAATTACTTAAATTCGCGCTTAGCTGGCTTGCCTCAGTCACACCGCGTGTAGCCAGTAATCTAGCCATGAGAGTTGGAACACCAGCCTCAATTAAATGCTGTTCAACTTGCGGCTGAGTATTACGTTGTACTATTTTTGTCATTTAAGGTAATCCATCACGAGCTTATTGGTGCGCCAAAACTTGTAGGTATCTATTGGCTTAATTTCAACCATCAAGCTCTTTTCATAAAAGCCTAAATTTAAGGTTAATTTTTTTATTTTTTTGGCTTTTAGTGCAGCAAGCAAACTGTCAAACCAAGCCAAGATATTGCTATTAGGCAGTTGCAGGCGTATACGTTGTACGGGGGTATTTAAAACTCCATCCAAGTTAGATGGCACAACTTGGTAAACTTCACCAGCGAGCATTGCCAAGCCATGATAAAAAATACTGTCAGAGATTATTGAATCAACGTTGCTGAGAAAAGGTTGGCTTTGTGGCATAAACCCTCCTCCAGAAAGCCAGATGCTATTAACTGCAAGCGCTCCAACCGATTCACGCGTTTCATTGGCAGAATGTTCGAACAACAACATTTGCACCTCGTTGAGTACTGCCAGCCACTTGGATGATTCAAGACCTTGCGGCATGAACTGATGGATATTTTTACCTGCGGCCACGCTAGGTAAGCTGGTTGTAATGTCTGCCATTTGCTCAGTACGCACATACCAAGCGCCTGACGTGCCAATTAAAAACATTAAACCATCTTGGTTAAAATGCTGGTTTAAACTCGCAACCATACTTTTTGCATGTTCTGAATCCACTAGCAATGGCACAGATTCATCCAAGCTAAAGCAATCGCGCTGTAAAACCAAATGCACAGGATCGGCCCTTAACCAATAAGCATCGCCTACTTCCAAACCATCGGCCGCGGCACAAATCGCGGCTATTGGATAATCTAAGCTAGATTGCACACCATATTGCCCACAAACTAAGGCTTCTAATGGAGTTTCAGCCTGAGTTACGCGGCCCTTAGCTAGCAACTGTGCTAAAGCACTACTACTAGTCAAATTTGATAATTCTGGCGTTAAAACGCAATCTACGGTTAGCTTCACGCGATGTTCTTATATAAAAACTGATAATGCTGATTTTACTTGCAAGCTTATGTAGATGGTAATTTTTAGCAAATAAAAAAACCTAGTGGCTATTCATGGCCGCTAGGTTTTTAACTGCTTTAGATTGTTAAATTAACGATTAAATAACGTAAGGACTAATAATAACGGCCTTCACCGCGATGTTCACCATATCATTCATTGCGACCTTCACCACGGCCTTCATGACGATCGTCATCACGTCGATTATCCCAACCACGGTGTTCGCCACGGTCATCACGACGCTCATAACGATCATGTCCGTTATTCCAACCACCGTTATTAAAACGAATCGGCTCAATGTAATTGATTTGTGAGACTGTGCGGCTATTTGGTGCTACCGCCACATTCACATCAATATATTGTCCAGGTTGGTTATTCATCACCGTTGTGTAGGTTCTGCCGTTGTATTCATAAGTCACCAAATAGCCAGAATTCACGGTTTGCCAGTTATCCACTTGGTAACAATTTTGCACAGGCACAGAACGCGTACCACCGCCATTTTGATTATTAGCGATACTATTACCAGCAATCGCACCTACGCCAGCACCTACGGCAGCAGCGGCAACACGACCATTACCACGGCCAATTGTATTACCAAGCAAGCCACCGGCAATACCACCAATTAAAGCACCTGCCACTGAATTGCCCCCATTACTATAACTTTGTTGCTGATATTCAGTACGGCATTCTTGGCGCGGCATATTCACACGCTCGGTTTGTGGTGTTGATGAAAGCACACGTGCAGAATCGTTATATTGATCATTCGCCATTGCTGGTAAAGCAAACACAGCAGTTAATAAAGCTGGTACTAGCATTTTAACTGGCATACTTTTTATAATACTCATTTTAAATCTCCTGTTTTTTACGCTACTGTTAGCGCGATGGATTGATTTTTTAATTTTCAATCTCTGCTGTTTGTTTTGCAGATGGTCATTCAACGCGGCACATTTGATTTTGGACTACTTATCAATTGTTAACTTTTTGTAACTAATGATTTTCATGAGCGCAATACATCAACCAGTAGTCAATATTTTTGTCTATGTGACACAAGTTACAGATGTTAAATATATAGTGTGAATAATGCATTAACTGCAAACTGTTAAAATTACCCCCTATTGCAGACCCTGGAGAATCATCATGAACATATTTAAGCAACTTATCTTCTTCATCAGCTTAACTGTTAGCAGCGTTGCATTTGCTGGTGAGTTTGGCGACAACTGTACGAATAGTTTATCAAAAGGCAGTTTTCACAAAACAAACTGTGAAATCAATGAAATTTTTGGCGGTAAAACTTACTGCTTTAGCAATGAAGGTTCGCGCGACTCATTTTTATTTGAGCCTCAAATTATGATAGATAAAGCTGCTACTTTTTATGCAAAGAATGCTGAGCCAGAGCGCGTAAAGCTTACCCAAGAACAAGCATTAAGCCAAGTAAATAGCAAAAGTTGTGACTTATCAAATAAAGATGTGGGCTACCTTAATTTTAATGGCATGGATTTACGCCATTGCAACATGGTGAATGCGAGTTTTTTTGGCGCTAATTTAATCGGTGCCAATTTAAGCAATGCAGATATGCAAAGAAGCTATTTAAATTTAGCCAGACTTGAAAATGCCAACTTAAGCGGTGCTAATTTAACGGATGCAACAATTTTTCAGGCCATTTTTGATAAGACTAACTTTCAAGGTGCAAACCTCACCAATGCCCGCATGATAGGCACGTTAGGCAATGTAGATATGAGTAATGCGACCATTAAACGTGGCAGATTCGGCTTAGATATTGGCAATCAACCAATGGGCGCCATGCGCTTTGATGCGATTGGTGGCAAGTTTGCCAATAGCAATTTTGAAGGCGCAGACATTAATCGCTCTAACTTTAAATTTGCAGATTTACGCAACGCCAACTTACGCAATACAGATTTGTTCCGCGCAGACCTAAGCAAAGCAGACTTAACCGGCGCGGATATTACCGGTGCAAAAATGGGTGAATCTATTTTAGACGACACTATTATGACCAATGTAATAGGTCTAGAAGCAATTAAAGGCTATGATCTTGCTAAAGGAAAATGTATTGATTGCACGATAAAAGCCGAAGCTAGCCATTAATTTAAGCATGAATAACTGAGCAGGTTAAGGCAATACTAATGAAAAATAGTTGAAATAAATACAGTGCAATAAATACAATGTAAATTAGATGCACTGAATTCAGTGCATCTAATTTAATTGCGCTTGCAGGTTTTTAACAGTATCCGCTTCACCACGCACCCGAAAAAATGTACCGTCATTGCCTGAGCGCTCATCCAACACTTGGCAGCTCGCGTATATTTTTCCAAGTAGTTGCTGTGCAGACCACGGTAGAAAAAGCTCAGCCTCAATCAAATCCTGCTGGAAAAAATCGATAATAACCTGGCGAAGCTTCGCAATATCGTCAGGTCGACGAGCACTCATTACCATGCAGTTTGGATACTTTGTCCGCAAAGCAGCTTCACGTTCAGCTTGCGCTGTTTCATCGCCAACAAAGTCAATTTTATTAAAAATGCGGATGCGCGGCACGACATCTGCACCAATTTCAGCAAGCACTTCATCGGTAACTTCAAGCTGACGTTCAAATCCAGGGTCGCTTGCATCAATCACGTGTAACAACAGCGTCGCATCAAGTGCTTCGTCTAGCGTTGATTTAAACGAAGCGACGAGACCATGCGGCAGATTCTTGATAAATCCGACAGTGTCACTAACCAGCACGCGCGGCACACTTTCTGGATAGAGCGCGCGCACTGTGGTATCAAGCGTAGCAAAAAGTTTGTTCGCAACCAGTACCTCGCTACCTGTGAGTGCGCGCATCAAAGTAGATTTTCCCGCATTGGTATAGCCAACAAGTGCTACACCAGCCAACCCTTGTCGCTCTTGCCGACGTGCACGCTGCGTCTTGCGCTCGGCATCCATTGCGACAATTTCCAGCTGAAGCTCAGCGATGCGATCACGAATCTTACGCCTATCCAACTCAGTTTGCGACTCACCAGCCCCGCGACCGCCTTCGCCGCTGCGCTGCCGTCCTTGCGAGCCCGCAAGCTTAGCCGCCTCACGCATGCGTGGCGCCATGTAGCCAAGACGTGCAATTTCAACTTGGGCTCGCGCGGCGCGAGAACGGGCATTGCGATGGAAAATCTCAAGGATGACCATCGTGCGGTCCATCACGATACAGCCCACCTCAAGTTCGAGATTGCGTGCTTGCGACGGCGAGATCTCATGGTCAACCAAAAGCGTGTTGATTTCTAAACCATCAGGATCGGTGACGAATTCATCGGCGGCGTCAAGTTCGTACTCGTTATTCACATAACTGCGTATTTCCTGACGCTTGCCAGTGCCAAGGTAAGCGGTCATATCAAAGCCAGCGCGCTTCTGCACGAAGGTTTTAACGACCTCATAGCCTAGTGTTTTTGCGAGCTCGCGCAATTCGATCAGCGACGCCTCAAACTCAATATCGGTCACACTAGGCACTTGAACAGCAGCCACAACGGCGTACTTAGGTTTCTCTTTAACTTCTTTTTGCATTAGGAGACTATATATCTTAAATTGGCGAAGTCAGATAGTACCTGAAAAGTGCTATTTGGCCGCATTGCAATTGCGTTTAAGGCGTTAGCAAGCACTCATTACTTGCCACTAATAAATGGTTAGAAAGCGGTTAATATACGTTTAATAAGTTAAGTTCTAAAAGCTTTTAGGAAAAACTCTAAAGCTTTGCACTAGCCCATTTTCAGCCGAAGACTGGCCTAAACGATGATAATCTTCACTTGATAAGGGTTTGATTTTTGCGGCATCTCTGCGTCGACTAAACACGCCATTGCGCCACTGATACACTTCGTCCAGTTTTTGCTCATAGCTATAAGCATGGCGATTATCATTGTAAAAATCGACAAATTTATTACGCCCTAAATAAATGGTGTTAGAGCCTTCATAACCCGTTTTTTGTGAAGAGACCGGATCAGTATTTAATACATAAGCCCAATCACCCGGCACAAAATTGAGCGGTGCAACGTTGTATTGTATGGTTAAAATCTTGCCGCGTTGCATCCGTTTTTGCGGGTCAAAGTCAGTTCCAAACGACCACATTTCGCCAGGTTCAACATTCACCAGTGGCTCTTGATCTAAAAGAAGCTGCGCTTCAACTAAATTTTGCTGATATTTATTTTTCTTAACGCGCCGGTAGTAATCTAAAACGCCTTGCACCATCACCAGTTTTGCGGCGGTATAACAACCTATGGCATATTTTCTCTGATGCTTAAAAGCATCGCCAAAAGCGATATGTAGCGCCACCTTGGTGTGTGGAGTACCTTTATGCCAATACTTGCCATTCCACTCGGCAGCCTCGCCATCTGGCCATATCCAATTTAAACGCTCAGCCCATGCCACCATATTTTGACGAATATTCACCTGTTCTTTTAGTGCGTTTACATTGCAATTATTACCGCTAAATTCTGTGAGACGCCCATGCTGAAGCAAGGCCAACAATATTTCTTTTTTTGAAACAGTGATTATTTTTTGCAATTTACCGTGTTCATCAGGAATGCGCACCATGCCGTTACGAATGGCATATTCTGGCTTAGACTTTAATTGCAGTGTATCGACATCATCCTTAGGCGTGTTTAAGGTAAATGTCAGCAGGCCATTAGCGATATCCATATCAGTGACGACTAACTTAGGTGCTATCCCAAGCGAGGCCAGATAAACGTTCATGTCTAATTTTATTTGGCTAAGCCTGCTGGCATCACAGACGAAAATAACGCCGTCATTGGCAGAATAAGGTTTAGCGTGAATAACCCGATTGGCAGAAAACGCCTCTAGGGGAAATCCCAACATAAGCAGGAAACTAGCCATCCAAATAATGTTTTTATCGATAATGCGCATGATGAATACTAATTCACAACAGTACAGACTGGGAATACGTGCAAACCACTAGACCTTGCAATGAACGGAAGGCTAATTTGACTGGTAAAATCAAACATCGCCCTCCACTACTAAGTCAGGAATATGCCCAAACGCAATCCGCATCGGCGCATCTTTTAGCGCCTCGTGTGCACCACCAAAATAGATGGTATTTTTACCAAACTTTAAATTAAGGGTATCAATTGCATGGTTAAGTTTCTTTTCATTTTCCAACGGCTCTATTTGAAACAAATCACGCGCCACCTCATCTGCCGTGAGCAAGCCTGAAAAGTAAATACCAACTGCAAATGGCTCGCAATTCGTTTTTGGATAATATTGCCAAAAGGTTTCAAGCGATTCAATTATCCGCAGAGTATTATCAGTTGCCGAAATAGCGCTTTCCATAGCCCAGCTGGGCTGATCTCTAAACTTCACTTTAATGCTAATTTTTGAAGTGAGTAAATCGTAGCTACGCATACGCATACAGGCCTTTTGCAAGAGGCGGTGCAAAACAGCCTTTGCGCCTATTTCATTACGCTGTTCTGGCGGCATTACGTGAGAATGGCCCAAACTGCTACGCGCATTTTTCACGTAATACGGCTCTAGTCCACGCAATTTGTCGTACATGCGCTCGCCTTCTACACTGCCCCAAGCGGTTTGTAGTTGGCTACGATTCAACGCAAATAATTGTTCTACAGTGGTGATTTTGTAGCGGTTTAATCGCGCTTCCATTTGCTTACCGATGCCGTTTAAATCACGTAGGCGTAAGTCAAACAATCGTTGCGGCAACTCGTGTGAGTCAATCAGTACGCAGCCGTCAGGCTTTTGCATGTTTGAAGCGACTTTAGAGAGAAAGGTATTAGGTGCGATACCGATTGAGCAACGTATATAATCAAATTGACTGTTAATTGCACGTTTAATTTTTGCCGCAAGCTTTAATGCATTCTCTGGAATTTGCTGACTACCTGTGAGCTTGCAGACCATTTCATCAATAGAAAGTACTTTTTCCACATGCGTGCAGCTTTCCACAATCTCGATAAGCTTGTGATGAAACGTCACATAAATCGACGGGCGCGCTTCTACAAAAATCATGTCTGGGCACATTTTGCGCGCATCGCGCACGCCTGTGCCAGTTTTAATGCCGAACGCTTTCGCCTCGGAACTGGCAGCAATGCAGCAAGTTGTTTCAGCCATTACCGCAAGCACACCGATTGGCTTTCCGCGAAGTTCTGGCACAAGTTGTTGCTCTACTGAGGCGAAGTAAGAATTAAAATCTACGTATAATGCGTTTAAGCTCATGGCAAAAAATATTGAAACCTGATGTAATGTTATGGGTGTAATGTTGACTAAGCATTGTAGGGTTTATTAACAAATTTTTAGGATAGTTTTTGAGACTGCGCTCAAAAACTCAATCAGAAGGTGTACATCATGATTAATGAACAAATTGCAATTTTTGCTGGTGGTTGCTTCTGGTGCACTGAACCGGTGTTTAGCCAACTAAAGGGCGTTAGCAAAGTGGAGTCTGGCTATATTGGCGGCCACACAACAGAGCCCACGTATAAAACCATCTGCAACGGTGACACGGGGCATGCCGAAGGTATCAGAATCACTTTTGATGCAGACATAATAAGCTTTGAAACCTTACTTGAGGTATTTTTTGTATCGCATGATCCCACCACACCCAACCGCCAAGGTAACGATATTGGTACGCAATATCGCTCTGCGGTGTTTTGCCAGAATACGGCGCAGCATGAGTCTGTTGCAAAAATGATTGTTGCGTTCGATGCCGCCTCAGTATTTAGCGCTCCAATTGTGACGCAAATTAATGGTGCTGAATTGTTTTATCCAGCAGAAGATTACCATCAGTATTTTTTTGAAAAAAATCCAAACCAACCTTATTGCATGGCAGTGGCGGCACCTAAAGCGGCAAAGATTCGGGCGAAATATGTGGCTTTGATTAAGTAATATTTAAGTATTCAGCGCGACACGTGTTTAATTTTTACTAGTCAACCACTGTCTACGCCAAAAAATCATAATCATAATCAGCGCGATACTTACCATTAAGCCCATCACCCACCAAAAGCCATTTTTCTCAGTTAACCATGGCATCTCATGAAAATTCATGCCAAAAATACCTGCAATCAGCGTCGCTGGCATAAATAGCATAGCAACCACAGTTAACGCACGCACTTCTAGGTTTACGCGATTACTCACACTTGCCATGTAAATATCCATCATGCCACTTAATGCGTCGCGAATAGACTCAAGCGATTCAATGAAATTAACCGTGTGATCGTATACGTCACGCAAATACGGCATGGTTGTGGGCTTGAAAAAACCATTGTCATTGCGCGTTAAATTGTTAATCACTTCGCGCAAAGGCCACACTGCCCGACGTAACTCAATACTCACATGCTTAAGCTGATGAATACTATGCAACTCAGTATTGGTCGGTTTGTGTAGTAACTTATCTTCAAGCGCCTCGCTATCATCACCCACGTCTTCCAGTACTTTAAAATACCGGTCCACAATACTATCTAATAAAGCATAAGCCAGATAATCAACGCCAAGCTCTCGTATATGCGCACGACTCACGCGAAGCCGTCCACGCACGGGCTCAAAAATACCTGTTGAGCGCTCTTGAAATGTTAATAAATAATCACGGCCTAACACAAAACTGATTTGCTCAGAATCCACCGCCATATTGGTTTTATCATACTTAAAGCTACGCGCTTCTAAAAACAAGTAATCATCAAACTCATCCACTTTGGGGCGCTGATCGGTATTGAGAATATCTTCTTGCACTAGCGGGTGTAAATGGAATAAATCACCAACTTGCTTGATAAGCGCGGCATCATGTACGCCATGAATATTCAGCCAAAACTTTTTATTTGATCTTTCATTAACATTAAGTCTGGCAAGATCATCAAAACTGAGCATACGTTCGACAAAATCAGTTGCGTCATATTCAATCAGGCTAATCGTAGGTTTAGCTAACTGACTCACATCATTATCAGCCTTACCCACATAGATGAGCGAACCAGGTGGCATACCGATTTTTTTTGAATGGTGTTTTTTGTGTTTGGCCATGGCCATAATGATAACTTATTCTGCGCGTAAAGCTTCAATCAGACCCAAATTAGAAGCGCTTGATACTGGTAAACACACCTGCCAGCAAGTGGATGATTATAGACACTACTTAGTGTAGCAACAGCTATTTCTGCCAAGCATCCCGTAAAGTCACTGTTCTATTAAACACCGGCTTACCCGCAAAACTATCTTTTCTATCCGCCACAAAATAACCGTGGCGTTCAAATTGAAATCTATCCTCTGGGTTTGCATCTTTTAGGCTTAATTCTAATTGTGCAGTAATGACAGTGACTGAATTAGGGTTAATATCATTCAAGTAATCTCTATCACCCGCACCCGGATGTGCGTCTTTAAACAATCTGTCATACAAACGCACTTCAGTTTCGTAAGCATGCGCCGCTGAAACCCAGTGAATATTGCCTTTTACTTTGATGCTATCTGAGCCGGGCGTGCCTGATTTCGTATCTGGTAAGTAGTCACAATGCACAACGGCAACATTGCCAGCAGCATCTTTTTCAAAGCCGGTGCATTTCACCACATAGCCGTAACGCAAGCGTACCAAGCCATCTGGCACTAGTCTAAAGAAGCCTTTGCTTGGAGTTTCCATAAAGTCTTCGCGCTCTATCCATAGTTCGCGGCTTAATGGCACTACACGTTTGCCAAGTTCTGGTTTAAGCGGGTGGTTAGGTGCAAAGCAGTCTTCT
>JAYWDO010000005.1:0-2750 GCA_043779795.1 Pseudomonadota bacterium
TAAATGTGCTAGCTGAAAATATTGAGGATGATGCTAAAAACACCACGCGCTTTTTAGTGCTTGGTAACCATGATGTAGCCGCTTCAGGTACAGATAAAACCTCATTAGTGATGACCACTAAAAATAAACCTGGTGCGATGATTGATTTGCTTGAGCCGCTTTCAAGACATGGTGTCAGTATGAGTAAACTAGAATCTCGTCCATCTAGACAAAGTTTATGGGATTACGTATTTTTTGTGGATATTGAAGGCCATCAATCTGATGTCAAAGTGCAGGCCGCATTAGAAGAGCTGCAAGCGCGCGCATCATTTCTAAAAGTGCTGGGCTCTTATCCAGTCGCTGTGATTTAATTAAGGCTTTAAGCATGTCTTCATCTAATTTTAATTTATCTAGTTTAGCACCAGCGTATATTCGCGCCATTGCGCCTTACCAAGGCGGCAAGCCAATCAGTGAGCTTGCACGTGAAATGGGTTTGAATGAGGCCGATATCGTTAAGTTAGCCTCAAACGAAAACCCGCTTGGCATCAGCCCAAAAGCACAAATGGCGATTGATGAGGCGGTATATGACATTGCACGTTACCCTGACGGTAATAGCTTCGCCTTACGTGAAGCAGTCGCTAAGAAATTTAGTGTGGCTAATCAACAAATTGTATTTGGCAATGGCTCAAATGATATTTTAGAGTTGTCCGCCAGAGCCTTTCTACATGCGGGTTGCGAAACGATTTACTCACAACATGGTTTTGCTGTTTATCCATTAGTCACGCAAGCGGTTGGCGCTACAGGAGTAGTTGTGCCAGCGCTTAATTACGCACATGATTTAGATGGGTTTTTACAAGCTATTACGTCAAAAACACGTTTGATATTTATTGCAAACCCGAATAATCCAACGGGTACCCTGATTACAAAAGACGCCTTAAAAGATTTTTTAAAAGAAGTGCCGAGCAATGTTTTAGTGGTGCTAGACGAAGCTTATGACGAGTATTTATCAGCAACACATAAATCTGAAGCCATTAGCTGGCTAAGCGAGTTTAATAACTTGATTATTTCACGCACGTTTTCTAAGGCTTATGGTCTTGCTGGTTTGCGTGTTGGTTTTGGTCTAATGCATACCGATGTTGCAGATATGCTGAATCGGGTGCGTCAGCCCTTTAATGTAAACAGTATTGCGCAAGCTGCAGCGATTGCATCTTTAGCCGATGATGATTTTGTGGAACGTAGTTATGCACTTAATCAAGCCGGAATGGTGCAATTGACGCAAGGATTTAAAACACTGGGTCTCGAATATATTCCATCGTTTGCCAATTTCGTGTGTGTTAAAGTCAATGACGCTAGCTTAATCAATAAAAAACTACTCGAGAATGGCGTGATAGTGCGCCCTGTAGCTAATTATGAAATGCCTGATTATCTGCGTGTAAGCATTGGTCTATTCAGTGAAAATGCACGATTTTTAGAAGTGCTCAAACAAATTTTAATAAGTAATAACTAATGACAAATACAGAAAAGTTAGCAACGGATGATGTACGCATCCGTGAAATAAAGGAGTTGATTACACCGTCAGCTTTGTTGAGTCGCCTCAAAGAGAGTGCAGCGACGACGAAGGTTATACTGAAAACTCGTTCAGAAATTCATAGCATTTTGCAGCAGGCAGATGATCGATTGCTAGTGGTTGTGGGGCCTTGTTCAATACATGACACCGAAGCCGGCATGGAGTATGCACGTCGATTGATAGAGGTTCGGAAAAATTTGACGGCTGATTTATTAATCGTGATGCGGGTTTATTTTGAAAAACCACGCACTACCGTAGGTTGGAAAGGATTAATTAATGATCCGCATCTTGATGGAAGTTATCGTATCAATGAAGGTTTAGAAGCGGCACGTAAATTTTTGTTAGATGTAAATGAACTCGGTATGCCGGCAGGTGCTGAGTTTTTAGATATGATTACACCACAATACACTGCTGATTTAGTGAGTTGGGGTGCCATTGGTGCGCGTACTACAGAGTCGCAAGTGCATCGAGAGCTTACTTCTGGCTTGTCATGTCCTGTTGGTTTTAAAAATGGCACTGATGGTGGTGTAGGAGTGGCAATAGATGCCATTAAAACTGCGGCTAGTCCGCATCATTTTCTTTCGGTCACCAAAGAAGGTCAATCTGCGATTTTTTCAACAACGGGTAATGACGATTGTCATGTGATTCTGCGTGGTGGAAAAACACCTAACTATAACACAGCTAGCGTCGATGCTGCCTGTGCAAGCCTAGCTTTGGCTGGTCTGGCACCTAGATTGATGATTGATTGCAGCCATGGTAATAGTAGCAAAAATTACTTGCGGCAAAAGGAAGTTGCGCATGATATTGCTGCGCAATTATCACAAGGCGACTCACGTATTATGGGTGTTATGATGGAATCACACCTTAATGAAGGCCGTCAGGAACATACCGTTGGTTGCCAACTAGAATATGGAAAATCTATTACAGATGCTTGTTTAGGCTGGCAAGACACCGTTGAGCTACTGAATATGTTGGCTGCTTCTGTGCGTGCTCGTCGTCACAAAAAACTTGATGAAGATATGGCGTAATCATCAGTGATGCTAGCATCATGAATTTACTTAGTCTTTAATCATTAAGTTTGCAGTTATGTGAAGTTTAAATAGAGCGCAAAATTCGTTTCACGTTGTGGCACTAATAAAAAAGCAACAACGATTATAAAAACTTACTTAAAGGAAATTTATCATGTGGACTAAACCAGCTGCTA
>JAYWDO010000006.1:0-7924 GCA_043779795.1 Pseudomonadota bacterium
CTTGGTAAGCGCTAAGCATGGCATTTAATCTAGATTCATCCAAACGACCGTCGGTTTCTACACACCAATCATTCACGGCAATTGCCAAATCATAAGCAAGAACATCATGACAGGCATAATAAAAATCAATCAAACCACCAATTTCATCACCATCAAACAACACATTATCGCGAAATAAATCTGCATGAATGACACCCATCGGCAACTGACTAGTATCAAACGTAGCTTGAAATGCCATGGCTCCTTGCAATAACAGTTGGTCTGCTGCCGGCAAGTGAGTCATGACTTGTGCTGCTGTTTTAATGCGCCAATCAGCACCACGTGGATTATGTGTGTTTTGGTGATTTGCTTGTACATCAAACGATAAGCTCGCTTTATGCATTTGCGCTAATACTCTACCTACAGCGCTACATTGCGTGATATTTGGCACATCAACATCTTGCCCTTTTAAGTAACTAATCAAAGCGGCAGGCTTGCCATTAAGCATGTGTAAACTCACGCCTGATTTATCTACAATAGGTTGTGGGCATGGAATACCATGCCCAGCCAGATGGCTCATTAAATCAATAAAATACGGTAGTTCTTCAATTGTATTATGTTCAAACAAAGTAAGCACATACTTACTTGGTGCAGCATTGTTTTGATTGGTGGTCACAAAGTAATTGGTATTGGTAATACCAGAAGAAATACCTTTAACCTCAACAAGTTCGCCTATCGCGTAATCTTGAAGCCATGTTTGTAATTGCGGAATACTGACTGAGGTAAATACTGACATAAGTTTAGATACAGTTAAATTTTTGTGTGTTATTTGAGTGCGTTAATGGCTAACAATATTATGTGAGCCGTTTGCTTAATTAATTGTAATGCAAATAAATAAAGAGGGCATTAAGCCCTCTTTATTTAAAACCTAAATAGTGTCCATTTAGGAATACTTAATGGTTGATTCGGCCCATCCATTAACCAACCGCCACTTTGATCTTCTTTATGCATGTAATAAGGTATGCCATGCGAAGGCGTCACTTTTATCATATAAAGCTGCCCATTGATGCGATACTCTTCAATGGTTTCATTTTTTTTCTTAACGATGGTCACCTGCGGCTCATCGGTAACTTGATCTTCACCGGCAATTATCGGCGGCGGAATCTCTTCAAGCGGTTGTAAACCAGCAGGTGGTGTTGCCCCTTTAGGCGCAGCAGCAATAGCCATTAAAGGCAATTGTATCGCCACAACCATTATCAACAAACCTAATTTTTGATAGATTTTACGCATAAGCCAAATACCTATTCTTTCAAATATATTGAGATACTCAATGAATGACTTATTTTAACAAATTACATGCCAGAAAACGGCATTTACTATAAATAAACCTGAACGCGCTCTTCGGCAGCAGACAATTTGAATCCACGTGTTTCGTAATGCTTGAATATTGCCTCAACGATCATTGCAGGCTCATCAATCACTTGTATCAAATCAAGATCGCTAGGTTCAATCATCCCTTCATTCACCAGTGTAGTTTTAATCCAGTCAATCAAGCCACGCCAAAAAGGTTCACAGACCAAAATAATCGGTATTTTTAATGTTTTACCGGTTTGCACCAAGGTGATTGCTTCCATTACTTCATCTAAAGTACCAAAGCCGCCAGGCATTACCACATAAGCACTCGCATATTTCACAAACATGACTTTACGCATGTAAAAGTGTTTAAAGTTTTGACTAATATCCTGATAAGAATTATGCGATTGCTCATGCGGCAACTCAATATTCAAGCCTATGCTAGATGATTTTCCAGCAAAAGCGCCCTTGTTCGCCGCCTCCATAATGCCGGGGCCGCCGCCTGAAATTACGCTAAAACCTGCATCGGATAATAACCGCGCAATATCCTCAGTTAGTTGGTAATAAGGGCTATCTGGCTTGATGCGCGCGCTGCCAAAAATGGAAACAGCCGGCCTGATTTCTTTAAGCCGCTCTGTCGCATCGACAAACTCTGCCATAATCTCAAATGCATGCCATGACTCATGCTCAGTTTGATGACGTCCTTGCACATCAGGATCAGAGATCTTAGGTACTTTTTTTGCGTAAGACATAATTTAGAAGTCCAGTTATTTAGAAGTCCAGTTATTTAGAAGGCCAGTTATTTAGAAACCCAGTTTTATAATCACCAAATTTATAATTACCGAATTTACAATCATAAGCACAGTTGAAAACCAATATGAAAACGTTGTTATTAGTGGATGGATCATCCTACCTGTATCGTGCCTTTCACGCCATGCCTGACTTGAGAAATCGTCAAAATGAACCCACAGGCGCGATTCAGGGCGTACTCAACATGTTACGACGATTGCACAAAGATTATCCCAGTGATTATAGCGCGTGTGTTTTTGATGCAAAAGGCAAAACTTTTCGTGATGATATTTATGCGGAATATAAAGCCAATCGTGCTTCTATGCCTGAGGATTTACGACCGCAAATAGAGCCTTTGCATGAAGCCATTAAAGCCATGGGCTGGCCGCTGATCATGGAAGAAGGCGTAGAGGCCGACGATGTGATTGGCGCGCTAGCCAAACAGGCCGAGCGTGAAGGTGTGCGCGTGATTATTTCAACGGGCGATAAAGATATATCACAACTGGTGAATGAGCACATTACGGTGGTAAATACCATGCGCGACGCTTTCAGAAAAGTGGACGAGATACTGGATATAGCTGGCGTTGAAAGGAAATTTGGCATACCGCCGAGCTTGATGGTGGATTACCTCATTTTAGTCGGTGACACCTCAGACAATGTCCCAGGCGTTGAAAAAGTAGGGCCTAAAACCGCTGTAAAATGGCTGAAAGAATATGGTTCGTTAGATAATATTGTCGCTAATGCCGATAACATTAAAGGCGTTGTAGGAGAGAATTTACGTAAAGCGCTAACGTGGCTGCCTACAGCTCGCCAGCTAATCACGATTCGTTGCGATGTTGGTATTCAGGAAAACCTAAGTGACCTTGCCCCACAAGCGGTTGATAAAGCCAAATTAGCTGAATTGTTCGACCGCTTTGAGTTTAGAAGCTGGCGCCGTGAACTAGATAATATGCCCGATAGCACAACGCCTAGCACTACAATAGATAGCACTACAATAGCTAGTACTACAACAGATGCGCTGCAATCAGACTTATTCGGCGGTGCGACTTCCGCTCACCATGAGCCTTTGAACCAAGCTCAGGACTCACCACCAACGCATGTATTTGAGCCGCAGTATCAAGCAAACAGCTCCCGAAGTTACGAAACGATTCTAACTAACGAACAATTAGATCGTTGGCTGGAAAAATTAAGCAGCGCTGACTTAGTATGCTTTGATACCGAAACCACCTCGCTAGACCCCATGACCGCTAAAATTGTAGGCATGTCTTTCAGCGTAGAAGCCGGCAGCGCGGCTTACTTACCGTTAAAACATGATTATTTTGATGCACCTAATCAACTTAACTTTGCAGAAACTTTAGCTAAAATCAAACCCGTTTTAGAAAACCCTGCCATTAAAAAAGTGGGGCAGAATTTTAAATATGACCAACACGTGCTGGCCAATCACGGCATTGCCTTACACGGCATTGCACACGATACGCTATTACAATCTTACGTGTTCGAATCACACAAAACCCACGGCATGGACGACCTTGCCATGCGCCATTTAGACCTCAAAACCATCACGTTTGAAGAAGTGGCAGGCAAAGGTGCCAAGCAAGTAACGTTTAACCAAGTCACTGTAGAAGTCGCGGCGGAGTACGCAGCTGAAGATGCTGACATTACCATGCAGTTGCATCAGGCTATGTATCCGCAAATTACCGCAGATGCCAAGCTGGACTATATTTACAGCCAAATTGAAATGCCTAGTTCTAATGTACTTTTTACCATTGAGCGCAACGGCGTGTTAATTGATAGAGATATGCTCAATATTCAAAGCAATGAAATCGGCATGAAGTTGGTCGCGCTAGAAAATAAAGCCTATGAACTGGCAGGTCAGCCGTTCAATTTAGCCTCACCTAAGCAATTACAAGAAATTCTATTTGGTAAGCTAGGCATTAAACCAACCAAAAAAACGCCGAGCGGCGCGCCTTCTACCGATGAAGCTGTGTTGCAGGAGTTAGCGCTTGATTACCCGCTACCAAAAGTGTTACTCGAATATCGTGGATTAGCCAAACTAAAATCAACCTACACCGATAAACTGCCACGGATGATTAACCCTGTTACCGGCCGCGTGCACACCAGTTACAATCAAGCGGTGGCAATTACTGGCAGACTAGCGAGTTCAGACCCTAACTTGCAGAATATCCCAGTACGCTCAGTGGAAGGCCGCCGTATTCGTGAAGCGTTTATCGCGCCGGCAGGTAGCCACATTGTTTCTGCCGATTATTCACAAATTGAGCTACGTATCATGGCGCATTTGTCGCAAGATGCAGGCATGTTGCAGGCCTTTGCTAATAATGAAGACATTCACCGCGCTACCGCCGCCGAAGTGTTTGGCGTAGAGCGACACGCGGTAGATAACGAACAGCGTCGTTATGCCAAAGTCATCAACTTTGGCCTTATTTACGGCATGAGCGCATTTGGCTTGGCACAGAACCTCAACATTGAACGCAGTGCCGCCGCTAACTATATAGAACGCTACTTTTCTCGCTACCCGGGTGTGCGAGAATACATGCAAAACACCAGAGAAATCGCCAAACAAAAAGGCTATGTAGAAACTTATTTTGGCCGCAGATTATGGGTGCCAGAAATCAACAGTGCAAATGGCATGAAAAGAGCAGGTGCTGAACGCGCCGCTATTAACGCCCCAATGCAAGGCACCGCCGCTGATTTAATTAAGCTTGCAATGATTGCAGTAGATAAATGGTTGAAAACAGAAAAACTAAACGGTAACAATTTAGCCTCTAAACTCATCATGCAAGTACACGATGAACTGGTGCTAGAAGTGCCTGACCATGAACTTGAGCTAGTTAAAACCACCCTGCCGCTATTGATGCAACACGTAGCTAAATTGGATGTACCGCTGCTAGCTGAGGTAGGTGTGGGTAACAATTGGGAAAGTGCACATTAAATGAATAGCGCTCATCAAAACTTCGGCATCTACATCATTGGCGACGAAATCCTTTCTGGTAAGAGAGAGGATAAGCATCTCAGCCAAGCCATTCAGATACTTAAAGCGCGCGGATTATCGCTGGCATGGGCAGAGTATTTAAGCGACGACCCAGCCAAATTAGCCGCATGCTTTAAACGCAGTTTGGCAACGTCTGACATTGTATTTTCATTCGGCGGCATTGGTGCCACGCCAGATGACTTTACTCGTCAAGCAGTTGCGGTAGCTTTAGATGTGCCAATTGAGCGCCACGCAGGCGCAGTGGCAGAGATAGAAGCGCAATTTGGTGAAAGTGCTTATCCTAAACGGGTATTGATGGCGGATTTTCCATTAGGCGCTGCGCTAATTCCTAATACTGTAAATCGGTGTTCAGGCTTTTCTGTTCACGCGCATTACTTTATGCCAGGCTTTCCGAAAATGGCGTGGCCTATGATGGAATGGGTGTTAGACACGCATTACAGGCACTTATTTAATCGAATCATCTTGATTGAAAAATCCATTAATATTTATGATGCAAGTGAAAGCCAACTCATTGACTTAATGAATGAGATTGTGACAAAACACCCTAATACTAAGTTATTTAGCTTACCTAAATTAAGTCCAAACAAAAAAATTGAATTGGGTATTAAAGGGCAAGAGCATGATGTTTTGCTGGCGATTGCTGAGATTAAAGCTGGCGTTACATCGCTAGGTTTTGCTTGGAATGATTTCTCATGACGATGGATTGCCGGCCAAACTGCGGCGCCTGTTGCATTGCCCCTTCTATTAACAGCCCGATCCCAGGCATGCCAGACGGAAAAGCCGCAGGTGAGCGCTGCATTCAATTAGATAACAGCAACCGATGTATGATTTTTGGTAAGCCAGAGCGCCCGGCTTTTTGTGCGGGCTTGCAAGCGAGCGAAGAAATGTGTGGTGAATCGAATACACAAGCCATCATCTGGCTGACGAATTTAGAAATACTAACTCGGCCTAATTAGTGTTTTTAAGTGTAAGACAGCCTTAGCTTAGCGCCTCCTGCTGACTATCTTGCATCAAAAATACTACAAAAAAACTCACTGCCGCCATGGCAGATACATAATAACCACCCGAACCAAACTGTAATGGTCAAGTAATTTCAGACACTAAAATAGGTTATTCTGCTGCCGTTTTCCGTTCATTCACGGTGGGGCATATTCCCCAGTGTTTAATGCAAGCGAACATTATTGTAGAACGTCACAGTATAGTCACTAATTTTATTAACCGCCTCTGCATGATTTGCATAGCCCTTACGCCAAACTCGCTTCACTTTAAGATTCAAGAAAAAATATTCCATCACCACATTATCCCAAAAATTCCCTTTGCGTTGTTGAATTGCATTAATAAGTGACTCGCCAATTGCATTTAAAATTGACTCACCCTTAACGGCTAATTTAGCATCAATTTATTGGGTTAATATCTTGATGTTTTTCTGCTTTTATTTCCATTGGCTTTACTATTGATCAGCAAATGACAAAACTGGTAACTGGATTTACACAGTAGTATCGTGACCAATTTCTAATTAAATAGGAACTTCGAACACCGCTTTTACCGTCCACTTATCAGAAGCAGATGTTAGACCACGGCCTATTCCAACATTAAAAACCCAAGACTGACGATCTACATCAAATGTTAAATAGAGGCGATTGTCTTGTTGATTGACTGGCAATACATCGTTAAGCTTACCTAGAGATGAATAATATTCAAAGCCTGTTGCTAGCCCTGATGCTACTTTTCTAGCCACTTTTAGTGCGCCAACTAAGTCTGGACTTTGATGACGATATTGACCTGATAAATTGAAGTCTAGTATAGGATTAAATGCAATTAACCAGTCTTCGGTCCTCCTACCGACCATAAAGCGCGTCTCAGCAGTAGTTTGTGATTCTGAGTATTTTTGTTGTAATCTTGATAATTCAAGATTCACTCCTGCAAACCAGCCTTGATTATCTTCTGAGTGCATAGGTAACCATTTAAGCCGTAGCTTCGCACCAGCAACATCATATTCAGTTTTAGAATTAAGAATTGTTGGTAAATAAAAACCTGCTTCAAAATCATGACTTAAACCATAAGAAAACTCCGGGTTTATTCTCAACGCATGTTCAGGCGGAACCTCATGAGGGTAATTGGAAGAGCCTCTACCAGTAGGGGTAGTGTTTAAATGAAGCTCAAGCCCAAAGGCGCCTTGTTTATTAATCGAATCATCATAAACTTGAATTTCGTCTTGTAAATCTGCAATTGATACTTGTGCATGGAATGTACATAAGACTAACAGAATCATTATTGATCTTTTGAATATTGCTCTAACTTTAAATTCCATGTGCAACGCCTAACTTTATGAGTCGTATGATAGTAAATTTTAAATTCACGAAATATGAGAATACTCAAGATGTATTGATTCAATTTTTATGAGTATACACACTACATCTTGCTGTTAACCCCGCCAAATAGCAATAGCATTAAAACCTAATTAACGCATGTACTATAGCGCTGAACTATCTTGCCTAGTTGACGCTGAGCTTTTTACTACTGTTTTTGCATCGATAGTTACCTCCTTCAACTGAATGATCGTGACATGATGAATCAAGCTGTCAATAGCAGCGACCGTCATGACCGTATCATCAAACAATTTATCCCAGTCCTAAAATAACAATAAAATGCCCATTTATTAAAAACCAATACAATTAGAGAGTTTTGCACGAAGCTAAATTGACTGCAATTTAATATAAAATTCCCGATTATCGCCATTCCGTCGAAGGTATAAATATATTTATATCAAATAGTTAACTGGATTCCAGCCTT
>JAYWDO010000007.1:0-87576 GCA_043779795.1 Pseudomonadota bacterium
GATAACAATACCATCTGAGCCTTGATGCACATGAAAATCAATCAACGCATTTAAAGATGGAATATCCAAACGTCCATCTTCAAACATAGGCGTAACAATTGCGACTAAACTACCTTGCAACATAGCAAACCTAAACAAGTCATAATCCTGCATTTTAACTTAAAAGTCAGCCAAATAAACACCCTGTAAACTTAAACTTTAAAGCGCAGGATTGCTAGCGTTATAGATTAACATTAGATATGGTTATAAATGTGCAACTAGCTATACATTGCAGAGATAAAAACCATTCGTTCTGTTCTGCATCCTAGTGGTTTAAGCGTCTGTTTATGCCATTAAAAAGCGTTAAAAGCGGTATAATTACTGTGCAAATAAATAATATTTAACAGCGTTTTTGCTTAAAAATTTTTTGTAACATTCTGTTCTGAACTGGTTTTAATATGTCATTTGATTTTCATCATTACATCATGATTTTAATCGGCACAGTTTTTGTGAATAATATTGTGTTGGTTAAAATACTTGGCCTTTGCCCGTTTATGGGGGTTTCTAAAAAACTAGAAGCTTCTATAGGCATGGCTGGCGCCACTGCATTTGTGTTGAGCATAGGCTCTATGACTAGCTGGGGTATCAATCACTATTTACTTGAGCCCAATGGTTTAGAATATCTACGCACGCTATCATTTATTGTCATCATTGCTGGCGTTGTGCAGTTTACTGAGATGGTAATGGAAAAGAATTTCCCGCCGCTGTATCAATCATTGGGTATTTTTCTACCGTTAATTACCACCAACTGTGCCGTATTGGGTATTCCACTCCTTAATGCACAAGCCAGTCACAGCTTTCTTGAGTCATTATTTTTCGGCATGGGCGGCGCAATTGGCTTTTCACTGGTGCTGATTTTATTTGCATCAATGCGTGAGCGATTAGAAGCCGCGGATATTCCTGTAATACTCAAAGGCTCGGCCATCGCAATGGTAACCGCTGCACTTATGAGCCTGGCGTTTATGGGCTTTGCTGGTCTAGATAAATACTAATTTAAATTTAATGTTATTAACTTCACTGTACATCATGCTCGGCCTCGCCCTCGTTCTGGGGATTATATTAGGCATTTCTGCTTTATTATTTAAAGTAGAAGGAGACCCGTTGGTCGCGCGTATCGACGCGATATTGCCGCAAACACAATGTGGTCAGTGCGGCTATCCTGGTTGCAAACCTTACGCAACAGCGATTGCAGCAGGTGAAGCGGATATTAATCAATGTCCGCCTGGTGGCGATGCTGGCGCGCATGCTTTGGCAGACTTAATGGGCGTGGAATACAAGCCACTCAATGCTGAGCATGGTTTACCAAAACCTAAATCTGTTGCTTTTATTGATGAGGCTATTTGCATCGGCTGCACATTATGCATCCAAGCCTGTCCGGTCGATGCCATTTTAGGTGCGGCAAAACACATGCATACGATTATCGCGTCGGAATGTACTGGCTGTGAATTATGCCTTGCGCCTTGCCCAGTAGACTGCATCACCATGGTGCCTGTTGCTGAGAATCCAGATAACTGGAAATGGAAATATCCAATCATTCCAATTATGTCTGTACCTTTTGATTCAAAAATACCTAATTTAAATAGCACAACCGCATGAGTGAAATTATCAATTTTGCAAGCAATTTGATTCGCAGCGCTTTACCTAGCATCGGCTTGAAAGATACTTTCAAGTTTAACGGTGGCGTACATCCACCAGAACACAAAGCTGTGTCGACAACGCAGCCTATCACCAAGCTTGCAATGCCTGAAAAGCTGATCTTGCCATTACGCCAACATGTTGGTGCAATGCCTAAAATAAAAGTACAAGTTGGTGACTATGTACTTAAAGGGCAAATGCTCGCAGAGCCAGAAGGCTCAGTATCTGCGGCGATCCATGCGCCCACATCAGGCACGATAACAGCAATTAGCGAAGAAGTAATTCCGCACCCATCAGGCTTGCCTGATATGTGCATCACCTTAACGCCAGATGAGAAAGAATCATGGCTAGAGCTGCAACCAATCGATTGGCGCAATACCGATAAAAAGACCTTGGTCGAGTGGTTACGCGCATCAGGGATTGTTGGTTTGGGCGGCGCTACTTTTCCAACGCACATTAAATTGCGGACGAATGGAAAATCTAATGTTCATACATTGGTGATTAACGCCGCTGAGTGCGAACCTTATATTACTTGCGATGACATGTTGATGCGCGAACGTGCAGATGAAGTCGTTAAAGGTATCGAAATCGTCCAGTATTTGCTGGGCGCGGAAAAGTGTATCGTTGGCATTGAAGACAATAAACCAGTTGCTGCCAGTGTGATGACGAATGCTTGCGCTGCAAGCCCACTAATCGTAGTAAAAGTAGTGCCTACGCTTTACCCAAGCGGTGATGCACGTAGATTGATTCATTTGTTACTAGGCACTGAAATCCCTAACGACAAGCGTTCAACCGATGTCGGCATACAAGTATTTAACGTGGCAACAGTACTGGCGATTTACCGTTACTTTGAATTTGGCGAACCGTCTATCAGCCGTGTTGTCACCATGACCGGCAATGTAGCGGTGCCACAAAATTTTGAAGTGTTATTTGGTACACCATTAAAAGCATTAGTAGCTGCCGCAGGCGGCGTTAAACCGCATACCACGCATTTCATTATGGGCGGCCCAATGATGGGCTTTGATTTACCAAATGACTTAGTGTCGATTACCAAGGCGGCAAATTGCATCATTGCGGCAGCGCCTAACTTATTTGCCGAACCGCCGCCAGCGATGCCATGTATCCGCTGTGCACGCTGTGCCGATGCTTGTCCTGTGAACTTGCAACCGCAAGAGCTGTATTGGTTTTCAAAGTCAGACAACTTTGAAAAAGTGCGCGATTATAATCTATTTGATTGTATTGAATGTGGCTGCTGCACTTATGTCTGCCCAAGCAACATTCCACTTGTGCAATATTATCGCTACGCCAAAAGTGAGATTATTTCGGCAGATAAGGCCAAAGAGTCTGCTGATTTAGCACGTGAACGTAACGACTCTAGATTGGCGCGCATTGAACGTGAAAAATTAGAGCGGGCACAGAAACATGCTGAGCGAGCAAAAACTACTAAAGCCGAAACAAGTAAGCCTGAAGATACGGCGGAGACTAAATCTACAGAAAATGTGCCTGAAAACACAGATAAACAAGCAGCAATCGCTGCCGCCGTTGCTCGTGCAAAAGCACAGAAACTAGCGGCGGCTCAAGCAGGGGTTGCACCAAAAAATATTAAAAATGTCAGCGCTATAGTACAGGCTGAAATCAATGAAACTGACGCGATTCGTGAAAAAGCAAAACAGACTGTCGATACAAAGGTTTTAGAAAGCAATCAATCAGATTAAAAAATGTTAATAGGATAAGCACGTGAACCGTTCACCATATATTACCGATGCACCAACCGTTAGCACCATCATGTTCAAGGTGTTACTGGCACTTGTGCCTGGCATTATTGCCTATGTGTGGGTGTATGGTGGCGGCATTTTAATATCGCTGACACTGACAACACTTACCGCATTATCTACTGAAGCAATCTTACTTAAAATTCGTCAGCGCCCGGTTAGGCCTTACTTAATGGATATGAGTGCCGTGGTAACCGCGTGGCTACTGGCTTTGGCGCTACCACCCTTAGCACCTTGGTGGTTAGTGATTGTTGGGACATTTTTTGCCATTGTGGTTGCCAAACAACTTTACGGCGGGTTGGGCTACAACCCGTTTAACCCTGCGATGGTTGGTTATGCAGTATTGCTCATTTCTTTTCCATTAATTATGACGAAATGGCCTGCACCATTATTGCTGTCTGAACATCCGCTAAGCTTGATGGATCAACTGCATTTTATCTTTAGCAACACATTACCCGCAGACATTAAAATCGATGCGATTACTTCGGCCACGCCATTAGATTATCTAAAAACACAATTAATGCTAAAACATGAAGTCACCAGCATCACCCAAGCGCCTATATTTGGCACATTTGGGGCAAAAGGTGGTGAAATTGTTACAGCTGCTTATCTGCTGGGCGGATTGTATCTCTTACAACAGCGCATTATTAGCTGGCATTTACCTACGGCATTTTTAGCCGCTTTAGCAACAATATCATTAGCCTTTTATGTGATTGACCCAGCACATTTTGCTAATCCGCTATTTCACTTAATGAGCGGCGCATCCATGTTATGTGCATTTTTCATCATCACAGATCCTGTTAGCGGCCCCACAACACCCAAAGGCAAGCTCTACTTTGCCACTGGCGTTGGCGTGCTTACTTATTTAATCCGCGTATACGGTGGCTATCCTGATGGCGTAGCATTTGCAGTACTACTGATGAATATGTGTGTGTCACTGATTGATGCGCTAACACAACCGCGCGTCTTTGGGCATAGAGACCAGCCTGAAAAATCAAAAGGTTAAATAAACACTATGCCAGACTCAATTGTAAAACACGCCTCCAAAACTGCTATCACCATGATTGCATTCGCATTCATTGGCACAGCTCTTCTCGCCTATGTCTTTGAAATTACACGCGCGCCGATTGAAGCAAGTGAGGCTGAGGCCAGATTAGCGCTTTTTAAACAAATTTTGCCAGAGAATACATACGATAATGATTTACTTAAACAGGTCATTAAAATTGTGCCGAATGAATTGCTAGGCAACCATTTACCTACCGAAGCGAATATCGCAACACTTAACCATAAAACAGCTGGTGTTATATTAGAAGCCGTTGCGCACGATGGGTATAGTGGCGATATTAAACTCTTGATTGCGATTCGTGCTGATGGCTCTATTAGCGGTGTACGTGTATTAACGCACAAGGAAACGCCAGGTCTGGGCGATTATATTGATGTTGCGCATGGCAACTGGATAAGGCTGTTTAATAATGAATCTTTAGCCAAAACACCTGCCAAACTATGGCAAGTGAAGAAAGACGGTGGAAAATTTGATTACATGGTGGGGGCAACAATTACGCCACGTGCTGTGGTGAAAGCAGTTTTAAAAGCAGAACAGTTTTTTGAGATGAATAAAGATACCCTTTTTGCCGATCCAAAAAATTTAGTATCTGAAAACACAGGCTTAATTCAAAAGAATAAGGATTAATCATGAGCAATATTTATAAAGAAATCACCATCAACGGCTTATGGAAGCAAAACACTGGCGTAGTGCAATTATTAGGCTTATGTCCAACATTAGCCGTCACTACAAGTGCAGTTAATGGCTTAAGCTTAGGCCTAGCAACCGCGCTAGTAATGGCAGCAGCCAACGGTTCGGTATCACCTGTGCGTAAATTAGTACCTAGTGAAATTCGTGTGCCTGTGTTCATCTTGGTTATCGCAACCTTGGTTACCGTGATTGACATGTCAATCAATGCCTTTGCACACCCTTTACACAAAGTACTAGGCATTTTTATTCCGCTGATTGTAGTGAACTGTATCGTACTCGCGCGAGTAGAATCATTTGCCGCTAAAAATACCACAGTGCCATCCATGTTAGATGGCTTTATGATGGGTTCAGGCCTGATGCTGGTGCTTGGTCTACTTGGTGCTATACGTGAGTTAGTAGGTAAAGGTACTATTTTATCAGGCTTAGATTTAGTATTTGGCCCGGTAGCTAAACAATTCATTTGGACCAGCACGGACTATCATGGATTGCTATTAGCGGTATTGCCGCCTGGCGCATTTTTAGGTTTAGGGTCTCTCATTGCGATTCGAAACTGGATTGAAATTAGAAATGCTGCTAAAACTAGCACCACAACGCCAACGTTAAAAACTTCATTAAGTCATTAAAATGGTTATATAGGCAACTATGAATGCTAAACAACGTTTTGAAATATTTAAACGCTTAAGCATTGCTATTCCCAACCCAAGTACGGAGCTTAGACATACCAGCACGTTTGAGCTATTGATTGCAGTCATATTATCGGCTCAGGCAACTGACAAAGGGGTTAACCTTGCCACTGAAAAACTATACGCCGTAGCCAATACGCCTGAAAGTATTTTAGCACTCGGCCTATTAGGCTTGGAGCAGTATATTAAAACCATAGGCTTGTATCACGCCAAAGCTAAAAATGTACTGGCTACCTGTCAAATGTTGATCGCTAAACATCAATCACAAGTGCCTAATACACGTGCCGCACTTGAAGCCTTGCCAGGCGTAGGCCGTAAAACAGCAAATGTCATACTGAATACCGCATTTGGTGAACCAACGATTGCTGTAGATACCCATTTATTTAGATTAGGCAATCGCATCAAACTGGCTACAGGCAAAACTGTTTTAGAAGTCGAAATGAAATATCTTAAAACTATACCGCCAGAATTTATGCAAGATGCACATCATTTATTGATACTACATGGTCGTTATACATGTACTGCGCGTAAACCAAAATGTGCTGAGTGCAGTATTGAAGATTTATGTGAGTACAAAGCAAAAGAATACAACTTAGCGCCAATCCACCAGAAAATCCAATAATGCAAGTCGCAACAAGCATCATACTCGGCAACCAAGCCACCCCTGAGTTAGCCGCAGAAGCCGTTACTCAAGCAATGCAGAAAGCTGGCATTACTATTGCCAGTAGCGTATTACTTTTCTTAACCTCCGAATTTGCAAGTAATCCACAACCCGCAATTAAAGCCGCAGCAAAAGCGGCAAACTGCATGCTAGTTATGGGTTGCACAGCTACAGGCATATTTACTGAAGATGACTGGGTACTTGATACGCCCGCCGCAGCAGTGATGGTATTTGGTGACGGAATCTCTCTACAGCCGTCAAGCCTAAATCACACCCGCAAACCTTTACTCACATTAACAGCCCACAATGCTATTAATAGCACTTGGTTGAGTGATGGCAATACACGTTTTGGCGGTGTGTCTGGCAGTGCCATTGGTCGAGGTCATTTCTCAGTCTGGCAGAATGCAAAAGTTGAAAAAATAGACTGGGTAGAAGCATTTTTTACTGGTGTAAAAATAGCCACCAAGGCATCACATGGCCTACATATATTGACTAAACCACAAGAAATTGAAGGTGTGAATGGTTTTGACATTACCCGACTCAGCAATAAATCGCCGCGTGCTTCATTACAGAAAGCTTGGAAAGCACAAAGTAAAAGTGATGAGCGCGCACCTTTACATTCAATGATGGCAATCTATGCAAACAATGCTGAATCCATTAACAATGGCGACTATAAGCAGACTAACATCGTTGCCTGCGATGAAATGTGTGGCAGCATCACACTGGCACAGCCATTAGACGTAGGGCAATTTATAAGCTGGGGATTGCGCGATAAAATTACCTCTGAGGCTGATATGATGCTGACAACGCAACAACTAAAAAGCGACTTAGGGGTTGAACCAAGCTTTGGGCTATTATTCTCTAGCCTAGGTCGAGGCCCTTATTTATACGATGGTATAGAGCGCGATTTAAAAGTTATTACCCAGCAATTGCCCAACATGCCATTATTAGGTTTTTATGGTAATGCTGAAATTGCATTCATTGCTGGTGAAAATCAATTACTACCGCATTCTGCCGTGCTTTCCTTATTTGCCGCACTAGGTTAATAAGAAAAAAGTTAATCTTAAATACAACCAAAAAAAGGTTTTGTAATCCATGAGTTTGTATAATCCAAGTCGTGACCAAGCTCGACAGTTTTTATTTGATGCATGGGCAAAATTCAAGCAGCATTTAGCACTTTCTGACTTAGAAAAAATCGCAGTTGAAGTGATTCAAATGCACTCTGAATATCACGTGATTTTAGATTCCCCCGCACGCTATATGAGTCAACAATACTTCCCAGAAATGGGTGAAACCAATCCGTTCCTACACTTAAGCCTACATTTATCAGTGATTGAACAAATTAGCATCAACCAACCCATAGGCATCACACAGGTTTATGATAAATTACGACAACAATATAACGATAGTCATTTAGCCCAGCATGATTTACTTGAATGTTTGGCCGAAACCATTTGGCAGGCACAGCGTAACAATCAACCATTAGATTCTGAATCTTATCTCAATTTACTGAAACAGAAGTCTGGATAAACTTGATGTCACATAACGTAAATGACTGGCTTAACGAACACGGCGATTATTTATATCGCTTTGCATTAGCAAGGCTACGCGATCCGCACCAAGCCGAAGATGCTGTTCAAGAAACCATGCTGGCCGCCATTAAAAATAATAGCTTTGAAGGCGACTCATCTGCACGTACCTGGTTGACTGGCATACTCAAACATAAAATCATTGATCTGCAACGCAAACTAATTCGCGAGCAACCAATCTCTGATTTAGTAGACTTAGATGCATCTGATACGAGTATGGATGACTTTTTTGATAAGAGTGGCCATTGGCTTGAAAAACCGCAGACCTTAGAAATGCCAGAAAATGCACTTCAACAAAAGCAGTTTCTGAGCGTTTTAAATACTTGCATGAACAAACTACCCGCCAAATTGGCAGCCATATTCATGTTGCGCGATGTTCACGAATCAGATAATGAAAATATTTGTAAGGAACTAAATATTACCGCGACCAATGCTTGGGTGATGTTGTATAGAGCCAGAATGGGGTTAAGGAAATGTTTAGAGACGAATTGGATGGCGGAGTAATCACATGAAATTAATGCTTACTTGCAAACAAGCCAGCCAGATCATCTCACAGTCTTTAGATAACCCTCTATCATCGTCAAACCGGATGAAATTAAAATTTCATCTTTTTATTTGCGATGCTTGTACTCGTTTTAATCAACAATTACGTTTACTAAACACCGCAGTAAAACGAATCATTCAGCAAACTGAAAATGACAATACGATACACCTTAACTCAGAAGCAAAATCTCAAATCACTCAAGCGATTGAATCTAGAAATCATTAAGTACACGATCAAATGACAGCAGTTTTTAGTTTTACTTTCAATTAATTACAAAGGATTTAGCCATGAATAAAACTCAAAAAACAATCGCACTTGCCATCAGTGGTGCATTCGCATTATCAATCACTGCAACTTCTGTAAATGCTGCAGAAAGTCCATTTTCTGCAAAAACATTAGCTTCAGGCTATCAAGTAGCAGATAACACCAGCTCTAAAATGAAAGATGGCAAATGCAGCACAGGGAAATGTGGTGCCTCCAAAAAAGCAGCCGTAGAAAAAGCACATGAAGGATCTTGTAGTGCCGAAAAAATGAAAGAAGGTGCTTGCAGTGCTGAAATGAAGAAAGAGATGGTGGACAAAGCGTCAATGGATAAGGCGGCACCTATGGTGAAATCTAAAGAAGGCGCATGCAGTGCCAAGAAAATGACAGAAGGAAATTGCAGCGCAGAAATGAAAAAAGAGATGGCTAAATAATTACAATCAAGACTTTTAATAAACACATCTAATCAACACTATGATTAAAATTATTAATGGTTCGACATGACTACATTTAGCCATACCGAATCTAAAATTGGTGGCGTAGGTTTGGGGTTAAAACGCGAGTTAATTCCCCAAATCCAAGCTTCCTTTGGTCAAGAATTGATTGCCAATATTAATTTTATTGAAATAGCGCCTGAGAACTGGATAGGTGTTGGTGGAAAAGCTAAGCAGCAGCTCGATTGGTTTGTTGAGCGTTATCCTATTGTGTGTCACGGTTTATGTTTGTCATTGGGTGGCTTAGCACCACTCAATACGACTTTTTTACAGCAAGTAAAAAAGTTTCTAGCTGAATATGATATTCCGCTTTATACAGAACACCTAAGCTACTCTACCGATGGTTACAAAGGTCAACAAGGCTATCTATATGACTTACTACCGATACCATTTACTGAAGAAGCCGTGCATTATGTTGCGAAACGTATACGCCAAACGCAAGATATTCTAGGCCAGCGTATTGCGATCGAAAATGCTTCTTTTTACGTGCAAGCGCCAGTATCTAGCATGGATGAGTTGACCTTTACTAAGGCAGTGTTAACAGAAGCAGATTGTTTGCTGCATTTAGACATCAATAATATTTACGTTAACAGCGTGAATTTTGGCTTTGATGCCCATAAATTCTTACGTGGCATTCCTAGTAAGCGCATTGTGTATGGCCATGTTGCCGGGCATTATCAACAGACGCCTGATTTATTGATAGATACTCATGGTGAAGATGTAATCGACCCAGTTTGGGCATTGCTGCAGGAGGCCTATCAACTTTTCGGAGCGTTTCCTACGTTACTAGAACGCGATAATAACATACCTCCTTTAAAGCTATTGATGCACGAAATAGACAAGATTGCAGATTTTCAAAGTAAGAGTAGTCAACCATTAGCAACCACTCTATTGCATGGCTAAAAACCTAGCATGACAACCGAGTTGCCTTCTTTTCAGCGCTACCAGCAAGCATTTTGCGCTTACATCCGCGATCCATCGCAGCAACCACGTCCAGCATGCGTGACTACTAAACACATGAACATATACAAAGAAATTGTATTTAACAATCTTTTTGAATCAGTATCAGCTTGCTTTCCAGTTGCACAAAAGGTGTTGGGCAAACGTGCTTGGCTGGCATTAGTGCGCAGATTCTTTGGTGAACACTCTTCAAATAGCCCAATGTTTCGACAGATTCCTGAGGAGTTTGTCAGCTATCTAGCCAACAATAGGTTATCGAATGAAGGCAATCTGCCACTGTATTTATCCAGTCTTTGTCATTATGAATGGATCGAGTTATTGGTTTCATCTATGGTAGATGTGAGTGATGTAGCCACAGTAAGCGCTATACAAAACATCGACCTAAAGGCTGATTTACTCGCGCATAGACCAGCGTTTACACAAAGCCTACAGTTGCTGAGTTACGATTATACGGTACATAAAATATCAGCCCGCTACAAACCAAAAGAGGCAATAAACACCCAACTTTTGGTCTATCGAAATGCAGAATACATCGTAAAGTTTGTTGAGTTGAATCCTGTGACTTACAGATTGATTGAGTTACTACAAAACCACGCACACACTTGTCAGCAAGCACTGACTTTAGTTGCAAATGAATTAAATCATGAACAACCAGAAAGTATTGTTCAATTTGGATTGGAAATTTTAAATGACCTGCGAGCACAAGGCATCATATTGGGTGTTTATCGTTAGTGCTTAAACAAACGAATAAGCAAATGTAAACTAGTCGAAACTCACTTGCTGCAACTGCCGTTCTTCTAGCGCTACAAGCAAGTTTTTTTGATCATTTTGATTCATATCCCACCAGCTTTTTATTTCATCGATAGTGCGATAACAACCTTGGCACAAGCCTGTTAGGTCGTCCATCGCACATACACTAATGCAAGGGGATTTAATTTCTGTTTGCGTATTTTCTAACATAAGGCTCTATCGTTCGATTAATAAGTTTAATAACGGCTTAGTTTAAAATGCCGTGGCATTGCTTGTATTTTTTACCAGACCCACACGGACAAGCATCATTTCTGCCAACCTTTACACCATCACGTATCATCGGTTGTGATGATGGTCCGGCAACAGCCTCTTGTCCATCTGCCGTGCTAGCAACAGCTAAAGCTTCATCATAATCAGCATGTTGATACTGCACATTTTCGACTTCAACAGGCCTTTCTACCGCTTCAACATCAGCTTCAGTTTTCACTTGCACCAACATAGTCACTTTGGTAACTTCACTTTTCACTGAGTTTAACAATCCTTCAAACAACTCAAATGCTTCGCGCTTATATTCTTGCTTAGGATTTTTTTGCGCGTAAGAGCGTAAATGAATACCTTGGCGCAAATGATCAAGTGCAGCTAAATGTTCACGCCAATGATTATCTAAGCTTTGCAACATCACAGAACGCTCAAATTGACGCATGATTTCTGCGCTTGCCTGATCTTCTTTAGCGACATATACACTTTCTGCCGTTTCAAGAATACGCTCGCGCAAAGTTTCTTCATGCAGATCAGGATTGTCTTCTAACATTTTCTGTAACGGAATTTCTATACCAGCTTCCGCTTTAAGTTCTCTTTCTAAACTTGGCACATCCCATAACTCTTCAACACTATTTGGTGGAATATGTGTCGCAATCAAACTAATAAGGACATCTTCACGCATGGCTTGAATAGTGTCACCGACATCTAAAGCTTCTAACAACTCATTACGCTGTTCGTAAATTACTTTACGTTGATCGTTGGCTACATCATCATATTCGAGCAATTGTTTACGAATATCAAAGTTACGGCCTTCAACTTTACGTTGTGCATTTTCAATTGCACGCGTCACCCATGGGTGCTCAATCGCCTCACCATCTGGCATATTAAGTTTTTCCATAATCGCTGAAACGCGGTCAGAAGCAAAAATGCGTAGCAATTGGTCTTCTAAAGAGAGATAAAAACGGCTTGACCCGGCATCACCTTGACGGCCAGAACGGCCACGTAACTGGTTATCTACACGGCGTGACTCATGGCGCTCAGTACCTGCAATATGCAAGCCACCCGCTGCTAAAACTGCATCATGGCGTTGCTGCCATTCAGTTTTAATAGCCGCAGTACGAGTTTCTTTTTCTGCTTCGCTCAGCGTTGCATCTTCTTTAACCACTTCAATATCAGACTCTGGGTTGCCGCCTAAAACAATATCGGTACCGCGACCAGCCATATTCGTCGCTATGGTAATCACCCCTGGGCGGCCAGCCTGGGCAATAATATGCGCTTCACGCTCATGTTGTTTGGCATTAAGCACTTGGTGTTCTAATTTTTCTGCGTTCAATAAATTAGAGATCAGTTCTGAATTTTCAATAGAAGTTGTACCGACTAACACAGGCTGACCGCGACTTTGGCAGTCTTTAATATCCAGGATAACCGCGGCATATTTCTCTTGTGCAGTACGGTAGACCTTATCCATATTGTCTTTACGCAACATAGGACGATGCGTTGGGATAACCACTGTTTCTAGATTGTAAATCTGATTAAATTCATAGGCTTCGGTATCTGCAGTACCTGTCATGCCAGACAATTTGGCATACATACGGAAGTAATTCTGGAACGTAATTGAAGCAAGTGTTTGGTTTTCTTTTTGTATCTCAACACCCTCTTTAGCTTCAACCGCTTGATGCAAACCGTCTGACCAGCGGCGCCCAGGCATCATACGGCCATTGATTTCATCCACAATAGTCACTTCACCATCACGCACCACGTAATGTTGATCTCTATGATACAAGTTGCGCGCACGCAATGAAGCGTACAAATGATGTACCAATGTAATGTTAGCGGCTTCGTACAAGCTTGACCCTATAGGTAACAAGCCAGATTCTGTGAGTAGATCTTCTGCATGCTCATGGCCTTGCTCAGACATGACTACATTTTGACCTTTTTCATCGACCCAAAAGTCACCCGCACCTTCTTCTTCAGTTTGCGCGACTAGTTTTGCAGCAACGGCATTGATCTGGTTATATAGCGCGATGCTGTCATCCGCTTGGCCTGAGATAATCAACGGCGTACGCGCTTCATCGATTAGAATCGAATCCACTTCATCAATCAGCGCATAGCTCAAGCCACGTTGTACGCGCTCTTCACGGCTGTGCACCATGTTGTCGCGCAGATAATCGAAACCATATTCGTTATTCGTGCCGTAAGTAATGTCTGCGGCGTAAGCTTGACGCTTGACGTCTGTTGGCATTTGCGATAAGTTAATACCGATACTCAAGCCTAAAAAATTGTAAAGCTTACCCATCCATTCAGCATCGCGTTTGGCAAGATAGTCATTCACTGTCACTACATGAACACCCTTACCTGTCAGCGCATTCAAGTAAACGGGTAGCGTAGCTACCAACGTTTTACCTTCACCAGTACGCATTTCACCAATCTTGCCAGCGTTGAGTACCATACCACCTATCATTTGCACATCAAAATGGCGCATACCGAGCGCACGTTTACCGCCTTCGCGCACTACCGCAAAAGCTTCTGGCAAGAGCTGATCCAAAGCCTCGCCATTGGCGTAACGTTGTTTAAATTCTGCCGTTTTAGCTTGAAGTGCTTCGTCGGATAAAGCCTGCATTTCTGGCTCTAGCGCATTGATTTGTTGTACTTTTTGCGCATATTGCTTAACAAGCCTATCGTTACGGCTACCGAATAATTTTTTGAACAACGTGGATATCATGAAATGAGTGACTTTCCGCTTAAAGGATAAAAGACTATTGAGTTAGGTGAATGTGATTTTTAAGTTGATACTTTAATTTTTTGATTTTCTGAATGGGCGCTTATGTTTGTTCATTTTTATTATAAATCTTGAATCTTACGGTTCATGTTTTCTAAATGAGGCATACTTTCCAAAATTCAATCTCCAGCAACACATTAGCTACTGACCTTAAGATACCGCCTTGGGTCTAGCGCGTTACCATCCAAGCGAATTTCATAATGCAAATGCGGCCCAGTAGATCGTCCTGTACTACCTACTTCGGCTATTTCCTGACCTTTTTCTACACGCTCACCCACTTTAACCAATAATTTCGAGCTGTGTGCATAACGTGTTTCCAGTCCAAAGCCATGATCAATTTTGACAAGTTTACCATAATCAGACGTTTGCTCAGCAAACGACACGATACCGCCTGCTGCTGCATAAATCGGCGTACCGGTTGCTGCAGGAAAATCCAGGCCTTCGTGAAAAGCTTTTTCACCGTTAAAAGGATCTATACGCCAGCCAAAGCTAGACGAATTAAAGTCCACTTCGACTGGGCTACTATTTGGTAGCGTATCTTTTAATACGCTTTGTTGTAACAATTTAGCTTCAAGGCTGCTGAGATGATCAGTATCAAACTCGATTTTTGCCATTAATTCACCAATATACTTTTGCAAATCAGCCTCAGACAATGGTGAACTGCGCACCAACGGGCCGCCTTGGCCTGCTGGCAAGGCTTTGGCGGTTGCTGAAGCCTTCTTCGGAGCTGTCGCGTTGTCACGCGGGACTGGCATTTCACCAGCCAGCTTAGATAGTCGCTCACTTTGCGCGTCTAAACGCATGATACGTGCTTGCATTTCACCCAACTGTACCGCATAAGCATCCAGATGTTTTTGTGAATTGTTAAATGAAAACTTCAACTGTGGAGGAATCAAAGACTTAACCTCCTGTTGCAAGGCGGATTCCTGTGGCACAATTAACATTAATGTAATGAAAACTGGCAATAGAATGAGTGCGAGCGCTATCATACCCACTTGCAGCACTGTTAACGTTTTCGCTTTCGCCATACTATTTGAGACAAATATGATATTCATAGTATTCCTAACTACCGCCAGCTTCTACAGCAGCACGTTCAAAACCAGTTCCCATGCGCCAGTTTAATTCATTACTAAAACAACCTGAGCTTGTTGCATTAAATGCACATACTAAAGAAGCTCAAGCTGCGCAAACTATTTGGGAGATGATTGCACCTGATAACTTGGCTAGTTTTAGCCATGCAATCGCTATTAAAAACCAACAATTCACCATATTTGCGCACAACAACGCAGTTGCCGCAAAAATTAAGCTTTTTATGCCTAGCTTGTTGATTAAGCTAGAAAAGCAAGATTGTGAAGTTACTTCAATTCGAGTGAAAGTGCAAGTAATATCTACCCCACAAGCTAAGCCAAAAGTCATTAGAAAACTAAGCTTGCAAGCGGCAATAGACTTGAATAGTCTTGCTACCAAGTTAACGGGCACGCCACTTGGTGACGCTCTGGCTAGATTAGCGACAAAAGCTAATTGAAAAACTAATCTTTAATAATTATCTGTTGTTACGCCGCAATTAGCTTAGGTTAATCAGCGCTAAGCGATGTGGTACAAACAGTTGTTAGCGCAGCCTAATAGTGCAATAATGAATTTGTTGTTACAAAGTATTTACATAATTCAATATATTTCAACAGCATATTTAATACTTTTAAATAACAATCAAGGGGAATTTAGTCTCTAAAGAAATCACATTAGATATTGTTCGCGGCTTGTTTAATACTTTGTATTTGTTTTTGGTTTCAGTTCACGCTAGTTTTATTTTAACGTTGCATTTCAATGTTAAATCTACGCACCGGCTTTAAAACGTAAAATTTTACGTACTGGTAGCGCAGATTTTATAAAAATTTAGATAGGGAGAAGTCATGTCAGTTGCAATAATGATTGCCATCGGAGCTGCTGTTTTAGCAGTGTTATATGGCGTAATAATGAGTAAATGGATTTCAGGCCTGCCCGCCGGCAACGCACGCATGCAAGAGATTGCAAGCGCTATTCAACAAGGGGCCGCCGCTTATTTGGCTCGCCAATACAAAGCCATCACCATCGTTGGTGTTGTCCTCGCTATTTTAATCGCTATATTTTTAGGTCCTAAAACTGCATTAGGCTTTGTAATCGGTGCCGTATTATCTGGCGCTTGTGGCTTTATTGGTATGAATGTTTCAGTGAAAGCCAATGTGCGTACAGCACAAGCAGCCACTGGCGGCATTGCCCCCGCACTGGATGTTGCATTTAAAGGTGGTGCAATTACGGGAATGCTGGTGGTAGGACTAGGTTTGCTAGGTGTAGCTGGTTTTTACTGGTTCTTAGGCGGTGAAAATGCAACTGACCTCAATCCACTTATTGGCTTAGCATTCGGCTCCTCTCTCATCTCCATCTTCGCACGTTTAGGTGGCGGCATTTTTACCAAAGGGGCAGACGTAGGTGCCGACCTTGTGGGTAAAGTGGAAGCTGGCATTCCTGAAGATGACCCACGCAACCCAGCAGTGATTGCAGATAATGTAGGTGATAACGTCGGTGACTGTGCAGGTATGGCGGCTGACTTATTCGAGACTTATGCGGTGACCTTAATCGCTACAATGGTTTTAGGTAGCTTATTACTCACCAACGCAGGTACTAATGGCATTTTATACCCACTGATGTTAGCTGCGGTTTCTATCGTCGCTTCTATTGTGGGCTGCTTTTTTGTTAAAGCCTCACCCGGCATGAAAAATGTAATGCCCGCTTTATACAAAGGCTTAGCCGTTGCCGGCACATTATCACTCGTGGCATTCTACTTTGTCACGATGAAAATGTTCCCTGAAGGCTTAATGGCAGGTAATCTTGCGATTTCTACCAACCAGCTATTTGGCTCTTGCGCAGTAGGTTTAGTGCTGACAGCGGCATTGGTGTGGATTACTGAATATTACACGGGCACAGATTACGCCCCAGTAAAACACATCGCGCAAGCGTCTACTACAGGCCATGCCACCAACATTATTGCCGGGATTGGCATTTCAATGAAATCAACCGCTTGGCCCGTGTTATCAGTATGTTTGGCCATTTTTGTATCGCATCACTTGGGCGGATTGTATGGTGTAGCAATCGCGGCAACGTCTATGCTGAGTATGGCTGGAATCGTGGTCGCTTTAGATGCTTACGGCCCAATTACCGATAACGCTGGTGGTATCGCTGAAATGGCTGGCTTACCTAAAGAAGTTCGTGATGTCACTGATCCATTAGATGCTGTCGGCAATACCACTAAAGCCGTTACCAAAGGCTATGCGATTGGTTCAGCAGGATTAGCAGCTTTAGTTTTGTTTGCCGATTACACACACAAGCTTGAAGGTGCAGGCATCGTTGCTAAATTTGATTTAAGCGACCCAATGGTGATTATCGGCCTGTTTATCGGCGGTTTAATTCCATTTCTGTTCGCAGCAATGGCGATGGAAGCCGTAGGCCGCGCAGCTGGATCAGTGGTTGAAGAAGTGCGCCGCCAGTTCAGAGAAATCAAAGGTATTATGGAAGGTACGGCTAAACCAGAGTACGGTAAAGCGGTTGATATGCTCACTACAGCTGCCATTAAAGAAATGATGATTCCTTCGTTATTGCCTGTCGTAGTACCCGTTGCAGTTGGTTTATTACTTGGCCCGGTGGCATTAGGTGGCATGTTAATGGGGACGATTGTGACTGGTTTATTCGTCGCCATTTCAATGTGTACTGGTGGCGGTGCTTGGGATAATGCCAAAAAGTATATTGAGGATGGCAATCACGGTGGCAAAGGTTCAGAGGCGCATAAAGCCGCCGTTACAGGCGATACCGTAGGCGACCCTTACAAAGATACTGCTGGCCCAGCGGTAAATCCATTGATTAAAATCATCAACATAGTGGCGCTGTTAATAGTGCCATTACTACACATGTAAATTGATGTAATTGTGATTAAAAAGGCGGCTTAGGTCGCCTCTTTAAATACATAATAGTTGAAATGAAATTATAAAAATTAGCTATAAACACTGAATTAAGTACCCGATAATATTCAGTGAATTTTAATCCGCTCAGACTCATTTAACCAGATTAAGCAACTGACAAACTAGGAGCTACATATATTGAAGCACTCTGAATTTCATCGTACACATCACATAGGTTGGTTGCGCGCTGCGGTGCTTGGCGCTAACGATGGGCTGGTATCAACAGCTAGCTTAGTGATTGGGATTGCCTCTGCACATGCAGCGCATAGCACTATTCTACTAACGGGTGTGGCTGGCTTAGTTTCTGGCACCATGGCAATGGCCGCTGGTGAATATGTTTCAGTTAGTTCGCAAGCTGATACCGAAAATGCAGATTTAGCACGAGAGCGTCTAGAACTTGAAACAGATAAAGATCATGAGCTTTTAGAGCTGACTAATATTTATATTCAGCGAGGCTTAACGCCGGCGTTGGCACATCAAGTGGCGGTGCAGTTCACTGCACACGATGCACTTAGCGCACACGCGCGGGATGAACTAGGCATTACAGAAACACTCAATGCACGCCCTATTCAGGCTGCAATGGCTTCTGCAAGCACTTTTTCGGTAGGCGCCGCCTTACCTTTATTAGTCGTTTTACTTGCACCTGTTGCGCTTATCGTACCTTACGTCGGAGGAATGTCGCTTTTGTTTTTAGCTGGATTAGGAGCTTTAGCGGCTAAAGTGGGTGGTGCCAAAATATGGCTTGGTATGATGCGTGTGGCATTTTTGGGTGCGCTAGCAATGGCTATTACGGCTGGTGTTGGTAGTTTATTTGGCGTTGCTGCGGCATAAGCTGGCGATTAAAACTATCATAAAATGACTATTTTGGGTAGCGATAGATAGCAAAAAGGCAGCGAAAGCTGCCTTTTTGCACATAGCGATTAATCTCTAAGCCAACTTAAAATTCAAGCTCACTTAAAATGCTGGTTTTACTTTTGCATTATTATAGTTTTCTACACCTTCAAGAATTTCTTTTTTGGCTTGCTCAATATCACCCCAACCATTGATCTTTACCCACTTGCCTTTATCTAAATCTTTGTAATGCTCAAAGAAGTGAGCAATCATATTTAAGCGCCACTCTGAAACATCAGTATGTGATTTCAAATGACCATATAAACCACAAACTTTTTCGACCGGCACAGCAAGCACTTTGGCATCCATGCCAGCTTCGTCTTCCATCATCAACACACCTAATGGGCGGCAGCGCACTACTACACCTGGAATCAGTGGTACTGGCGTCATTACAAGCACATCAACAGGGTCGCCATCGTCAGCCAATGTATGTGGCACATAACCGTAGTTGGTTGGATATTGCATCGCTGTACCCATAAAACGGTCTACAAAAATCGCGCCGCTTTCTTTGTCCACTTCATACTTAACAGGATCACCCTGCATCGGGATTTCAATGATGACGTTAAAGTCATTTGGCACATCTTTACCGGTTGGCACTTGGTTTAATGACATTGCTAATTCCTAAATAATAAAAATATGGTTAATTTTGAGCCGCAATTATAGCAAGCATCGCACAAGATAATAGTAAAAAAATACTAGCAGCTAACTACTGAATGTTAACTTTGGTTTACTTGTACTTGTTCGCGGCAAGTTTGTATGACTTCTTTAGGAATAAATAGCAATGCAATGTAGACTAAAACTGGAATAATCACCACGTCATCAAGTTGGCCAAACACCGGAATAAAGTCTGGAATCAGATCAAAAGGTAGCAGTAAATAGCCAATGGCTAGACCTAAAAGAACTTTAGCTAGCCATGGCGTTTGTGGATGCTTAAGCACCAGTCGGTAAACTTCAAACTCTTGTTTGAGATGTTTAGTAAATGACTTTAGCTTATCAATCATGTTATTTGCACGACTTATTTTTAGACTGAAAATTAAGCAAGCGACTTAAGCTATCAGTGGGCGACCAGTCAATCGTTCAAATGCTTCCATATATTTTTCGCTCGTTTTCTGCGCTACGTCCGCTGGCAATGCTGGAGCTGGTGCTGTTTTATTCCATCCAGTGCTTTCTAGCCAGTCACGTACAAACTGTTTATCGTAACTTGGCGGATTACTGCCAACCGCATAGCTATCTGCAGGCCAAAAACGTGATGAATCTGGCGTTAACACTTCATCCATCACATGAAGCACACCGTTAGTATCTAAACCAAACTCAAATTTTGTATCTGCAATGATAATGCCGCGAGTAATCGCATACTCTGCAGCTTGCTTGTATAAGGCAATAGCAACCTTTGCCACTTGCTCAGCCATGTTACTTCCAATTAAATCTGCACATTGCTGCAAGCTAATGTTCTCATCATGCTCGCCTACTGCGGCTTTGCTTGAAGGAGTGAAAATTGGGGTTGGCAATTTTGAGGCTTCTTGTAAGCCCTTTGGCAATTGAATACCACAGACCGTACCTTTAGCTTGGTATTCTTTCCAACCACTGCCGACTAAATATCCTCGAACAATAGCCTCTATCGGTAACGCTTTGAGCTTTTTTACCACAACTGCCCGGCTTAAATTTCCAACACCTAATTGCGCTTGCTCTTCAGGATTTTTAACCACGCTATTCGGGTCAATACCAGTCAAATGATTAGGCACGATATCTTTAAGTTTTTCGAACCAAAAATTGGCCATCTGCGTCAACATAGCGCCTTTATTAGCAATGCCTGTAGGCAATATCACATCAAACGCTGATAACCTATCTGTACTAACCAGCAGCATCGTATCAGCATCAATATCGTAAATATCACGCACTTTGCCTTGATGTATACGCTTTAAACTTTGAATGCTGGTTTCTAATAACGGTGTGTTCATAGTGTTTAACTCTAGAGTTAGCGGGCTAAAATACAAGGAATTCATTATAAAGGCCTGTTTCAGTTTTAGCCATTTTTAACGCAATTCACACTAACTTATCCCTGCTTAATAGCACCTATCTTAACGATCTTGAGTGTATTAGTACCGCCAGGAGTGCCAATGGGCTCACCAAATGTGAGCAACACCAAATCGTTTGGGTTCACAACTTCTTGTTGTAGTAAAACTTGCTCCATTTCCTGTAAAACCTCGTCCTTATTTTTGTTGTCTTGACTAATTGGATAAGGATAAACACCACGATGTAAGGTGAGCTTTCTGCGCGCATATTTATCTGGAGATAATGCGTAAATAGGCACTTCAGCATCCGCGCGTGATAGCCATTGCGCAGCATTACCAGATTGCGTTAATGCCGCAATAGCCTTTACTTTAAAGTGTTTAGCGGTATAGATTGCCGCAGCAGCAATGGTTTCATCAGTACGAACAAACACTTCATCTGACTTCTGTGCATGATATTGGCTAAGATATTCTTTTTCGGCCTCCATCACTACGCGATGCACCGCTTGCACAGTTTCTAATGGGTATTGACCAGCCGCTGTTTCAGCAGATAACATGACTGCATCGGTACCATCTAAGACAGCATTAGCAACATCAGATACTTCTGCACGTGTTGGAATTGGGCAGCTAATCATCGACTCCATCATTTGCGTAGCCGTAATCACTAATTTATTCTGTGTGCGAGCCATGCGAATCATACGTTTTTGTAAGCCTGGCACTGCAGCGTCGCCGACTTCAACACCCAAATCACCACGTGCCACCATAATGGCATCAGACGCTTCGATAATCGACTCTAGGTTCTCAATCGCCTCTGCGCGCTCGATTTTGGCAATAATACTTGCAGTGCCTCCTGCTTTTTTAATTAAGCTACGTGCAAGCTCAACATCAGCGGCTGATTTTGGAAATGAGATTGCAATATAGTCGGCCTCAAGCTTGACCGCAGTAAGAATATCTTCCCGATCTTTCTTAGTAAGTGCATCAGCAGATAAACCACCACCTTGGCGATTGATGCCTTTATTATTACTGAGAATACCGCCACTTAACACTACACAATGAATTTGATTGCCTTTCACTCGATCAACTTGCATGGTAATACGACCATCATCCAACAATAAAACTACACCTTCCTTTACCTCTTGCGGCAAGGTTTTATAATCCAAGCCTACATGATCTTGATTACCCAATTCGCAATCGGCATCCAGTACAAATAAATCACCCATTTTTAAGATAATTTTACCTAACTCAAATTTACCAATGCGAATTTTAGGGCCTTGTAAATCACATAACACGCCAATTGGCCGGTTCAATTTAGCCGCAATTGCACGGACTATTTCTGCCCGCTTAATATGATCTTCAGCACTGCCATGTGAAAAATTCAGTCGCACGACGTTCACGCCTGCGGTAATCATGCGCGCCAGCATCTCTTCACTGCTTGATGAAGGGCCTAATGTTGCAACAATTTTTGTTTTACGTAAGGTCAATCTAAAACCCTTTTTCTTTCATTTATCTATTTTAGCTACAAATAAAAATGGGCCAAAAGCCTCATTTTAAAGAGCCAAAGTGTAGGCTATTAATTTTTCGCGCGTAATTCTAAAATCTCAACAGCTGGCAGTTTCTTGCCTTCTAAAAACTCTAAAAATGCACCACCTGCGGTTGAAATGTAATCAATCTTGTTTTCAATCCCATATTTTTGAATGGCGGCAATCGTGTCACCGCCGCCAGCCAATGTAAATGCCTTTGTGTTTGCAATAGCATTAGCAATGGTTTTTGTACCCTCACCAAATTGATCAAACTCAAAAACCCCTACAGGACCATTCCATACAACAGTGCCTGCATTTTTAATGATCTCTGCTATTTCATTAGCAGATTTCGCGCCAATATCAAAAATCATATCGTCAACTGCCACAGCAGCCACGTCTTTCTTGACTGCGGTCTCATTTGCATCAAACTTTTTAGCGCAAACAACATCTACTGCAATCGGTACCGCTGCACCTCTTTGAGCCATTTTTTCCATTAAAGTGCGTGCAACTGGCACTAAATCATCTTCACAAAGCGATTTGCCAACTTCAAAACCTGCTGCTTTTAAAAAGGTATTCGCAATACCTCCTCCAACCACCATTTGATCGACTTTATCTGACAGACTTTCTAGCACTGTTAGCTTAGTAGAAACTTTACTACCACCCACAATTGCAACCATTGGGCGCGCTGGGCTCAATAACGCTTTGGTGAGTGCTTCTAATTCATTCACCAACAAAATACCAGCAGCAGCGATTGGTGCAAACTTAGCCACGCCGTATGTTGAAGCTTCTGCACGGTGCGCAGTGCCAAAAGCATCCATCACAAATATATCGCAGAGTTTTGCATACTTTTGTGACAACTCGTCGGTGTTCTTTTTTTCACCTTTGTTAAATCGGCAATTCTCCAACACCACAAGTTCACCAACAGCTACTTCAAAACCACCATCCACCCAATCTTTGATCAGGCGAACTTTAGTATTTAGTTTGGCCGAAATCACATCAACCACAGGCTGGAGTGAGTTCTCTGCAGAATAAATACCCTCATCAGGACGACCTAGATGCGAAGTTACCATGACTTTTGCACCTGCTTTTAGCGCAAAATCAATCGTTGCCATAGAAGCAGTAATACGTGCATCAGATGTCACTTTGCCATCCGCCACTGGCACATTAAGATCAGCGCGAATAAATACGCGTTTGCCGCTTAAATCTAAATCCGTCATTTTAATTACGTTCATCGCCAATGCCTTTTCTTGAAGAGTCTTTTTGCTTATATGCGGTTAAGATTTAATCCAATAAAACTCGATTTCATCTTGATTACCCATGGCCTTCTCGATAATGTCGATTAAAGCAGCATCTGCACCACGCTCTTTAAGTGCACTGAGTGCCGCTCGATTAATGCGGTAGTCTTGGTTATTCTTATGCTGCCCTTCTAGCTCATCCGCAAGAAACTGTAGTTGAGCGTAACTTATTGAGCCAATTCTACGATTGCTACTAATATCTTTAAGCGTAATCATCCATCTATTCCTATTTCAATAACTACAGCAATTACTTGGCCGCCATCATCGCCACAGCGTTATCTAACATACGGCAGCTAAAGCCCCACTCGTTGTCGTACCAAGCACAGACTTTAACTAACAAACCATCTTTAGTGACTTTAGTCAGCGTTGCATCAAAATTAGACGAGAAAGCGGTATGGTTATAATCCACTGAAACTAATGGCGCTTCGTTATATGACAAAATACCTTTTAGCGGACCAGAATTAGCGGCCTCATGCATGATGTGGTTAATTTCTTCTTTGCTGGTTGGGCGCGCTGCAGTAAACGTTAAATCAACCAAAGAGACATTGATGGTTGGCACGCGAATGGCGAAACCATCTAACTTGCCGTTTAGCTCAGGTAACACTAAACCCACTGCTGCTGCTGCACCTGTTTTGGTTGGAATCATTGAGGTTGTGGCAGAACGTGCACGACGCATATCTGAGTGATGTGAATCTGTCAGCACTTGGTCATTGGTATATGAATGAATAGTATTCATCAGACCATTCACCACGCCGATTTTTTCGTGCAAGGGCTGAATCATTGGTGCTAAACCATTGGTGGTACAAGAAGCGTTAGAAACCACCGTGTGGTTTGCTTTAATTACTTGATGATTAACGCCATAAACAACGGTTGCATCAATATCTTTATCACCCGGCGCTGACAACAATACTTTTTTAGCGCCTGCATTAATATGCGCCTGCGCTTTAGCTTTACTATTAAAAGCACCAGTACATTCAAACACAATATCAATCGCTAAATCACCCCATGGCAATTCAGCAGGATTACGCGTAGCAAAGGTTTTAATTTTATGGCTTTGGATGATCATATCATCGCCATCTACACCCACTTCAAACGGAAACTTACCATGTGCACTATCATAACGTGTTAAATGTGCATTGCTTTCAGCATCGCCATCTGCACTGTTAATTGCAATAATCTCAATATCTTTGCGACCAGATTCATACAAAGCACGTAAAACCATGCGTCCAATACGACCATAACCATTAATTGCGACTCGAATTGCCATGTTAATTTCCCGTAAATGTGAATGTTACTAATATTATTTAGATAAGTTAAATGTTTAATACGCTTCAAAATACTTCATTAATTGTCATTTTACCGTAACAACTAGCTAAGTGATTTTTCTGTGCTGTAAATTTTTATTAACTTAAGTATAAAGTTAAGCTTATGCAACGCTACAAACATAAAGAGCCTCAATCGAGGCTCTTTATGTTGCTACAATTCAATCAATATTAAAGCACCGATTTAACAGTAGCGACTACATTTTCAACAGTGAAACCAAAGTGTTTCAACAACACATTGCCTGGTGCAGATTCACCGAATGTATCAATACCAACAACGCCGCCTTCCAAACCTACATATTTGCGCCAGAAGTCAGTTACACCAGCTTCAACAGCCACGCGCACTACGCCTGGAGTCAATACGCTGTCTTTGTAAGCTTTATCTTGACGGTCAAATACATTGGTTGATGGCATTGAAACTACGCGCACTTTAGTACCCGCTGCATTCAATTCAGCGGCTGCTTTAACCGCTAATTCAAGTTCTGAACCATTAGCAATAATAATAGCATCTGCTTTACCAGCCACGTCAGACAACACGTAACCACCTTTGCGCATTAGAGCAAACTGAGCCACATCATGCTTCATACCAGACACGTTCTGACGGCTTAATACTAGGCTAGATGGACCATTTTTACGCTCTACTGCTGACACCCAAGCCACTGCAGTTTCAGTTGAATTGCCTGGACGCCATACATCCATATTAGGAATTAAACGTAAACCAGAAGTATTTTCGATTGGTTGATGCGTAGGACCATCTTCACCTTGACCGATAGAATCATGCGTCAATACAGCAATAGTGCGCTGTTTCATCAATGCTGCCATACGCAATGCGCTCTTAGCGTAGTCAGAGAACATGTGAAATGTGCCGCCGAATGGTATTAAACCACCGTGCAATGCCATACCGTTCATAATTGCAAACATACCAAATTCACGTACGCCGTATGAAATGTAGTTACCTGGTTTTTTAGCATCAACATGCACAAAGCTGCTGCATGAAGTTAAGTTAGAGCCAGTTAAGTCAGCTGAACCACCTAAGAACTCAGGCAATAATGGCGCTAATGCACCAATAATGTTTTGTGAAGCTTTACGTGTTGCAACTGTTTCAGCTTTTTCGTTAGTTGCCGCGATGATTGCATCAGTGGCTTCTTTCCAGTTAGCTGGCAATTCGCCAGTAGTACGGCGTTTAAATTCTGCTGCTTCAGCTGGATAAGCTAATGCATACGCTGCAAACTGAGCATCCCAAGCCGCTTCAGCAACTGCGCCTTTTTCGGTTGCATCCCAACCAGCATAAACATCTGCTGGAATTACAAATGGCTCATGCGGCCAGCCGATGTTAGCGCGTGTAGCTGCAACTTCTTCTAAACCTAATGCAGAACCGTGGCAATCATGTGAACCAGATTTGTTTGGTGAACCCATACCGATGACTGTTTTACAGCAAATCAATGATGGTTTGTCTGTCACTAATTTAGCAGCGGCAATTGCAGCGCCGATAGCAGCAACATCATGGCCATCTACTGATACCACATGCCAACCGTATGATTCAAAACGTTTAGCGGTATCATCTGTATACCAGCCTTCAATGTGACCATCGATAGAAATACCGTTGTCATCCCAGAATGCTGTTAATTTACCCAAGCCCCAAGTGCCAGCTAGCGCACAAGCTTCGTGAGAAACGCCTTCCATCATGCAACCATCGCCTAAGAACACGTAAGTGTTGTGATCCACAACATGATGGCCTGGCTTGTTGAATTGGCTAGCTAATAATTTTTCAGCCATTGCAAAACCAACACCATTAGCAATACCTTGACCTAATGGGCCAGTCGTTGTTTCGATGCCTGGCGCATAGCCATATTCTGGGTGACCAGCACATTTTGAATGTAATTGACGGAATGTTTTGATTTCGTCCATTGGCAATGCATAACCTGTCAGGTGTAGCAATGAATAGATCAACATTGAACCGTGACCATTAGATAGTACAAAACGATCGCGGTTTGCCCACTCAGGATTTTTTGGATTATGGCTTAAATGGTGATTCCAAAGCTCTTCAGCAATTTCTGCCATGCCCATAGGCGCGCCTGGGTGACCAGAGTTAGCTTTCTGTACCGCATCCATAGATAACGCACGGATTGCGTTGGCTAGGTCTTTACGTGTTGCCATAGTTTTGCTCCCTAATGATTAGCTGAGGCTTCAACGATTTAATTAATAAGCTATCAACTACTTACAATGATGTCTTATAGAATATCGTATGAAACCTTGATTGAATTCTTAAAAAAGTGAGTTTTAAACCGCTTTTTTACAAAGGTTAAATTATTGCTTAAATAGCCTTTTTCGGCAAGCGCTACAACACTAAATAACAGGACAATGCATAAGCTTTCAGCTCAAAAATTATCTAGTCGCAAAATACATATATTGAACTAAAAATGCATCCGTACAAATTTATGCTTGCTTAAACTATAATGCCAATCTTACAGTTGCTTGAATAACCCGCAAATTAACAACAGAAAAGCCATGTCTACACCCAATATAATTGACGCTACATCCAGCCTTCTATTTGGCCCTATTCGAGCCGACTTGATTCGCACAGAAACACTCGCCGACATTTTTGAAGCGTCAGCTAAACTTCATCCGCAACACACTGCGCTTATTTTTGAAGAACGCTCAGTTAGCTACAGTCAACTAAATGAGCTGAGTGATATTGCAGCTTCTAGACTTATAGAAGATGGTATTCTGCCTGGACAGATTGTTGGATTGTGGCTACCACGTGGAATAAATCTATTGGTGATGCAACTTAGCATTGCAAAAGCAGGTGCTGCCTGGTTACCTTTTGATGCGGACACACCAATTGATCGTATTGAAATCTGCTTAAGTGACGCAAATGCCGCAGGCCTGGTTAGTTGTGATGCTTTTTTACCAAAATTACAAGAGTTATCTGCTAAAAGCTGGGTTGCAGAGCAATTGTTTTTGCCAACCCAAGCACCGCGAACTAGGCGTAGTGGCTTATTGCCAGAACACCCCGCCTATGTGATTTACACTTCTGGCTCCACTGGAAAACCAAAAGGCATTCAGATCAATCAAGGCGCAATTTGCCACTTTTTACGCAGTGAAAATAGTCAGCTTGGCATTCAGAAATCTGATCGTGTTTACCAAGGCTTTTCTGTTGCGTTTGACATGTCATTTGAAGAAATTTGGATTAGTTATTTAGTTGGTGCGACACTTTGGATCGCACCAAAAGAAATCGCTACCGACCCTGAAGCGCTGCCGCTTGCTTTAATTGAGCATCAGATTACGGTACTTCACGCAGTGCCAACCCTTCTGGCATTATTTAGTAAAGACTTACCAAATCTTCGAATTATCAATCTCGGCGGCGAAGCTTGTCCAGAAACATTGGCTAACCGCTGGGCCAGGTCAGAGCGCAAACTATTCAACACTTATGGGCCAACTGAAGCAACCGTCTCAGCCAGTTTAGCCGAATTACATGCAGGCGAACAAGTTACCATTGGTCGCCCTTTACCTAATTATGTACTACTTGTTATAGACCCGGAACCAACGCACAGCTTGCGTTTATTGCCGCGCGGAGAAACTGGCGAATTATGTATCAGCGGCCCAGGCGTAGCCATGGGCTATCTCGGGCGACCAGACCTGACAGCTGAAAAATTTATTAGTAACCCATTTACCATCGGCCTGCATGATAAAAGGCTCTATCGTACTGGCGACCTTGCGCGAATTGACGAGGCTGGGAACGTACAATGCCTTGGCAGAACTGATGACCAAGTCAAGATTCGTGGTTTCAGAGTCGAACTTGGTGAAATCGAAGCTACGCTCTGTCAACAGCCAAATATTGGCACCGCAGCGGTTATTCTGCGCAAAGATGACGACATCGAACGTTTGATTGCTTACCTGATTACCGAAGATAAATCTGTCCCAATATTAACGGATTTGCGTGCCGCATTGGCCGAAACCCTTCCCCCTTACATGGTGCCAAGCCATTTTGAAGCACTGCAAGAGATGCCGCGCCTGACTTCTGGTAAAATTGACAGAAAGGCGCTACGAGCCTTGCCACTGAAGATAGTAAGCGCTTGCAATGACGATGCCGACACACCAGAAAACCTAGCTGAAGAAGTGCTTTTTGCAGAATTAGCCAAGCTTTTTCCCGGGCAAGCAATATTGCGTGAAGCTGACTTCTTTTCGGGCTTGGGCGGCCACTCATTACTCGCAGCACGCTTAGCATCTGCATTGCGAAATACGCCTCAATTTTCAAGCTTTACCGTGCGAGATATTTACCAGCATCGCCAAATTGGCAAAATCGCGGAGATTCTCAACGACATTCCAATTGAGTTACCACCAGCCGAACCCACTTGGATTCCGCCTTCTACATACAAACGTTGGCTATGCGGCACAGCACAAGCCTTTTTAGTGCCCGGCTTAGTATTGCTACGCATGTCGCAATGGCTAGCCTCATTCTTTACCTATCATTTTTTTACTGGTGATCCTAGCGATTCAATTGCAGAAGCGATGGCGGCCACTGTTGGCATTTTTCTACTTGCCACGGCATTGAGTTTTGCGGTTGCCATTGCAGGCAAATGGCTTATTGCTGGCCGCCTCAAGGCTGGTCGCTATCCATTATGGGGCGTCACCTATTTTCGCTGGTGGCTGGCAGATCGTTTAATTGAGGGCGCTCCGCTCTATATGCTTGGCGGCTCGACACTATATGTATGGTGGCTACGTGCTTTAGGCGCTAAAATCGGCAAAGAAGTAAACATAGGCTCACTTACCCTGCGTGCGCACGATTTGCTAAGCATTGCAGATGGCGTGAGCATTGGCAATGCCGTTAATTTAGAAAATGCACGGGTAGAACATGGCGAACTGATATTAGGCCATATCATTTTGGCGGAAGAAGCCTGTATAGACTCTTATGCTGTGCTTGAAGGAAATACTAGCGTTGGCAAGTATGGTCATGTTGAGGGATTGTCAGCGTTAAGTGATGGCATGCAAGTACCGCCGGCAAGAATTTGGAGCGGCTCACCCGCGCGCGACATTGGCGCTTTTGACGTTACAGCGCAAGCGCCACGACCAGCAGTGACTAGCGTTCGACTTTTTAGCGAATCATTATTTTTCATCTTTGGCGTATTGGCAACAGCCATGTTATTTTTCATCCCAGTGTTTCCAAGCATGGTGTTAATCGACTGGGTAGATGAAAACTCTTCATGGCTAGACCATAGCGATACGGCATTACAATTGTTTAAATATTTCGCGCTCGCGTTCCCGGCAACTGCGGTGCTGATTATCTGCACCGCACTCATTTCTGCTGGGCTACGTTGGGCTGTTTTAATGCGATTAAAAGCTGGCCGTTGGCCAGTACATAGCAATGTGTATTGCAGACGATGGCTAGTCAACCAAATTCAGGAGTCGAGCCTCAACATTCTGCACGGTGTTTATGCCACAGTATATGCGCCATATTGGTATCGATTACTCGGAGCAAAAGTTGGGCGCGATGCTGAAATCTCCACTGCACAAGGTGTAGTGCCAGACCTACTTACATTAGGTGATGAAAGCTTTATTGCCGATGGCGTCATGTTAGGCGATGAATCAATTGAAGGTGGCTGGATGCGTACTCAAGCAACCATCATTTCTAAACGTTGCTTTGTAGGCAATGGTGCGTATATCCCTGACGGGACGATTTTGCCTGAAAATGTACTTATCGGTGTTCACTCACGCGCGCCAAATAATGGTGTAATGCAGGACGGCGACACTTGGTTAGGCTCACCTGCCATCAATCTGCCCGCACGAGAACAAGCTGCCGGCTTTGCCGAATCACTCACGTTTCGCCCTTCATTTTTACGCAGATTAGGCCGCGGCTTGGTGGAAGCCTTTCGCATCATTACACCACATGCGGTCATTATTGCGGTTGGCTACACAGTCGTACTAAACGCCATGCCCTACGCAGAAGCAGGCCGCTGGGGCGTAGTAGCCTTACATCTGAATATTGCAGGGCTGCTTTACGGCATAGGCGGCTTTATATTTATTGCATTACTTAAATGGCTGTTTATTTTTCGCTACAACAAGCGCTCACAACCCATGTGGACGCCCTTTGTTTGGCTATCAGAAGGTATCACCAATCTTTATGAAGGCCTTGTTGTGCCCAACTTTATGCGTTATCTACGCGGCACGCCATGGTTACCAATCGCCTTCAACATGCTGGGCAGCCACATAGGCCGGGGCGTTTATCTGGACACCACCGATCTCACTGAGTTTGATTGCGTGACAATTGGCGATTACAGCGAACTCAACGCGCTTGTGTGTCCGCAAACACATCTGTTTGAAGACCGGATCATGAAAATTGACCACGTTAACATAGGCAAACGCGTCTACATTGGGCCGCGCAGCACAGTACTTTACAGTGCTTTTGTCGCAGATAACGTGAAGCTCGGCCCATTAACGCTGGTAATGAAAGGTGAAAGCATTCCTGCCAACTCCCGCTGGTGGGGCAGTCCGGCGATACCGGTTAGAAATTAAAGATGCAGTCAGCGCTTACCGTTCACGATTGGCCAACTTCGGTAAATCAGCTAAAGTTGGACGAAGGTTTGCTCGTGATTGCCTTGCTAACCTCACCAAAAACTAGTCGCTCCGAAGCACGCCTGCAAATTCGAGAAACATTACACAAGGTGTTAGCGATGCTTTTAAAATGCGATGTTGGGGAAGTCCAATTACTTTCCCAGCAGGGAAAACCGCTCACGCTTTTGAATCCAGCACTTGATATTGGACTTTCTATCAGCCATGAAATTGGATTGTCGCTGGCAGCCATCAACATGAACGGCGCAGTGGGTATAGATTTAATATCGCTAAACAACATGCCAGCCTTGAAAGAAATTCATACCCTTGCCACCGACTATCTAGGCAGTACAATTGCACAACAACTTGCCAGCTTATCAGCCAATCTACAAACTAATGCTTTTGCTAAAGCATGGACAGCATTTGAATCCAGATTGAAGTGTGGTGATATTGCATTAACTGAGTGGAATCAAGCAGCAGAAATACACCTAGCTCAATACACTTACAAGGATTTAATGCTACCTGATGGCTACATTGGGACCGTCGCATTCTAAGTCGAGTTTTAAAGTTTAACCAACGACAACAATAGCGGCATACTCTTGCTGATTGCTTTAAACTGCATCAATGAAATTATCACGCCATTTAGTTTTAATCGCTTTCGCTAGTGCACTTTGCTTATCGTTATTGACAACACAAGGTATCGCCCAGCAAAATACTTCCGAGGTGTTGCTTGCGCAAGTTTACCAACGCGGCATTGATGTGCAGCAATATTTGGTAAGTGAAAAGTTTGATGGCGTGCGCGCCGTGTGGGATGGCAGTACATTTCACACGCGCACAGGTCGAGTTATAGCAGCGCCAGCATGGTTTACGAAAGGCCTGCCAACTACGCCACTAGATGGTGAGCTTTGGCTTGGTCGCGGCAAGTTTGATGCCCTTTCTGGCGCGGTACGAAAAGATATACCGATAGACGAAGAATGGCGCGGCATTTCGTACCTTGTATTTGAATTACCAAATGCACCAGGCACTTTTCAAGCACGCGCAAAACGAATTACTGAAATCGTCAAAAAGGCGAATCTTCGTCAGCTAAAAGCCGTGAAGCAATACCACATCAATGACGAAGCAGCACTAAATGCACAACTTCAAATAGTGTTGCACAAGGTGGCGAAGGCTTGATGCTGCATAAAGCAAATGCGCTTTATGTGACTGGGCGTAGCGATGTGCTACTTAAATTAAAATTGTTATACGATGCTGAGGCAACAGTGGTGGGACATGCGATAGGCCGTGGCAAATACGCCGGAAAACTCGGAGCCTTAGAAGTTGAAACCCCCGAAGGCATCCGCTTCAAACTTGGTACTGGATTCACTGATGCACAACGAGAAAATCCGCCAAAAATTGGTAGCATCGTTACCTACACCTATCGCGACAAAACAATTAAAGGTAAGCCAAAATTTGCCAGTTTTTTGAGAGTACGTAATGAATAACACTAAAAACACATAGCCTGTGACCCTTATGGATACTGGCTCTTAGGGCATGTGCTTTTCACCATATTAGTGAGTCATTGGCGTGCAAAACAAGCCGTTTTGCACGCCCAATACTGCAAATCAAAGATTAAATTTAATGCCGCTGGAAGCCGCATGGATACTGGCTTGCAGAGCAGCACAATTCGCCTTTGCATCAGAAAAATCTAACAACGGCGCTTTATCATTTAGCACACAATCAGCAAAATGCTCAATCTCTAAATTAAAGTGGTTACTTGGTGCAAAGCGTTCTTCGGCGTATTTTCCATCTTCTAACGCCCATGAAATCACCGGTACATCATTTTGAAACACCCAAGCGGCATGGCATTTTATCCAGCCTTTTGTGCCGATGATTTCATATTCTGATTTGCGTGAGCGCTCAAAACTAACATCAAAATGGCCGAATCTGGCACGTCCTTCGCGATCATTACCAAAGTCTAATATGCCGCTGGTGACAATATCTGCACCAGCCTCGTTAAATTTGGCGTGCGCTGTTACTGTTATTGGTTCTGCTGGCTTGCCGTATTGCGTAGTATTACTTAATCCACCGTGATTTGAACCACCGTTAATTAAACCCATCGCCCAACGTAAAGTATGTATTGCGTAAGGGCCAATATCCCACATGGCACCGCCGCCTTGTTCAACTCCGCTAGCAATGCGGTACATACGCGCAGGTTTCATTAAAAACGAATAACTGGCGCGAACAGATAATACATCGCCAATTAAGCCAGATTCCACAAGTTCTTTTACCCGCACATGTTGCGGATGAAAGCGGTACATAAAGCCTTCCATTACTTTAACGTTGTTTTTAATGGCTGCATTTTCAATGGCTTCAATATCTGCCATGGTTAAGGCCATAGGCTTTTCAATCAACACATGCTTGCCTGCGTTGATGGCTTTAAGCGCCCATTTCACATGCTCATTATTGGCCATTGGGCAATAGATGGCTTGCACATTGACATCATTAATCAGCGCATCTAAATCATCGTAACAGGCAACGTTAGCGTGGCATGGCGCATATTTATCTAAAGTAGTTTTAGCTGCGCCAGTACGACGACTACCGATAGCGACTAATGTAGAATTCCGCGCTTCAATAATTGCTGGGAGCAGGCGCTCATTAACACGCGCAGCGCCTAAAATACCCCAGTTGAGTTTTTTACCAGTCACTTTATTATCGTTTGTCATTCACACACTCTTAATATAAATTTTTAAATTGATTCTTGAGCAAACCATTTAATGCTGCAACCTATACTAGAAAATTGCTCTTTAGGGCCTTCTTGCGTTTTTGCAATCATTTTCATGGCGTTAAATAAATCGCGTTGATTGCCTACCAGCGGCTCACTTCGGCCTGCGGCATCAAATCGACCACGATATTGCATCTCTAAATTAGCATTAAAGCCAAAAAAATCTGGCGTGCAAATTGCGCCATAAGCTTTTGCAACTTCTTGTGTGTCATCTAAAACATAAGGAAATGGAAAGTTAAACAACCGCGCTTCTTCCACCATACGTTCATAAGAATCAGCAGGATAGTTTTCGGTATCGTTACTTTGAATGGCAATGGTGTTGATGCCATATTGCAGTAACTCGCGGCAATCTGCTACTAAGCGTGTTTTAATGGCTTTTACGTAAGGGCAATGATTGCAGATAAACATCACCAACAGCCCGTTTTTACCCGCACTATTAGCCAAAGAATAACGCTGGCCATCTACACCAAGTAAATCAAAGTCAGCAGCGCGTTGACCAAAATTGCAAACAGGGGGATTTAAGCTAGCCATTTTTTTCTCCTTAATCTAGTTATACTTATTTATCGGTCTAATTATTTGCTGTCTTAACTGGTTTGCCATTTTTTTGTAAGGCATAATCTACAAGACCATGTTAACGTTTATATTATCACTTTTATTTTCACATTTCTCTTTCATTTTGAGACAATCCATTCATGGCGAATCTGCGCTTTTATACAAATTATCCTTTAGCCTTGGGCGTTACAGTTCAACTTTCAGAAAGCGCTGCCGCACATGCCACACGCGCCTTACGTTTAAATGTGGGTGATAGCGCCATTGTATTTAATGGCGATGGCTTTGATTATGACAGTGAATTGACTTCAATTAAAAAAAACACCGTCTTTGCAATCATCACCGCAGCCAATAAAATCAATAATGAATCGCCACTGCGCATTACTTTGTTACAAGCAATCTCTAGTGGCGACCGTATGGATTTAACCATTCAAAAAGCCGTGGAACTTGGTGTGACGCATATTCAGCCAATTTCAAGTCAGCGCAGTGTGGTAAAACTATCGGCAGAACGTGCAGAAAAACGTACTGAACATTGGCAAAATATTGCCATTTCTGCTTGCGAGCAATCTGGTCGCGCCATAGTACCAAAGGTAGATGCGCCACTAAGTTTACAGCAGTGGCTGATAGCGAATCCACAAAACAACGCAACGCGCATTCTACTTAACCCTGTAGGTGCGGTGCGGCTTGCAGAAGTCGCGAAACCTAGCAAAGAAACGCAATTGCTCATAGGCGCAGAAGGTGGCTTGGCGCAACATGAAATTGACTTAGCCTGCAGCCACGGCTTTCAATCAATTGTGCTAGGGCCAAGAATCTTACGCACAGAAACCGCGGCGCTCACCACGATTGCCGCCATGCAAACCTTGTGGGGTGATTTTTAATGGAGTTAGCTCTCAAATTAATTTGTATTTTTAACATTTAAAATATATGATTTGTATTTATTACATTTTAATGATTTAAATTGTTAGGTTACTATTAATATGTCACTTGGTTTATCTATCAGAAATAGGCGGAAATCGCTGAATATCACACTGCAAACGATCGCTAGTTTAGTGAGCGCTGATGCAGGTAATTTGTCTCGCATAGAGCGTGGTGAACTTGGTGTATCTGAAGCTCTACTACGTAAAATTGCCGAAGCCCTAAACTGCACACCCGCGTACCTTTATACGCAAAGCGATATTTCTCAAAGAACATTAAGCGCACAAGAAAGTCGCCAGCCTCATCTGGCAATACTGCAGCAAACCGAGGCCACGAGCCAATCAAGCCCAAAAGACTTTGTGCAATGGTTTAGATCTGCCGCGCCTTATATTCACGCTTTTGGCGGACGCACCTTTGTGATTGCCTTTGGTGGCGAGGTGGTCGATCAGAAACAATTCGTGGCTTTATCACACGACTTAAACTTGCTCGCCAGCCTTGAAGTGAGGCTGGTATTGGTGCATGGCGCGCGTCCACAAATTGAAAAGCGGCTGCGTCGCGATAAACTTTCGCCTAAATTTGCGAATGGTTTACGTGTGACTGACGATGCTGCGATGGAGGCGGTTAAAGAAGCCAATGGTGTGATTCAGGTAGAAATCGAAGCGCTACTTTCTATGGGCTTGGTCAATTCACCGATGGCAGGCTCTGATATTCGCGTAGCGAGTGGTAACTTTGTGACCGCCAAACCAATGGGCGTGCGTGATGGCGTTGATTTACAACACACCGGTGAAGTGCGCAGAGTAGATGCCGTTGGCATACAAAAGCGTTTAGATGACGGTGAACTAGTAATGCTGTCACCGCTCGGCTATTCGCCTACAGGCGAGGCTTTTAACCTAAGTTTAGAAGATGTAGCGGTAAGCGCGGCGATTGCTCTGGATGCTGACAAACTTATTTTCTTAATGGATTCTGAAGGCGTGCATAACTTACGCGGTGAACTATTGCGAGAGATGACGGCAGAAAAAGCAAAAAACTTACTGAAAAATATACAGAACCGCGAAGAGGAAAACGAACAGGCGATTAATATTTCTGAAGATATTAGCTACTACCTGCCAGCCGCAGTGCGGGCTTGTGAGCATGGCGTGGCTCGTACACATCTCATTTCTCGCCACATTGATGGTGCCATTATCCAAGAGTTATTTACGCTAAATGGCATTGGTACTATGGTGACTGAGTTAAGCCTAGAAAGCATGCGCCAAGCCAATATTGACGATATGGGCGGCATTTTAAAGTTAATAGAACCGCTAGAAGCAGAAGGCTTTTTAGTGCGGCGTGGGCGCGAACATATTGAAATGGAAATCAACCACTTTTATGTAATGGAGCATGGTAATCGCATTATCGGTTGCGCTGCACTTTATCCATTTACGGCAGAACATACCGCTGAGTTTGCTTGCTTAGCGATTGACCCTGCTTACAGAGGCAGCGGACGGGGCGACAGATTGTTTTACTTCTGTGCAGCACAAGCCAAAGAATTAGGCTTTAAGAGCTTGTTTTGCCTGACTACAAGAACTGGACATTGGTTTTTAGAGCGCGGATTTTTCGAACAAAGTGTTGGAAATTTACCAATGGAAAAACAAAAACTTTACAATTTTCAGCGTAAATCTAAGGTCTTTAGCAAAACGCTGTAAGCTAATTTTAGATACAATTACACAAAGTAATTGTCACAAGTATTTACCATAGCTAAACATTTAATATAGACAAGAGAACCGAATGATTAACGAAACAACTGCAACCCAAAAAGCGCAAACACTTGCTGAAGCATTGCCTTACATCAAACGTTTTTTTGATAAGACCATTGTCATTAAATATGGTGGAAACGCGATGACTGACGACCACCTTAAACAATGTTTTGCGCAAGATGTGGTGTTACTCAAACTGGTAGGCATGAACCCTGTTGTAGTGCATGGCGGTGGACCTCAAATCAATGAAATGTTGGATAAGCTCGGTAAAAAAGGGGAGTTTATTCAAGGGATGCGTGTTACCGATGCCGAAACCATGGACGTGGTTGAAATGGTGCTTGGCGGACAAGTAAATAAAGAAATCGTCAATCTTATCAATCGACACGGTGGCAAAGCTGTTGGTTTAACAGGCCAAGATGGTAACTTTATACATGCACATAAATTACTTATGGAAGACATGAACGATCGCACAAAGATGATTGATATTGGCCAAGTGGGTCAAATCAGCGCAATTGACCCTAGTATCATCAACTTTCTAGATAGCGGTGATTTTATTCCAGTAGTTGCCCCCATCGGGGTGGGTGAGAATGGTGAAACTTATAACATCAATGCCGATGTTGTCGCTGGAAAATTAGCTGAGATTTTAGGTGCCGAGAAACTAATTTTATTAACCAATACGCCTGGCGTATTAGATAAAGACGGTAAATTGCTAACAGGATTAACGCCCAAACAAATTGATGACTTAGTCGCAGATGGCACTCTTTCTGGCGGCATGTTGCCTAAAATAAGCTCCGCATTAGATGCAGCTCGTAGCGGCGTTAAATCTGTGCATATTATTGATGGTCGCGTAGAGCATGCGTTATTACTCGAAGTGTTGACGGATGAAGGTGTAGGTACGCTTATCAAGGCTAAATAGTTTGCTTTTAAGTAACAAAACTAAAATTTGGATATTTGATCTAGACGATACTCTGCACAACGCGTCCGCACACATTTTTCCTGTGATGAATCGCGCCATGACTCAATACATCATGGATACACTAGACTTAGATGAAGCTAGTGCCTATAAAATGCGCCAACATTATTGGCGCATTTATGGTGCAACCCTTAAAGGATTAATGCGCCATCATGGCACTGATCCTTATCACTTTTTGCTTGAAACACACCGGCTGATGGATTTACCAGAAATGGTGATTCAAGTGAAGCGTTTGCGACACCTTCTGCAATGCCTCTCCGGGCGTAAGCTAGTATTCACTAATGCACCACGTGAATATGCAGTACGCGTGCTTGAAATTATGGGGATTTCTGATTGTTTTGAATTGATATTCAGCGTTGAGTCCACAAAGTTTCACGCAAAACCTTCAGTACGCAGCTTTCAAATGCTACTCAAAACAATCAAAGTAAAAGCCAGTGATTGTGTAATGTTGGAAGATAATCTACCGGCACTAATGACCGCTAAACGGCTAGGCATGAAAACAATTTGGATCACAAAGCAGTTAAGAAAACCAAATTTTGTTGATTATCGACTGGGTGGGGTGTTAGCACTCACTCACATTAAGCTATAATCAAATTATTATTTGTAAGGAAAATAAAAATGGCAGGCGAACGCAAACAACAAATTTTAGAAACACTAGCAAAAATGCTGGAAACACCCAAACGTGAGAAAATTACCACGGCCTCGCTTGCTGCAAAACTGGAGGTAAGTGAAGCTGCACTTTACCGCCACTTTGCCAACAAAGCACAAATGTTTGAAGGTCTCATCATGTTTATTGAGGAGACTATTTTTGGTTTAATCAATAAAATTAGCGTCGAAGAAACAGAGGGTCTAAGACAAGTACAGCGCATTATCACCATGCTATTAGTGTTTGCTGAAAAAAATCCAGGCATGACACGCGTATTGATTGGTGATGCATTAGTCAATGAAGACGAAAAACTGCAACAACGCATCAACCAGCTTTACGACCGCATTGAAGTTACCCTCAAACAAAGCTTACGAATTGCCGAGACACAAACCGCAAGCAAAGGCAACGCCGAAGCACAAGCCAACTTGATGGTGTGTTATGTTTTAGGACGTTGGCACCAATTTGCAAAAAGTGGCTTTAAACGAAAGCCAACAGAATTTGTCCAACAGCAACTAACAACGTTTATTAACAGTTAATTAGTGCGTTAGATTAGCTTAAATATACTGGAGAAAATCTTGCAAGGTACAATATTTGGTTTTACAGAAGCGCAGATTACTGAGTTTGGCATGACCTACGGTGTAGGCGCGTTAATGCTGTTGATGATATTTATTGTAGGCCATCTAGCTTGGGAATCTAAGGCTGGGAAGTTTGGCACTTTTGCTCTATTTCTAGGCCTTACTTTTGGCATGGTGGGCTACGCAGCGAAATATATTATTAAATTAAAGCTGGGGATTTAATTCTGGCAATTTAATACCCAGCTTTCAATATTAAACCCTAGCTTCGTGATTGATTTTATTTGGTCGCTCACATCGCATAGCAGGCTTTTCCGACCTAAAGCTTGCACCTCAATATTAGCTGGCATATTTAAATTTAAATAATGACCCACTGCGCACTAAACACTCTATCGCGCCGCCCTTTAGGCAATTTTAGAATGAAGCTGCAAGCTTTGCAGTGAATAGTCACGCCGTGGTCACGTGTGAGATAGCCAACAATCGCATCAGATGACATAGGGTTGCAGCATTTGGCGGTACCAGTTTGCAGATTGTCTATGCCTTCAATCACAATGCCTTCGGCCAAGCCATCAGCCCGAAATTTTAAAGCATTGCTGCGTTTAGATGTGGGCAGCTTAGCCACTTCTTTCGGCTTTGGTGCTTCATTTTCCTGAATGGCGAGAGCGATTTGATATTCACTCACATCCCCACGCCCAATGGCCGCCAAAAAATCTTCAAGTTTTTGAAATTGCAATTTCTGTGCGATTTTTTCTTGATTGACTGCGCCGACACCCGCTCTATGTAATTCGCGGTCGAGTTTTGCCCTGCCCTGTGCAACATTTTCTTCGAAATACTGGTATTTGAACCAGTGCCTGACTTTGGCACGTGCGCTAGGCGTTTGCAGAAATCCGAGCGTAGCATTTAACCAATCGCGACTAGGCGAACCAATTTTTGAAGTGAGTATTTCCACACGCTCACCATTTTGTAATTTGGTATTCAATGAAACAATGCTTCCATTCACCTTAGCCCCGCGTGTGCGATGCCCTAAATCAGTATGCAGGCTGTAAGCGAAATCGATTGGCGTAGCGCCTTTGGGCAGGTCGATAACCTTGCCCTGTGGTGTCAACACATAGACTTTATCCTGAAACAGTTCGCTTTTAAATTGTTCTATCAAGTCTCCGCTATCTGATACTTCGTCCTTCCATGCCAGAATCTGTCGCAGCCAAGCAATTTTCTCATCGAATTTAGCGTCTGATTTACCACCTTCTTTGTAACGCCAATGTGCTGCGACACCCAGTTCAGAATACTGATGCATCTCTAAGGTACGAATCTGTACCTCTAGCGCAAGACCATTAGGCCCACTGACGGCGGTATGCAGTGATCGATAATTATTACTCTTGGGGCGCGCAATATAGTCGTCGAATTCACCGGGAATAGGCTGCCATAGATTGTGAATCAAACCGAGTGCAGCATAACAATCTTTGATGTCATCAACCAAGATCCGCACCGCACGAACATCGTAAAGTTCGTTAAAATCTAAGTGCTTACTTTTCATCTTTTTGATGATGCTGTAAATATGCTTAGGCCGCCCTGTCACCTCACCTTTAATACCTGCTTGGTTCAACTCAACTTTTAGCTGACTCACAACGTCAATGATATATTGTTCACGGTCTACGCGGCGCTCATCAAGCATTCTTGCAACATCTTTGTAGCGCTGAGGCTCTAAGTAGCGTAGCGAGAGGTCTTCCAACTCCCATTTAATTTGCCACACACCGAGGCGATTGGCGAGTGGCGCAAAGATTCCTAAGCTTTCCTGCGCAATCCGTTTCTGTTGGCTTGGGCTAGCGCCAGACAGGCGACGCAAGGTTTGTGTGCGCTCAGCCAGCTTGATTAGCACCACTCGAATATCTTCTACCATCGCTAACAACATTTTCCGCAAGCTTTCTATCTGCTGTAAGTGGTCGTCATTTTTCCGATCAGTGTCATGCAGACCTTCAGTCTCACTAAATTCCTGAATCTGTTCCATGCGTGAAATGCCTTCAACTAAACTGGCAACATTAGCGCCGAAACGTGTTTCCAGTATTGCCCGCCAATCGTCTAAATAATCAGGCACGGCATGTAATATAGTGGCCAAAATTGTTTCCGCATCCATATTCATATCGATTAGGATCGTCGCCGCGCACAGCGCATGTTGCAACAGTGGCGCACCCGTCAGTTCAACATGGCCAGCATAGAGCGGATTAGCTAGATCGCAGGCATGTCGAATCAACTCGATTTCAGTAAGCGAGAAACGCTGTGCTGAAGATTTAATCCACGATGAAATCTCGCTCTCATTTGGAACAAGTAAAGAAAAATTATGGTTATAGGCAGAAATCACAAAATATTATCGCATTAAAGTACGTAGCGTATGTTGGCAACTGTCAGCAATGCGTCGAAATTACCTAATATGCCTCTATCAGAGGTAAAGCAGACAAAGATTTTCAATACCATCATCAGCCATTTGGATACTTCAAAAACTTGACTGAAGGCACCTCAGGACGACGGCAGCACCTTAAGGATGAATCAGACTTTTTAGCGGGAATACAAAGTGGGAATCTGCCAGCGGTTTCTTTTTATAAGCCTCTGGGTAAGTTTAATGAACATTCTGGCTATGCCGAAGTATTATCTGGCGACCAGCATGTGGCTGACATTGTGAGCAGTATAGAGCGCAGTTCTTTATGGGAAAATCGCGTCATTATTGTCACCTATTCTGAAATTAATTGAGTCGCGTTACGGCCCGGATACACTGGGTTCTCGTGATACTGCAGCAAATGGCTTGAGTAATGCCTTTGTTGATTAAATGCGGACAGTTTTTAATATTACTATTGGCTAACAGTCATTATTTCCGGGTTTAAAATAAGCACTTAACCGCGTCTAATCTAGCCTCAAAAACGGCTGCTTTAATTTTTTCTGACTCCGTGAAAGCGCTAGCTACTAAGCCTGCATCTACACTTAACGCAGCTTCCAGCACCTTAGACATCAAATCAGCTGCGGGGGTTGGACATAGCTCTAACCCCGCTCTACCGAGTGAATCCGCCTCACATGCTTTGAGAAAGTCTTTAAATCGAGCTGGCTGACGAATAGCATCTAACTCGATTAAAAAACTCAACAAGGTACTTGGCTTCAATTGTAGAGATTGGTGTAATTTCCCATGAAATTTAGCAACAATTTGTGCTAACTCTTTACAATCATTGGGCACTTTTATTCGCTTGCAAACGTCTTTAACCAAATTAAAGCTACGCTCTTCATGACCAATATGTTTAGGCAAAATATTGGCTGGTGCAGCACCTTTACCTAGGTCGTGCATTAGTGCGGCAAAGCGTATTGGCAATGAGTAATTTTGACTTGCGGCATAATCAACCACCATCATCACATGTACGCCAGTATCAACTTCTGGGTGATGTTGTGCTGGTTGCGGTACGCCCCAAAGGCAATTAAGCTCTGGCAATATTTTTTGCAAAGCGCCACACTCGCGTAGCACCTCAAACATACGGCTTGGCTTCGCTTCCATTAAGCCTTTTGCAAGCTCTTGCCAAACACGCTCTGACACAAGCGCATCCACCTCGCCTGCTTGCACCATTTGGCACATTAGCATCATGGTTTCTGCTGCTAAATTGAATTCAGTAAAGCGTGCGGCAAAGCGGGCTGCGCGTAAAATTCGCACGGGGTCTTCTGCAAAGGCATCGCTGACATGGCGAAGGGTTCTAGATTGAATATCCGCAAGACCATTAAAGGGGTCAATGAGCTTACCATCGTCAGCTTTGGCGATTGCGTTGATGGTTAAATCACGGCGTGCTAAGTCTTCTTCCAAGGTTACTTCTGGTGAAGTGTGAACAACAAAGCCTTTATAGCCTTTAGCTGTCTTTCGTTCTGTTCGCGCTAACGCATATTCATCATGCGTGATAGGATGCAAAAATATAGGGAAGTCTTTACCAACAGGCTTAAAGCCAGCGGCAACCATCGCTTCTGGTGTACTACCAACCACGACAAAATCTTTATCTTTGACAGAAAATCCGAGCAATTCATCGCGTACTGCCCCACCCACCACGTATGTTTGCATAAGCTTACCCCAGCAAATTACCTAGCCGCATTTTGACGAAAACGATCATAGGCACCACGCGCTGTTTCATCAATTAAGTACTCTGGCATCACTGCTTCTAAGGCAACAGGAGCCACGCCAAATATCGCAGGAAACGGATTAGCACTCACGCTATCAATTTCCATAGAACGTATATTATCGCGTGACATTAACTTAATCGGTAACAACTCCATCATAAAAGCTTGCGCGTATGAAAGTTTGTCACACAAACCAATAATCGGGCGTTCAATATTTAAAGTGTTCATCACCTGCTGCACCAACTCGCGGAAAGTATATATTTTTGGTCCTGCAAGTTCATAGGTTTGACCGTATGTATTGGTATTTTCAAGGCTTTTTACAAAGCAACTAGCCACATCCTCAACCCAAATCGGCTGAAATTTAGCATTAGGCTTCACCAGCAGCATTACAGGTAAAAGCTTGATAAGTGTTGCGAATAGGTTAGTAAACGCATCACCACGGCCAAAAATAATAGATGGTTTAAAAATAGTGATATTCACTTGATCTTTTAAGGCTGCCAAGGCCATCTCGCCCAAGGCTTTAGATTGTAAATATTGGCTAGGGGCACTTTTTTCTGCCTGCAGGCTACTCATGTGCAATAAGCGGGTAATACCTAAATCCGCACAAATTTTTACTAGCTGCGCTGGTAATTGATGATGCATAGTATTAAAGCTAAAGCGGCGGCCTTGATGCAAAATACCCATTAAATTAATCACCGCATCAGCACCTTTTAATGCCGAGTTTAACGTTTGGTAATCCAGCACATTACATTCTACCACTTGCACATTAGGTAATAAAAAAAGGTGCTTGGCCCTGTCGCGCCGGCGAGTAAGCACTTTCACTACGTAGCCTGCAGCATCTAACTTAGCGACAATTGCACTGCCTACAAAGCCAGAACCACCTAATACGCATATTTCTTTTAATCTCATGTTGAACCTTATATTTTTATTTAACTGACTAATTCTTAAAAACTATTCACTATCCGCATCAACAATTACTGGGTTACCACTGCCTGGAATAACGCCTAAACGTGATTTTAACGATTGAATTTTAGTGCCTAAACGTGGTGCATAAAAGTTGGCATTAGCCATTACTTTTTGTACATAATTTCTGGTTTCAGCAAACGGAATACTCTCGATATAAATAGCCGCCTCTAGTGGCTCGCTAGCCACCCAACGCTTCGCACGGCTAGGGCCGGCATTGTAGGCGGCTGTTGCCATTACAGCTTGCCCACCCATTATATCTAAAGTGTATCTCATGTAATAAGTACCAATATTGATATTGGTACTTAAATCATGGATTTTGTCATTACTGTAACTAACCATACCCATGCGCTTTGCGGCCCATTTTGCAGTAGTCGGCATTAATTGCATTAACCCTGAGGCACCTACACCAGATTTTGCATAATGCATAAAGCGGCTTTCTTGACGCGTCAAACCATATACCCAAGCTTCGTCGATATTTTCGCTATTGGCCGAGCTACGCATTAAATCGCGATAAGGGATTGGGTAGCGCAAGCTAAAATCATGAATTTTTTTGGTGTTATCTGCGGTAATAATGGCAATGTCATACCACTTTTGCCGTGATGCATATTCTGCTGCCGCAAGCAGCTGCTTATCGTCAAAATTATGCGTCGCCCACACCCATTCAGCTTTTGCTTCCCAGCGCAGATCTAAACGCTGTAACTCTAATGCACGCTTAATCGCAGGTAAGCTGGCGATTGCTGTTACTTCATTCTCGCTGACGGTGTAACCTTCATCAGGGCTACTCATCATGCTCTCCAGCTCATCCGCCGCTAGCCAGCCATAGTAATGTCGCTCCGTAGAAAGCTTACTGAAAATTGCATTTGCTTCGGCTTGCTGACCTGAGCCTTGTAATGCTTGCTCTTTTAAAGCGCGTGCTTTCCAATAGCGCCAAGCGCCTTCTTCTAACTGTTTTGGTTGCATTGCAGCTATGGCAGTCAGCACCGTTGGCCAGTCTTTAGTACGCAGGGCAGCTCTAATTTCCCAGGCTAATTGCTCTTTATCCAGACTAGTATTTTTAGCCAAAACATAAAATTCAATGGCCTGTGGATGATGGCTACGCGCAGCATGGTAAGCAATTCGACCCCAACCAAAAGCACGATTTTCAGCATCTAAAGAATCCTGTACATTTTTAAAGCTGCTGATTGCAGACTCTAATTTAGTTCGCGCCAAGCGGTCAAGCGCATATAAATTAAGCTCCATGCCGAATCGCGATTTAAATGAAACTATTTTTTTATCAAGGATTAATTGCGGTGTTAAATTTGCACGATCTAGCAACTTTAGCTCTGTAGCATCAATACTTGGCAGGCGTGTCGCAATACTTTTAGCTAGACTCAGTTTTCCATCTTGTAAGGCCAAACGAAACCGCGCCCAAATATCGTCTATACTCAAATCGCCTTTTTTCTGCATCACATCAAACAGTTGATTACAGTTGCTAGGTAAATCGGTACTGGTTAACCATAAAATTTTTGTTTGGCTACTAACGTCGGCATCGCCCAATTGAGCGTGACCAAGCAAGGCGTAACATTGCACGGCAACATCATCACGCTGAAAATTGGCATGCTCCTCAAAAAACGCATTCCAATTTTGTTGTTTAGCTAACTTTTTTAGCCACTCTCCGCGCACGCGCTCAGTAAATGGCATCTCGATATATTGTGCTAAAAAGTTTTGCACTTCTTCATCACGGGCATTTTCTAATTTGAGCAGCATTAGCCAGTAATCAGCATAAGGCGTTAAGAGATATTGTTGGGCTTTGAGCTGACTAACATCATCAGCTAAAGCGATTTCATTTTTAGTGGTATAAGAGTCACGTGCGTGCTGAAACAATGCCTCGTCCGAGAGTGCAAATGTCTGAGCAGACAGAGTGGTGGTGAGAATTGCTAATAAGAGGCGAATATAAAACATGGAACGCCCTTTCGAATGGATGACAACGCTTGTTTAAATCATTAGTGCTTAAATAGTATTTAAATACGTCAATTAAATTTAGAAAATTGGCTCAGTAATTAGTTGCGTTGATTGCGATAAAAATGCTGCTGGTGCATCTTCTTTCTTTTCAAAAGTCGTGTATTCCCAAGCCGTTTCATCTTGCAACAAAGCGCGTAGCAGTTGATTATTGAGTGCATGTCCAGATTTGTAAGCATAAAAAGCACCTAAAATGGGGTGCCCCAGCATATACAAATCCCCAATAGCATCTAACACTTTATGTTTGACAAACTCGTCTTCGTAGCGCAAACCATCGGTATTTAGGACTCGATATTCGTCTAAAACAATAGCGTTATCCAAGCTACCACCACGCGCTAATCCATTAGAGCGCAAATACTCAACTTCGTGCATAAAACCAAAAGTACGGGCACGGCTGATTTCTTTAATATATGAATCTGTAGCAAAATCAATTTTTACATTGCTTCCAGAATGCTCAAATACGGGGTGATTAAAATGAATGGTGAAGTCAATCTTAAAACCATGATATGGCTCAAAACGTACCCACTTATCGCCTTCAATCACTTCTACCGTTTTTTTAACACGTATAAATTTCTTAGGCGCGGCCTGTTCAATAATGCCGGCTTCTTGCAATAAAAATACAAACGGACCAGAACTACCGTCCATAATCGGAATTTCAGCAGCATTTACATCAATATATACATTATCTACACCTAAGCCTGCAAGTGCAGACATGATGTGTTCAACGGTAGCAATTCGCACACCATTAGCCTCTAACGCAGAACACATGCGTGTGTCGTGTACTGCGCTAGGTGTCGCTAAAATTTCATTAGGTTGAGGCAGGTCAACCCGTTTGAAAACAATACCAGTATCAGGTGCAGCAGGTCGAAGGGTAAGAGTAACCTTTTCGCCGTTGTGCAAGCCAACGCCAGTGGCGCTAATCGCTTTTTTTAATGTATGCTGCTTTAACATCAATTATTCAAAATCCCTATATCAAAACCTTACATTTACTTACATAAAATATGCATATTTGTCTTATTAATCAAGAAAATAATAACATATTTCACTTAAATCCAGTGAAACCGCAAACTAGCCTAACGGCACAAACAAGCTAAACAAAAGTTTAAAGCGTTCGATTAGTCCGCTTGTTTGCGTAAAAATGCAGGAATATCATACTCTTCAACACCTGACATTTTCATCGCTTCCACTTGCGCACGACGGCTATTTGAACCAAATACTGCAGGCGCTTCGTCATCCATCATATTGGTGTTGCCACCCATATACATCGGCTGATTAGTTGTACCATTACGCAATATTTCTTGTGGCATTACACGTAACTCAGGTTTTTGTTGACGACGCTGTGAGCCGGTTAAGCCTGTAGCAACCATCGTAACGCGCAAACCATCACCCATTGTTTCATCAAACACATTACCAACAATCACTGTGGCATCATCTGCAGTAAACGCTTTAATAGTGTTCATCACATCATAGTATTCTTTCATTTTGAAAGAGCTAGAAGTGGTAATGTTCACTAAAACGCCGCGTGCATTAGCTAGATTAACATCTTCAAGCAATGGGCTTGCCACGGCTTGTTCCGCCGCAATACGTGCGCGATCTGGGCCTGTTGCAAGTGCCGAGCCCATCATTGCCATACCCATTTCGCTCATCACTGTACGCACATCGGCAAAGTCGACGTTTACAGTACCCGCACAATTGATGATTTCGGCAATACCTGAAACCGCATTATGTAACACATCGTTAGCCGCTCTAAACGCTTCTAAAAATGGTACATCTTCGCCTAAAACTTCCATCAATTTTTCGTTAGGAATCACAATCAAAGAGTCTACATACTTTGATAACTCTTCTAGACCATCTGCAGCGACTTTAGTGCGTTTACCTTCAAAAGAGAAAGGTTTTGTTACAACAGCAACGGTTAATATGCCCATTTCTTTTGCAATTTTCGCAATGACTGGTGCAGCACCTGTACCAGTACCACCGCCCATACCTGCGGTAATAAACAACATATCAGCACCATCAATCAGTTCAGCAATCGCATCACGATCTTCAAGCGCGGCTTCACGACCTACTTCAGGTTTAGCGCCTGCCCCTAAACCTCTAGTCATGGTCTCGCCAATTTGCAATACAGTTTTAGCTTGGCTTTTTCTTAACGCTTGCATGTCAGTATTTGCGCAAATAAACTCTACACCGCCTACGTTCTTTTCTATCATGTGCGCAACGGCATTACCACCACAACCACCCACCCCAATCACCTTGATAACAGCTTCTTGAGAACTTTTTTCCATAATTTCAAACATCGTGTATCTCCTCTTTTTAGTTTACTAATTTACTTCTGCCTGAACTATTTACTACCTGCCTTACATTTGTTTCTAACCTACCTAATAAAGCCTTAAAAATTACCTTGAAACCAGCTTTTCATTTTCTCCACCATGCGTGCAAATGAGTTGACTTCCATTTGTCCGCTTAAATGTCTTTCTAGTTGCTGTTTACCCATTAACACTAAGCCAACACCTGTTGCGTAGCGTGGATTGCTCACCACTTCTGACAGGCCGCCCACGTAACGAGGCAGCCCCATACGTACTGGCATGTGGAATATCTCTTCACCCAATTCGACCATGCCGCGCATCATGGCTGAACCGCCTGTAATAACGATGCCTGATGCGATCATGTCCTCCATGCCGCTACGACGTAACTCATTCAACACCATCTCATACAACTCGACTATGCGTGGCTCTAGCACCTCGGCTAATGTTTGCACTGACAATTGACGAGGTTCTCGGCCATCAACACCAGGCACTTCAACAACCTCGCGTGAATCTGCTAATTGGCGCAATGCACAACCATGCTTGATTTTAATGTCTTCAGCGGATTGTGTAGGCGTACGGAACGCTACTGCCACATCATTGGTCATCTGATCGCCAGCGATCGGCACCACTGCGGTATGACGAATCGCGCCTTGTTTAAATACTGCAATATCCGTAGTTCCACCGCCAATATCTACCAAACAGACGCCTAACTCTTTTTCATCTTCAGTAAGCACCGCAAGACTTGACGCAAGCGGTTGTAGAATCAAATCACTCACTTCAATACCGCAACGCTTGATGCATTTCACAATATTTTGTGCTGCAGCCACTGCTCCCGTCACAATATGTACCTTCACCTCAAGTTTCATACCGCTCATACCTAATGGTTCACGCACGTCTTCTTGGCCGTCGATAATGAATTCCTGCGTCAGAATATGTAATATTTGCTGATCAGCTGGCAAAGCAATCGCTTGCGCTGTTTCAATTACACGGTCTACATCCATTTGTGAAACTTCAGCATCTTTAATCTTGACCATGCCGTGTGAATTCAGACTTTTAATATGGCTACCAGCAATGCCCGTATATACATTATTGATTTTGCAATCGGCCATCAACTCAGCTTCTTCCAACGCGCGTTGAATAGATTGCATGGTCGATTCAATATTAATCACCACGCCTTTTTTTAAGCCGCGTGAAATATGTTGACCAAGCCCAATAACTTTTACTGTGCCTTCAGGTTGCAACTCAGCAACAATAGCAACAATTTTTGAGGTGCCAATATCTAGCCCCACTATTAGATTTTTATCTTCTTTTGTTCTACTCATGTATTGCTCCCTCCGTGGTTTAGGCACGGTTTATGTCTGTTTTTTAATGTCGCCGTGTTTAATGTCACCGCGCTTAATGTCACTAGGTTTAACATCACTAGCTTTCGTGTTACTTGGCTTTATACTTTTAGATTCAACATCATTTTTCTTAGTTGCCTCTGCTGGTTTACGCACCGCGAATCCATTGGGGTAGCGCAAATCCGCATAAGCTATTTTTTTATTTAATCCTGACATTGTGGTGCTATATACATTGGAAAATTTCTCCAATCTTGCTTGCATCTCAACACGGCCGAGCTCAACTACCATGCCATTTTGCGTGGTGATTTTCCATGCACGCCGCGGTGTTAGCGTTAGATTGGCAATCTCCAAATTAGCCACTTTTAACACTTTACTAAACTCACCATATTGCGAAGCAATTTCTATTACGCCATCACCTGGGCCATAAAATACCGGCAAATCACTGCCAGAAGCGGCATGAAACAGTTCACCATGTGTATCAACCAGTGCAATGCTGCCCCAACGTGCTAATTCTTGATGCTCTTCAATCACCACCTCCAATTTATCAGGCCAACGACGACGTAAACTCACGTTGCGTGCCCAAGGCAATTTTTCAAATGCATCACGTGCTTTAACTAAATCTAATGTAAAAAAGTTACCTTTTAGATGTTTATCTACAATAAGCTTGATCTGTTCACGGCTTACATGACTCAACTGACCATCCACCTTCACTTCTCGCAACGGAAATATCGGCAAATGCACCACAGCATATAAAGCCGCGTATAGCATCACCACCACACTCATTGCAAACAAGAGGCTGGCTATCCAATTGAGTAATGTAGGTTTATCCCACATCTGCCAACTCCAAAATGTGCACGACTAATTCCTCAAAACTAATACCAGCCGCCTTTGCTGCCATCGGCACTAAACTGTGATCAGTCATGCCTGGGCTGGTATTGATTTCTAAAAAGTAATGATTGCCCACACTATCCATCAAAAAATCTACGCGTCCCCAACCCCTGCAACCAATTGCTCTAAATGCAAGTAAAGCCTCTTGTTGAATCTGCGCTTCTTTCTCTGCACTTAATCCACATGGGCATAAGTATTCAGTATCGTTACGTAAATACTTCGCTTCAAAGTCGTAAAATTCATTTTTTGGCACAATACGGATAATTGGCAAAGCCCTGAAGCCACACTTACCATCATCTTTGCCATAGCCAATAATGCCAACCGTATATTCACCGCCATCTACAAATTTTTCAGCAATAACCAATGGGTCTGCTTCTGCAGCAATTTTATATGCAGCCTCTAAACCACCAAATGCTTTGACCTTACTAATACCAATACTTGAACCTTCGTTTGCTGGCTTCACAAACAACGGTAAGCCTAATTTCGCTTCAATTGCGGCAAAGTCACTGTTTGCTGTGACTAATTCAAAATCTGGTGTCACCACATTGGATGCGCGCCAAAGTAATTTTGTACGCCATTTATCCATGCCAATAGCTGAGGCCATGACGCCGCTACCTGTATAAGGTATATGTAGCATTTCGAGCGCGCCTTGTATGCAGCCATCTTCACCGAAACGTCCGTGCAAATTTATAAAGACCCGATCGAAAGCCTCCAAGTCATGTAAAGGCTTGCCGCGTGGATCAAAAGCATGTGCATCTATGCCCTGCGCTTGTAAGGCGGCCAGAACCGCCGCACCACTTTTGAGTGACACTTCACGCTCACCTGATTCTCCACCGAGCAATACGGCAACTTTTCCAAACTTCTGATTCATTTCTACGCTCTTATCCATTTTTTATCCAAGCCAATCAAAACTCATATTTCCCAATGACTTTGACTTCCTGTTGCAAGGCAACGCCGTGTTGTTCCAGCACAGTTTCGCGCATGTGTTTAATCAGCAACTCAATATCTAAAGCGTTTGCTCCCCCGATATTTACAATGAAATTAGCGTGCTTTTCAGACACTTGTGCACCACCGATGATATAGCCTTTCAAACCGCTTGCTTCAAGCAGTCTTGCGGCATAATCTCCCGCCGGGTTTCTAAATGTAGATCCCGCACTCGGTAAATTGAGTGGCTGAGAAGCTAAGCGTTGCGCCAATAAATCTTTGATCTTATGCGTAGAATCATGCGCATCACCAGCCTTTAAAGCCAGCCAAGCCGCAATAAACCATTCATCAGCCACAGGCATATCAACATGTCGATAACTTGCAATAAATTCAGAAGCATCGCGTGTATTCAACTCGCCATGTCGGTTAATGGTAGTCACGCGGCGCACCACACTCCAAGTTTCAGCGCCATAGCAACCTGCATTCATAGCCAGTGCACCACCTAGCGTGCCTGGAATACCAACAAAGAATTCACCGCCTTGTTTAGCTTCTTTCGCAGTAAATTTAGCTAGCTTTCCACATGTGACGCCAGCTTCAACATACACAAGGTCGCCGTCCATCTTCAACGCTGTCAATACGTTATGCATCAACACCACTGTGCCTCGCACACCACCATCGCGTACTAATAAGTTAGAGCCTAAGCCAATAAAATAAATAGGCTGAGTTGCATCCAAACTTTTTAAAAACAGACTTAAATCATCCACACCTGCTGGAATATAAAGCTGGTCTGGGGCACCACCCACACGCCAACTGGTATAGCGTGCCAACGGCTCATTCAGTAACAGCTTGCCTGCAAAAGGATGTGTGGCTTTACTCATCTTTTTTTCGGCTGCTCAATCGCTGACAATTGAACTGACAATGCTTTTGTTTTTTCTGCCACGTGCCCAATTGAACCAGCACCCATTACAATCACGACATCATTCGCTTTCACTATATTTAAAATAGCTTCTGGCAACGCGTCTGTTGTTTCTACAAACAGCGGCTCAACCTTACCTGCTACGCGAATAGAACGAATAAGTGAGCGTGTATCAGCTGCAATAATTGGTGCTTCGCCTGCTGAATATACTTCAGTCAGCAAAACTGCATCTGCGCTGGATAACACGCGGACAAAGTCTTCAAAACAATCACGCGTGCGTGTATAACGGTGCGGTTGAAACGCCATGACTAAGCGACGATTTGGGAAAGCAGCACGTGCCGCGGCAATTACCGCCTGCATTTCCACAGGATGATGCCCGTAGTCATCAATCAGCGTAAAAGTACCCTCAAGGTTGCCGTTGATAGATCTGGCTTTAATTTCTCCATAACGCTCAAAGCGTCGGCCTACGCCTTTGAATTCTTTTAAGGCTTTGATAATCGCAACATCTGGCACATTGAGTTCACTCGCAATCGCAATCGCAGCTAGCGCATTCAATACATAATGGTTGCCGGGCAAATTCAAGGTGACATCAAACTCGGTTGTCAGGCCATTGATTCTTTGCACTGTAAAGTGCATTTTTCCATCATCCGCGCGTACATTAACCGCTCTAACACGCGCATCTTCACTAAAACCATAAGTCATCACAGGCTTAGTCACGCGTGGCAGAATTTCGCGAATATTGGCGTCATCTATGCACACCACTGCCATGCCCCAAAATGGCAATTGTTGTAAAAATTCTACAAATGCGCTTTTGAGCTTGTCAAAACTATGCTCATAGGTATCCATGTGATCTTGGTCGATATTCGTGACCACCGCCATCACTGGCGTTAGATGCAAGAATGAAGCATCTGACTCATCTGCCTCGGCAACAATATACTCACCTGTACCAAGCTTGGCGTTTGCATTGGCTGCTTCTAGCTTCCCGCCAATCACAAAGGTTGGATCCATACCAGCTTCAGCCAAAATACTGGCAATCAAACTGGTTGTTGTGGTTTTACCATGCGTACCGGCAACGGCAATTCCTTGCCTGAAACGCATCAATTCTGCCAACATTAGCGCACGCGGTACCACAGGGATTTTTTTAGCTCTGGCGGCTTTAACTTCTGGATTTTCTTCATTCACCGCACTTGAAACCACAACCACATCCGCATCGCCCAAGTTTTCAGCAGCATGGCCTTGGTACACAGTTGCACCAAAGCAAGTTAAGCGCTGAGTAGTAGCATTTACCGCCAGATCAGAACCCGTAACGGTGAAATCTAAGTTAATCAACACTTCAGCAATGCCGCTCATGCCAGAGCCGCCGATGCCGACAAAATGTATATTCTTTACTTTATGTTTCATGATGCTAGCTCCATACATACTTTGGCAACGTCGGCAGTTGCTTGTGGCTTACCCAATGCGCGCGCTTTTATAGCCATGCTTAAACATTGTTCGCGTGTTAAGCCTTGCAACAACGCCACTACTTTTGCTACTGTAAATTCAGCTTGCGGAATTAATAGCGCAGCGCCTGCATTTGATAAATAACGGGCATTTGACGTTTGATGATCGTCTACAGCGTGAGGGAAAGGCACTAATACACTGGCCACACCAACGGCTGAAACTTCCGCCACTGTTAATGCGCCTGCACGACAAATAACAATATCAGCCCAGCTATAAATAGCCGCCATGTCATCAATAAATGCTTTTGCTTCAGCGCTCACATTGGCGGCTTTATAATTGGCTTGCAGTACCGCGATATGCTTTTCACCTGCTTGATGCACAACTTGTGGACGATTGTTCACTGCGATCTCAGCCAATGCTTTTGGCAGCACATCATTTAAAGCTTGAGCGCCTAAGCTGCCACCAACGATAAGTAAACGTAATGGTCCGCTACGTTCCGCTAACCTAATTTCCGGTGATGGGATTTGTGTAATATCTGCCCGTACAGGGTTGCCGACTAACTTTGCTTTACTACCAAAAGCAGCTGGGAAAGCGGCTAATACTTTTTTTGCAAAATGCGCTAAGGTTTTATTGGTTAAGCCAGCCACTGAGTTTTGTTCATGAATCACCAGCGGCCTACGTAATAACCAAGCCATTAAACCACCCGGAAACGCAGCAAAACCGCCCATACCCAACACAAGGTCAGGTTGAGATTTTGCAATCGCTTGGTATGATTGCATTAGCGCAACAGCCAATTTAACAGGTAGCAACAACCAGCTCATTAAACCTTTACCGCGTACACCGTGCATAGTGATCATGGCTTTTTGATAGCCTTTATGTGCTATCAAACGGTTTTCCATACCGCCTTCGGTGCATAGCCAAACAATATTCCAACCCTGAGCTTTTAGATAATCAGCCACCGCCATCGCTGGATATACATGGCCGCCAGTGCCGCCTGCCATAATCATGAGTGTTTTACTCATGATGGCAATCCTTTTTGCAATCGACGGTTCTCAAAATCGATCCTGAGTACAATGGCCATCGCAATACAGTTAGCTAGAATACCACTGCCACCAAATGATAAAAAAGGCAGGGTCAAGCCCTTAGTTGGCAATAAGCCCATATTCACACCCATATTGATTATGCCTTGCACGCCTATCCAAACACCCAAACCTTGTGAAAGCAGGGCTGCAAAATAACGCTCATTGGCAATTGCTTCTTTAGCAATGCAAAATGAGCGAATCACTATCCATACAAATAAGCCAACAACCGCTAATACACCTGCAAAGCCTAATTCTTCTGCGATTACGGCTAATAAAAAGTCAGTGTGCGCTTCTGGTAGATACAATAATTTTTCTACACTAGCGCCTAAACCCACACCAAACCACTCACCACGACCAAACGCAATAAGCGCATGTGAAAGCTGATAGCCTTTTCCGTATGGATCAGCCCATGGATCCATAAAACCAATCACGCGCTCTAGCCGATAAGGTGAACTCCAAATCAAAAACACAAACCCGACAACCAGCAGCACTATCAAACCAGCAAAAATACGGCCGTTAATGCCGCCTAACCATAAAATAGAGATAGAAATAGCGGCAATCACAGCAAATGCGCCAAAGTCTGGCTCACGCAATAACAAGCCACCTACCATGAGCATCACCGTGAGCATAGGTAAAAAACCTTTTCTAAAGCTATCCATCACCGCAGCTTTGCGTACGCTGTAATCAGCTACATACATCGCGGCAAATAGCTTCATAAATTCTGAGGGTTGGGGGTTAACTACAAACAATCTTAACCAGCGACGGCTACCGCCTGCTTTAAGGCCAATACCGGGAATAAGCACCAATACTAACAATGCCAAGCCCAGCAAAAATAGATAAGGTGCCATTTTTTGCCACCAGGCAATGGGTACATTGAATGCCATGAATGCAGCAATTAGACTAACCAGCATAAATACGGTTTGATGTACTAGGTAATAACTACTGTTATGCCCAACGCCTTTGTCTGCTTCGGCAATTGCAATTGAGGCTGAATAGACCATGACCAAGCCTATGCCGAGTAAGCACAATACGGTCCACAGCAAGCTTTGGTCGTAAGTTGGCGAGTTGATGCGATCTCGATTTAACATGGCGGCAATCATTTGGTCTCCTTTAACCTAGAAACCGCACTAACAAATACTTCCGCACGATGCACATAGCTTTTGAACATATCAAAACTCGCGCAGGCTGGTGATAGCAATATTGCATCGCCTGTTTGGGCAAGTTTTTGAGCAATATTGACCGCTTCAGGTAAATCAATCGCTAGGTATAAAGGCACGTTAGTTTTTAACAATGCTGCTTCAATCAATGGTGCATCACGGCCGATTAACACTACCGCACGCGTGTTTTCCACCACAGCATCCGCTAGTGGTGAAAAATCCTGACCTTTGCCTTCGCCACCCGCAATCAACACCAATTTTTGCGGAAAACCATCTTTATATAAACCTGCAATTGCTGCGCATGTTGCGCCTACGTTAGTGCCTTTTGAGTCGTCATAATAATCAACATCATCAATATTAGCGACCCACTCCACACGATGCGGCAAACCTTTAAAGTTATAAAGCGCTTGAATAATGTGTGCGTAGTCAACACCAATAGCGCGGCACAACGCAACAGCAGCAAGTGCATTAGCTGCGTTATGCAAACCAACAATTTTAAGGTCTTGCAAATTAATCAGCTCTTTTTCGTCTTCGCAAAGCCATGTCTCGCCATCTATTTGTTTCAGACCATAAGATATTTCGTTTTCATTATTACTGTCATTACTGCCACTAACGCCATCAAATAAACCAAAAGTCACTTGCGCCAACTTTGGACGTGCCATCATCATGCTCCAAGCATCATCGCGGTTAAGCACTTGTAACTTTGCATTGTAAAAAATGCGTGCTTTTGCAATGGCGTAATCTTGAAAGCTATCGTATCTATCCATGTGGTCTTCAGATAAATTCAGCATAGTGGCTGCATCCACCTGTAAAGTGCTGGTCGTTTCCAGCTGAAAACTAGACAACTCTAAAACATACACGTCAGGCGTTTCCATACTTAATGTGTCCAGCACAGCCAAACCAATATTGCCTGCCACAATGGTTTTTAAGCCTGCCGCTTTACACATTTCACCAACCAAAGTGGTCACCGTTGTTTTGCCGTTGGCACCAGTAATCGCAATGACTTTTGTGCTGCTTGGACGATATTGCGCGAACAGCTCAACATCGCCGACAACGCTAACGCCACGCTTAATTGCGGCTTGAATTTCAGGTTCACTTAAGGCTACGCCTGGACTTACCACGATTAAATCTACTTCGCTAAACATAGCGGCAGTAAAACCGCCTGTATACATTTTCACCTGCGGTAACTCTGTTTTCAACACGTCAATGCCTGGCGGCGTTTCGCGAGTATCAGCCGCAGACAAACGTGCGCCCTGCATGTTTAGCCAACGCAAGGTCGAGCCCCCCGTTTCACCAAGGCCTAGCACTAATACTTTTTTGTCTTTTAACGCAATTCTCATTTTTATCGTTGACTCAATTACCTTAGTTTCAAACTGGCCAAACCAATCAATACCAGTATCATGCTGATGATCCAAAAACGCACGACCACCTGTGTTTCTTTCCAACCTTTTTCTTCATAGTGATGATGTAATGGCGCCATTAAGAAAATACGGCGCCCCACTCCATATTTTTTCTTCGTGTATTTGAAATACATGACTTGCACCGCCACAGAGAAAGTCTCCACTACAAACACGCCGCCCATAATAAATAAGATGATTTCTTGACGCACGATTACGGCAACTATACCTAGCGCAGCACCTAACGCCAGCGCTCCTACATCCCCCATAAACACTTCGGCCGGGTATGCGTTAAACCATAAAAATCCTAAGCCCGCGCCAGCCATGGCGGCACAAAACACCATTAGCTCGCCAGCACCAGCCACATAAGGCACACCTAAATATCTTGAGAAATACAAATGTCCCGCTACGTAAGCAAAAATACCCAAAGCACCAGCGGCCATTACCGTTGGCAAAATGGCTAAACCGTCCAGCCCATCAGTTAAGTTCACGGCATTGCTGCTACCTACTACCACCAAATACGTCAGAAACATAAATCCAACTGCACTCAATGGCAGTACAAGGTGCTTAAAGAAAGGCACAATCAGCGTTGTTTCTACAGGACTTGTATGAGTTTTGTATAAGAAAACAGCCACAGCTATACCGATTAGACTTTGCCAAAAAAACTTAGCTTTAGCAGAGAGGCCTTTAGGATTTTTATGCACGACTTTGCGGTAATCATCTACCCAGCCTACTGCACCAAAACCAATTGTGGTAGCTAATACCACCCATACAAAACGGTTACTTAAATCTGCCCATAACAAGGTTGATATTGTAATAGCGACCAAAATAAGTGCACCACCCATGGTTGGCGTACCGGTTTTAATAAGATGTGTTTGCGGGCCATCATCACGCACGGCTTGTCCGACTTTATATTCAGTCAGCTTACGTATCATACTGGGGCCGGCGATGAATGAAATTGCCAAGGCTGTAAGCGTGGCTAGCACCGCGCGCAGCGTAATATAATTAAACACATGAAACCCGCGAATATCGTGTGCCAGCCATTGTGCTAATGCTAGTAACATTTAGTGTGCCTCTCCATTTTTTTGATCGCTATTTCTTGCGACTGCCTGATTCAATACGATGTCATTCACAACACGCTCCATCGCCATAAAGCGCGAACCTTTTACCAGCACGTTCACATTCGGGTTCATCTTTGCAATTAAGTCAGCCACTAATGCTTGCGGTGTTTCGTAATGATGTGCGCCTGCACCAAAAGCGCTAGCCATTGTTCTACTTAGTATGCCTAAGGTAAATAATGCATCAATACCAGCTGCTTTAGCATACAAACCAATCTCCGCATGCAACTCAGCCTCGTCATCGCCTAATTCACCCATGTCACCCAGCACTAATAATTTCTCGCCTGTCTTTGCCATTAACACATCAATGGCGACTTTCATCGACATAGGGTTCGCGTTATAAGTATCGTCAATCACTAACGCGCCGTTAACACCAACCAATGGCTGCAAACGGCCTTTTACTCCTGCATATTTCTCTAAACCAGCGGCAATAATATTAAGCGGCACGTCCATACTTAAAGCCACAGTAGTTGCAGCTAAAGCATTAAGCACATTGTGTTTACCTGGTGTTGGCAATTGCACGCTCACCGCACCTTGTGGTGTGTTAATTGCAATGGCACTAGCACTGGCTTGCAATTGATACGTCGCAGTCACATCCGCTTTACTTTCTAAGCCAAAAGTCATTATTTTGTGATTGCCAGCGAGCGCAATCCAAAGTGCTGCAAACGTGTCATCTGCGTTAATCACAGCGGTGCCATCGGCTGCCAAGCCTTCGAATATCTCGCCTTTGGCTTTGGCAATCGCTTCTAAAGAACCTAATTCACCAATATGTGCGCTGCCTGCATTATTGATAAGTACTACTGTTGGCTTACCGATTTGTGATAAATAACTAATCTCACCGGTATGGTTCATGCCCATTTCAACCACCGCGTAACGATGTTGCTTGTTTAATTTAAGCAAAGTCAGCGGCAGGCCAATGTGGTTATTCAGGTTTCCAACTGTGGCCAACACTTCATCAGCATGGCTGCTAGCCGCTTTTAATATAGAAGCCAGCATTTCTTTCACGGTGGTTTTGCCATTACTACCGGTGATTGCTACCACTGGAAGATCAAATTTATCCCGCCAATAAGCGGCAAGTTCGCCCAAGGCTAAGCAAGTGTCATTCACGACAATTGCCGGCTCTACCCCTAATTCCTGATGCGAGACTAATACAGCAGTTGCACCTTGCGCGATAGCCTGTGCTGCAAAATCATGGCCATCAAAATGATCACCTTTTAACGCAACAAATAACTGACCTTTAGTAATGTTGCGGCTATCTGTACCTACGCTGGTGAAGGCCGCTTCATTGCCGACCAATCTAGCTTGCATGGTATTTGCAGCTTCTGAAAGTAGCATCATAAAGACACACCTACATCCTTTTTCTGTTGATTTTGCTTAAACGCGCCATTATTTACTGCGCGAATATTAAGCGCATTTTGCGCAATTAACACATCATCAAACGGATACTTAATGCCTAATATTTCTTGATAATTCTCGTGACCTTTCCCAGCTATGAGCACGATATCGCCTTTATTAGCCAACTGAATCGCCCGATTAATAGCTCTTACGCGATCAGCTTCAACCAAGTATTCATCAAGGTTTCCACTAGTAATGGCTTGAATAATCGCGTTAGCGTCTTCGCTACGAGGATTATCTGAAGTCACAATCACGTTGTCAGCTAACTTGCTGGCAATAGCACCCATCAGCGGACGTTTACCTGCATCCCGATCTCCACCGCAGCCAAATACACAAAGCAACTTAGCCTCGCCCTGTAACTGTTCACGCAAGGTGCTTAACACTTTTTCCAAAGCATCTGGTGTGTGTGCGTAATCCACCACCACTAGCGGCAATTCGCCACCTCCAAATTGCTGCATGCGCCCTACCACTGGCTTGATTTTTCTAATTGCGTTAATCGCATCGCTTAAAGAAACGTCTATCGCAAGCAAGGTCGCTAATACTGCAAGCACGTTATAAGCGTTAAAGCGGCCTAGCACTGGCGCGGTTAACAGAGCATCACCCTGTTGCGTTGTCACTTGCATACTCAAACCAGCATCATGCAATTTCAACTCGCTACCACGCACATCGCCAAGTTGCAGGCCATAAGTTGTAAATGGCTTGCCTTGTTTGCTTAACACACTTACAACAGCTTGCCCAAAGGTATCGTCAGCATTTAATATCGCTATTTTTAAACCATCACATTCAAACAATTTCTGTTTTGCGTCTGTGTAAGCTTCCATCGTCTGGTGATAATCTAAGTGATCACGACTCAGGTTTGTAAGCACGGCAATATCAAATGCAATACCATTCACACGACCTTGATCTAAACCGTGCGATGAAACCTCCATCACAGCCGCATCAGCTTGTTGTGCTACATAACTAGCCAGCAAGCTTTGTAGCAATATTGCGTCTGGCGTGGTGTTGCTAGCCTCGGCCAACACACTCGCCTGACTATCCAGCAAGCCATTGCCTATAGTGCCTAATACCGCAGTTTTTTTACCTAGAATCGTTAGGCATTGTGCAATCCATTGGCTGACAGAGGTCTTACCATTGGTGCCTGTTACACCAATCATGGTCAATTTTTCTGACGGGTGCTGGTAGTATTCAGCCGCTATCTTACCTACTTGGCTTTTCAAATTAGCCACGGCTAAATTATTTACATTCCAATCGTCTAACCAGGTAAAACCAGTTTTTTCCCAAATAACAGCGCTTGCTCCTTTTTGAATCGCCTGAGCAATGTAATTACGCCCATCGCTTACTGCGCCTGGGTACGCTAAGAACAATGAGCCCGATTGCACCTGATGGCTATCAGCGGTGATAGATGTAAATTGTTGATTTAATGCTGAGAGTAAAGTCATGTTCCCTCTTTCACATCTTCAGCATTAGTCGGCACATCATCAGGAATCACTACGTTATTATTTGGCGCATCTTGCGGCACAGCTAGCAGACGAAGCGCATCCGTCATCACCGCGCTAAATACTGGCGCAGCCACTACACCGCCATAATATTGGTCGCCAGCAATACTGGGCTCATCAATCATTATCGCCATAATTAAACGCGGGTTTGATGCAGGCGCCATGCCGACAAATGAACCTACGTATTTATCTTTTTCATAGCCGTGTGGCCCTAATTTATGAGTAGTGCCCGTTTTTCCAGCCACGCGATAACCTAAAATCTGCGCCTTTAAGGCTGTGCCACCTGGTAAAACCACCATTTCCAGCATATCTTTCATTTCGTTTGCAGTTTTGGCACTAAACACTTGCGTGCCCACTGGCGCATCCTGTAATTTCAGCAATGAAACTGGCTTTAATTCACCGTCATTAGCAAATACGGTATAAGCCCTTGCTAACTGCAGCAAAGTCACACTAATACCATTACCAAATGACATGGTTGCCTGCTCAATAGGACGCCAGGTTTTGTAATTACGCACCTGCCCAGCAGCCTCGCCAGGGAAACCAATATGCGTTTTAGAACCAAAGCCCATGAGATTAAATGTATCCCACATCACCTTTTTATCTAGCGACAATGCTATTTTTGCTGCGCCTACATTAGATGATTTCTGAATCACTTCGGCCACGGTCAATATACCGTGTGCGTGTGAGTCATGAATGGTTGCCGGACCAATATTCATATAGCCTGGTGAAGTTTGAATTTTAGTATCAGGCTGATATAAGCCAGACTCTAAACCAGCAGCAACAGTCACAGGCTTCATGGTAGAACCTGGCTCAAACATATCTACAATCGCACGGTTGCGTGTTTTACCTTTAATGTTTACTGGGTTATTAGGGTTATAGGTCGGCACATTAGTCATGGCTAACACTTCGCCGGTTCTTGCATCCAATACAATTGCCGCACCCGCTACTGCTTTGTGCAACTCAACAGCTTTTACCAACTCACGATGCGCCAAATACTGAATTCTGCGGTCGATCGACAACACCACATCATGGCCATCTTGCGGTACTTTTACTGCTTGCAGATCTTCAATAATATGCCCGGCTCTATCTTTTATGACGCGACGACTACCCTCCTTGCCTGAGAGCGCATCATTCATGGCCAGCTCAAAACCTTCCTGGCCTTTGTCATCTAATCCGGTAAATCCGACTAGATGCGCAGTAACATCGCCAGCTGGGTAATACCGTTTATATTCACGCTGCAGATAAATACCCGATACGCCAACTTTCATCACTTGCGCAGCTAGCTCTGGCGAAATTCTGCGTTTCAAATAGACAAACTCACGCTCACTATTCACTAATTTTTTACTGAGATCTGCTGTTTTAATTTCTAACAAATCTGCAATTTGTTTGGTTTGTGTAGCGCTAATCTCAACATCTGGCGGGCTCGCCCATACAGATTCAACCGGTGAGCTAATCGCTAGCAACTCACCATGTCGATCAGTGATTTTTCCGCGATGTGCAGATAAAACCAAGGTGCGGCTATAACGCGCATCTCCTTTTTCTTGCAAGAATTTTTTATGAAAATTTTGCAAGTAAACGCCACGGCCCAACAATGCAGCAAAACCCAGCAAAACTATCGCCAACAATATACGACGTCGCCAAGTAGGTAACTTCACTGCAATAGGAGGCATGTGCATAGACATTACGGCGCAATTGCTTGCTGCACAGGCAATGGCACGTCAAATTTCATCGCTGCTGGCGCCTTAGGCTCAATAGGATCCATCGTTACCATTTGCACACGCTTAGCATCTGGCACTTGCATTTGCATTTGCTGCGTAGCAATATCCTCTACACGTGAATGCATAGCCCAAGTACTTTGTTCAAGTTGTAATTGACCATATTCTTGATCATATTGTTTGACGGCTTGATTAAGCTGCTCAAGCTCAATATAACGGTTGCGCGCCTTATGCTGCGAGTTCACTAGCCCTAAGGCTGAAAAAATCAGCGCAAAAAACAAAATGAGATTCAGGCGCGTCATGCTACGTTGGTTCTCTCTGCCACACGTAAAACCGCGCTGCGTGAACGCGGATTACGTTTAACTTCCTTAGCGCTTGGCTTGATTGTTTTGCCTACGCCTTTTAATTTTGGCTGTGGCAATTCTGCCGCACGCACTGGAAAGCTAGAAGGCAAGTCATCACGATTAGCTTGGTCGCGTACAAACTGCTTCACAATACGATCTTCCAGCGAATGAAAACTAATGACCGCCAAACGACCTTGTGGCGCTAACAATGCCAAACATTGCTGCATTGTCAGCGTAAGCTCCTCAAGCTCCTGATTGACGTGAATCCGTAAAGCTTGAAATGTGCGCGTTGCGGGATTCTGGCCGGGCTCAAACCGCGTGACTGCCCCTGCCACGACCTTGGTAAGTTGCCCTGTAGTGGTGATGGCGCGCCCGTCATTGCGCTCCGTAATAATCGCCCTTGCAATCTGCTTAGCAAACCGTTCTTCACCATAATTTTTTATAACCTCCGCTAAAATTTGCTCTGTTGTATTGGCTAGAAAATCTGCCGCTGTTTTTCCGCTGCTTTGATCCATACGCATATCCAACGGCGCATCGTATCTAAAGCTAAATCCACGGCTTGCTTCGTCAATTTGTGGCGATGAAATCCCCAAATCCAGCAAAATTCCATCTACTTTTGTAATGCCCATACCAGCCAACTCGGTTTGCATACCTGCAAAATGACTATGCACCATGCTAAAGCGTAAGTCAGCAATCGCCTTGCCGGATTCAATCGCACTTAAATCGCGATCAAACGCAATCAAGCGGCCATTAGGGCCCAAATGTTCTAAGATTTTTTTTGAATGTCCGCCGCGACCAAATGTACCGTCTACATAGACACCATCGGACTTAATTGCCAAGGCCTGCACAGCCTCATCCAACAAAACCGTGACGTGCGAATTTGTAAAAGACGAATCTACAGAAGAATCGCTTTCTAGACTTAAATTTGAATTTGAGATTAATTCAGACACTTCTGGCATTTACTTTTTTAATTTTAGTGCGACGCTTGAAGTCGCTGATTTTTGAGATGCTTTTTTTTGTAAGCAATGATGCTTTGGTGGGCGCGCTGTTCACGCCCTTAATCACAGCGAAAAGCCCTCGAGTTCTGTTGGCATGGAAAAATTTTCGTCCCGCATCACTTGCGCCAGTTGCGCACGCCAAGCTTCCATATTCCACAATTCAAAATGGCTACCCTGGCCTACCAACATCACTTCTTTATCCAGCCCAGCAAACTCACGCAACACTGGTGAAACCAATATACGACCAGCGCTATCTAAAGCAATATCTTCAGCAAAACCTACCAATAAACGCTGCAAAGCACTAGATTGCTTATCAAACGAAGATAACGCCATCATTTTGGCTTGAATCGGCTCCCAAGCAGGTTGCGGATACAACAACAAGCAGCGATGCGGGTGTGCAGTCAACACTAAGTTACCGGCGCACTCAAGCTGCAGAGATTCCCTATGCTTGGTCGGCACAGCCAGTCTGCTTTTAGCGTCTAAACTTAATGAGGTTGCACCGCGAAACATATTGTCGTTATTTTCCTTAACCCTAAATGAAACTTACAAGCTTTTAATTAAAGATCTAACAATAAAACAGTGAAGAATTGCCTAGCAAACATCTGCAATTGTCCCCAGCAACCAACCCTTAGCAGCTAGCAAAAATGTACTTGAAGACAAATGTTAAGCGCTACCGCTTACAGCCAATTCTCCACAAAACTCCACTTTTTCCCACTAATATGTACTATAGATAAAAAAAAAGAGCAATGCAAGCCCTTTTTTACTATTTTTCCTATATATCTCAATGACTTAGCGCATTTTAATAATAAAAATAAAATCGTTATAAATGAAGCACATACGAAATTATTTGAATGTAAGTTATTAGAATAATGCTGAAAGCATTTGAATTGTAATTGGGGAGAAAGTGATGCAGTGATTAAAACGAAATTTAGTGAACTTGGTATGAAGCCAGCAAGGGACTTACACTATCTACTAAGCTACTAAGACAGCAAAGACCTTCGCCGCAGAATATACCAGCTGAGCCAGTATTTAGCTTGCCCGTGGAATATATGAGCTAAAGCACATTACTCACACGTCAAAGCACATTATTCTGAGTGAAAGTGGCAAATTAAAGAAAGAGTAATTCAAATTTGATATAAAGCCCGCAAGGGGCTTCCCCTATGTACTAAGCCATAAAGTGGCAAGTAAAGAGTGAAGCTGGCCGATAAGCCGGGTTCTGTAGGCCTTATTGCTAAGGCTGACAGTCATTCATCTAGGCGCATGATTACTCATGCGCTCAAGCAACCTACCCGCTGGCAGCGCGAACCACGCCTTATCAACCGAAGTTAAAATGCCAGCCTATTTGGTCTTGCTGCGAATGGAGGTTACCGCGTTTCACCGTAACTTAATACGCTCGTCTCTGTGGCCCTATTCCGCGCCTTATACTTGGTTACCCAAGCTTTCAACGTACGGCCGTTAGCCGTCATCCCGTTCTATGCAGCCCGGACTTTCCTCCCTCACCTGAAGGAGACCGCAAGGGTCTTCTCCAATTTACCATGGCAATAAATTGCCAGATAAAGTGTGACGGCGACTGTCTAGCCAGCTTCAAGTGCATTTTAACACGCCAAGGCGCATAACGATTAACGGAATGACGAGGGTTGAGAGATTTTGACTTTGTAGGAGCGATGCATACATCGCGAAGCTTTTCGCGCAATAAATTACGCTCCTATAAAATGTGAAGCTTCAAGGATTTTTTACCTAAATTCCACTGCTACCGCTCACACTTTGCTTGCCACTTTCGCTCAGAATAATGTGCTTTAGCTTATATATTCCAGGGGCAAGCCAAATACTGGCTAAGCTGGTATATTCTGCGGCGAAGACCCTTGCGATCTTAGTGACTTAGCAAATTGGGGATGCCAAGTGCTGGTACCTGCGCTACTCAGTTTCATGGGAGTTTTCGGTAAGCTGCTGTTTGAGTAATAACGATGTGCAAAAAACACATTTTGCACACCCTACTTGCTATTTATTAGGCTAATTTCCAATTAAGATTTTGCCCCGCCCGTAACGGGACTAACACATCCCCATCAAACGGCAAACTCTCAGGCACTCTCCAACTTTCTTTTATCAACGTAATCTGCTCAGCACTTCTCGGTAAACCATAAAAATCCGCCCCATAAAAACTGGCAAAACCTTCTAACTTATCCAATGCATTTGCTGCGTCAAATGCTTCTGTATACAACTCAATCGCCGTATGCGCCGTGTACATACCAGCACAGCCACAAGCCGTCTCTTTAGCAGATTTTGCATGGGGTGCGCTATCTGTGCCCAAGAAAAATTTAACATTGCCAGAAGTAGCCGCCTTCACTAACGCCAAACGGTGTTCTTCACGCTTTAATATTGGCAAACAATAATGGTGCGGCTGAATGCCACCTTTGAACATGTCGTTACGGTTCATCAATAAATGATGCGCGGTAATCGTTGCGGCTACATTACTCGGCGCCGCTGTAACAAAATCAGCAGCGTCTTTAGTAGTGATATGTTCGAACACCACTTTTAAAGCCGGGAATTTTTTAAGCAAAGGAATCATATTACGCTCAATAAATACGCGCTCACGGTCAAATACATCAACATCTGCATCAGTCACTTCAGCATGGGCAAGCAAAGGCACGCCTAATTTCTCCATCGCTGCCAATGCATTTGTGCACTTATCCAAGCTGGTAACGCCAGAATCCGAGTTGGTCGTTGCGCCCGCAGGATAAAGCTTAACACCGTGAATGATGCCGCTAGCTTTAGCCTGTGCAATATCTTCGGCTGACGTATTATCTGCGAGATATAAAGTCATCAGCGGCTCAAAGTTTATACCTTGCGGTAACGCATCTAAAATACGCTTGCGATAGGCAATCGCCAATTCTGTGGTTGTGATAGGTGGGCGCAAATTAGGCATCACAATCGCTCGTGCAAATTGTCTTGCGGTATCGGGCAGCACAGCTTTTAAGGCCGCGCCATCTCGTAAATGTAAATGCCAGTCATCTGGACGGGTAATAGTTAAAGACAATTGATTAGTCATATTTAAATACTTTGTTGAAGTTTATTTTTAATGTGTAATTTTTAAGGCGCTGATTTATTGCACAGATTTAAGGCACCAATTTAAGACTTAGCGCAAGTTCGTAAAGTACATTTTTCTTTTCATTGGTAATTTCTGTCGCCAGCTTCACTGCTTGTTTAAGAGGCAGATCTGCTAGCAATAATTTTAAAACACGCACGGTTTCTTCAGGTATTTCTGTCGCGTCTTTCACTGCGGCAGCTTCCACCAACAGCACAAACTCACCGCGCTGTTGGTTCGCGTCTGCTTTCAACCAAGCCTCTGCATCCTGTAACGCGCAGCTATACATCGTTTCAAAGGTCTTTGTGATTTCACGGGCAATGGTGATACGTCGCTCTGCGCCTAAAACATTAGTCATATCGACAATACTTTCGATAATGCGATGTGGTGCCTCATAAAATATCAGTGTGACAGTTTGTGTTTTTAGCACTTCTAACGCTTTGCGGCGCGCCGACCCACTGGCTGGCAAAAAACCGTGAAACAGAAAGCCGTTTTGAGCAATGCCACTGGCAGAAAGTGCAGCGATCACCGCGCTTGCACCAGGAATCGGCACGACTCTTACACAAGCTTTACGCACAAAATCAACCACCACAGCACCCGGGTCGCTAATGCCTGGCGTGCCCGCATCCGTCACCAAGGCGATATTTTCACCCGCTTTTAATTGCAACAGTAGTTTTTCAGCGGATTGATGTTCGTTGTGTTCATGCACTGCAATGAGCTTTTTGCTGATACCAAAGTGTGCCAATAAGCCCGAGGTATGGCGTGTATCTTCAGCAGCAATGGCATCCACGGATTTTAGCGTTTCTAATGCACGCAAGGTAATATCGCTTAAATTACCGATTGGGGTTGCCACCACATATAATGTGCCGTAGGTATTGTTACTTATATTCATGGAGTCTAATTAGTCTTAATTTATGCATACTTGAAAGTTTAACGCCAAGCAGGTCTATCACCTATGAAAATCAATCAAAATAACGCAGGGTTAGAAGCAGAAAAATTAGCTGCAACTTATTTATTAAATAAGGGCCTTAAATTAGCAGTACAAAATTATCATTGCCGTTTTGGTGAAATTGATTTAATTATGAAAGATGGCAAAATACTTGTATTTATTGAAGTTAGATTACGCACTAATAGCAAATTTGGTAGTGCCGTAGCAAGCATTACGCCGCAGAAACAACAAAAACTTATATTAACCGCACAAACATATCTTCAAGAATTTTCTAAGCAACATGGCGATTGCCAATGTCGCTTTGATGCCATTTTGATGAACAAAGCCGATATCGAAAACATTGAATGGCTGTGTAATGCATTTGACGCATAAATGGCGTATCATTCGCAAAAATTGGATAATTTTTTCAGCACTCAACGTTAAGGAGTCACTCATGAACTTAATCACAAAACTAATTCTCTCTGCTGGTTTAATCGCACAAATGACAGCCTGCGTACCGGTCATCGTTGGCGGCGCAGCGGCTGGTGGCGCAATGGCGGCAGACAGGCGCACTTCTGGCATTTATGTAGAAGATGAAAATATCGAGCTAAAAGCCGTAAAAAAAATGGAAACCAACTTGGGTGAACATGCCCATGTAAACGTAACCAGCTATAACCGCAATGTGTTACTCACAGGCGAAGTGCCTGATGCACCCGCCAAGGCAAAAGCAGAAGCTTTGACGAAAGAAATCACCAACACACGCTCGATTACCAATGAAATTGCTATAGGTCCAAAATCATCTATCAGCTCACGCAGTAATGATACTTATTTAACCTCCAAAATTAAAACAAAATTTGTGACCGAAAATAAATTCGCAGCAAATCTCGTTAAAGTGGTTACTGAAAATAGCGTTGTGTATTTAATGGGCATTGTGACGCAAGCTGAGGCTACTGCGGCAGTAGAAATTGCACGTAACACTGATGGCGTGACTAAAGTAGTAAAAGTCTTTGAATACATGCCTTAAGCCACTATTTAACTCAATATTCAACATAATAAAAAACGGTAATTAATCAGATGACCACAGAGCAAAAAATAGTACGAACGCAAGACGAAATTATCATAGAAGGTAATACGCGTGAAGGAAAACCGTTTCGCCCAAGTGACTGGGTTGACCGCATGTGCAGCACATATGCCACTTTTGGTGAAGATCGTAAACTTAAATATTCACCATATCTGAAACCTAAAGTAGTGAACGGCGTACGTTGCTTGGCAGTGGATTTGAAGCTAAAAACAGTGAGCCCAGAAGGCTATGCGCAATTGATGCATTTTGCTGATGAGAATAATCTTAATGTGCTTGATGCTGCTGGCATTAGCATTGCTGTGCCTCACTAACTTTCAACTAAGCCTTAACCTTGGTCAACATTAAGATTGATTAAGGTTAAGGTTTTCTTTGAGCAATTAACGATTCAATATACTTTTTAGTAATTAAGCCGCGTTTAATTTTCACTAACTCGCCTTTGGGGTTGTAAATAAAAGTGGTGGGCAGCACTTCAGCTTTACCAATTTGTGCAGCTACAGCATCATCCCCCAGCACAATTGGATACGACATCAGCATATCATCGACGTAAGTTTCAACGTCTTTAACATTTTTGTAATCAAACACTACACCTAAAATCATTAGGTCTTTACTTTTGCGCTGGTCATACAAATTGACCAAATCCGGCACCTCCTCCAAACAAGGCGGGCACCATGTTGCCCAATAATTCACCAGCACCCATTTACCTTTGTAATTTGATAGCTGGTGCTGAACGCCCATAGTATCCTTCAGCGTAAAATTAACGCTAGAATATCCCTCAGCACAAGAAAGTTGGCTATTAGCGAGCAAGACCAAGCTAAGTAGAAATGATTTTATGTGCATGTTTTTATGTAAATTTTTTTGATAAATATATTAAATAGCAGAGATTTATAATCACTAAAAGTGGCAACCAGAATCGATTGCCTTGTTCTGACTTACTTGCCACATTGATATTTACTAGTGCAAACATAAACATTACCATACAATCACAAAACTACTTTAATGCAATCAAAAAACTTAAAAATGGCGTTAAAACTTAACATCCCAACCCTTAAAGAAAAATCGATTCTAATGGCGGAAACTCGTCCACAGAAAATCAGTAAATCGTTAGAAGCACTGCATTCACAAAACCCATTAGATATTGCTGCGTACTTACAAAGTGAGATGGAAATTCTCAATCGTCAGAAGGTTTCCGCCAGCAATAGAGTGCAGGCACTAGACAGCTACAGACCATTGCTATGGAGCACTTCTCAAGCACTTGCAGAAGATTATAGTAATGCAACCTTACCCTTGCATGATAAAGCTAGATTGGCAGCTAACGCAGCAGAGCTACTATGGCTTGAATTAGGCTATGGTTATAAATTAGCGTTAATTGATTTACAAAATCAGTTAATTAAACTAGGTTCGGACAAAAGCTCTGCGCATGCCATACAGCGCGCCATGCACGCCGTTGCGGAACACGCTTTGGTATGTTATCAAACTTATGTTGCGCCACCAGATCACATTTGGGGTGATTTACATCAGCTGTATTTTTGCGCGCTTCAACTTGGTATTCAAAATGTAAGTGTGCAGAATGCCAATATGGCTGCTGATAAAATAACGGCTGGCACTACGGCTAGCCTTGTCATTTCAATTGAAAATACTTATAAACATGCTTTGTTGATGTCGCTTGCCGATCCGCAACACCTCACGCAAAAAGACATTCGTTTAATTGCTGAGTATTTAGCATATCACGTTAAAAATGCCCAAATTACTGCTGTAGAACCAATAGAATCAAAACCAACTACGTTTACAATCAACCTAAACTCAAATGACCCGCCAATACCCTACAGCAAACAAAAAGAGGCACCAGATCCATCAACTAATGTTCTACTGCAAACAATCGATCTTGTTCGAGCAATCCATCAAGATTTAACTACATTACAAAAGTTTCAGTCACCTAAAGATGGCAGTATTCCTAGTGATGCAAACCGCGATGATTACATCGATCTACTGTCTTATTTAATTCAACATTGGGGGATTATCCCTAAACGTTTTTACAATCGTTCTCCGAAAAATGGTGAGCTTGAATTGGTTTCAGGTATTTTTGCCGCATATCAAGCATCTCACTCTGGTATTAACCTCGCAAATGACAGTGCTAGCATCGTTTTAAATTCCCCTGTAAATGCTCAGCCGGTAATGCCGTCACGCTGGCAAATATTGAACATCAGCGCAAATGGCATGTCTGTACGTCGCCATCCAACAGCTGACAAAAATATCAAAATCGGCAGTTTGTTAGGCATTAAAACAAAAGGTGAGAAAAATTGGTCACTAGCTGTAGTGCGTTGGGCAAGCTGCAGTAGCAAAGAGCGGCTGGACATTGGCATACAACTCATTGCGCCTCAAGCACTGACCGCTACAGCACAGATTAATGGCATGAACCATGATGAATTGGTACTACTTTTGCCAGAGATAAGCGCGGTAAATCAGATTGCTACGCTAATTGCCCCCAAAAGTACTTATGGCCCGGCACGACAATTAACATTAACTTACGGCGATCAAACAAAGCGCATTATGCTGACCAAGCTGATCGAACATTCTCACCATTTTGAACGCATTCAATTCAGCGAAATTAGTTAAGTTTATTTTTATTATTATTTACACTTCACTAAAACAGTTTTTTTCGTTACGATACGTATTTATACTATAAGTATTATTAAATAGAGGTTTTTCATGAGCGAGCACATCACACACCTTAGCGATGCAGGATTTGAACAGGACGTTTTGCAGTCACAACTTCCTGTATTGGTAGATTACTGGGCAGAATGGTGTGGTCCATGCAAAATGATTGCACCAATTTTAGATGAAATATCTAAAGAGTATGCAGGCCGCCTTAAAGTTGCCAAACTGAATATTGACGACAATCAATTAACGCCACCAAAATACGGCATTCGCGGCATTCCAACGTTAATGTTATTTAAAAATGGTAACGTAGAAGCGACTAAAGTAGGTGCTTTATCTAAATCACAATTAACTGCATTTATTGACAGTAACATCTAAACCCATTACGCTACGGCAATTGTTACAAATGCTTAATTAATTAAAAACAATTATGCATTTGTAACCGCAATAATTAACAGCAATAGCAATAAATTTAAGTCAGTAGTTTTCAGCCATTCCCACACATATTCTTGTTCTAGTGAGCCTCCATGCACTTATCCGACCTTAAACACCTACCCGTTACCGAGCTAGTTGAAATGGCAATTGCAGATGAAATCGAAAATGCTAGCCGCATGCGCAAGCAAGATTTGATTTTTGCCATTTTGAAACACAAAGCCAAAAAAGGTGAAAGTATTTTTGGCGATGGTACGCTTGAAGTGCTACAGGATGGATTTGGGTTTCTGCGCTCACCAGACACATCCTATTTAGCTGGGCCAGATGATATTTACGTATCACCATCGCAAATCCGCCGTTTCAATCTGCATACTGGCGATACAATTCAAGGTGAAATTCGCATCCCTAAAGATGGTGAACGTTATTTTGCACTGGTTAAAGTAGATGTAGTGAATGGCGAAGCGCCAGAAAACACTAAACATAAAATCTTATTTGAAAACTTAACACCGCTATTCCCAACTATACCGCTCACATTAGAGCGCGACATCAAAGGCGTAGAAAATATCACTAGCCGTGTGATTGATATGATTGCACCAATTGGTCGCGGACAACGTGGATTACTGGTTGCCAGCCCGAAAAGCGGTAAAACAGTAATGATGCAAAATATTGCACACGCAATTACAGCCAATCATCCTGATGTGATTCTAATCGTACTATTGATTGATGAGCGTCCTGAAGAAGTAACAGAAATGACGCGCTCTGTAAGAGGTGAAGTTGTTGCTTCCACCTTTGATGAACCTGCAACACGTCACGTACAAGTTGCCGAAATGGTCCTTGAAAAAGCAAAACGTTTAGTTGAACACAAAAAAGATGTCGTGATTTTGTTGGATTCTATTACCCGGTTAGCACGCGCTTACAACACGGTAATACCTTCTTCAGGTAAAGTATTAACCGGTGGCGTTGATGCTAATGCACTACAGCGCCCTAAAAGATTCTTCGGTGCAGCGCGTAACATTGAAGAAGGCGGTTCGCTTACCATTATTGCTACGGCATTGGTAGATACTGGCTCACGCATGGATGATGTGATCTATGAAGAGTTCAAAGGTACGGGCAATATGGAAATTCATCTTGATCGCAAAATGGCTGAAAAACGTCAATACCCTGCAATTAATGTCAATAAATCTGGCACGCGCCGTGAAGAGTTATTGATCGAAAAAGATGTATTACAGAAAATCTGGGTGCTACGTAAATTACTTTACCCAATGGATGATATTGAGGCGATGGAGTTCTTGCTAGATAAAATCAAAGCCACTAAAAACAATGCTGACTTTTTTGACAGCATGCGTAGAGGTTAAATCTGCATATTGACCAACACATCATTTATTCGCCTTGCCATGCAAGGCGAATGTAAATATAATGCTGGGTTATTACAAAAGTACGCATATTTAAATGCGTATATTCACTAGTGCCGTATCTTTCGGCAAAATATTGAGGCTAAAATTATGAAAGATGGAATTCATCCAGAATATCGCGACGTTGTATTTCAAGACGTTGGCGCAGACTTTACATTTATGACACGCTCTACTATCGCAGCTCGCGACAGCATTAAGTGGACTGACGGCAAAGAATACCCACTAGTTAAAATTGAGGTGTCTTCAAAATCACACCCATTTTATACTGGCAAACAAATGATTTTAGATACCGCTGGTCGTGTAGATAAATTCCGTAAAAAATACGGCATGTAGTAATCTATTTGCCATTTAGCACACAAGCTAACATCGCAATTATGAAGGCAGCTTAGGCTGCCTTTTTTATTTTTGACACTATTTATGCAAGGCATAGCTAGAAATTTCAGCTACAGACTGCAATCAGTTAAAATCTAGACTTGAAACATCATCGTTAACAATACTTATAATCACTAAAGATAAATACAGCCACTAAACATTATGCGTTTTCAACTTGATCATGACTGGCAAGGTAACATGTCAACCCCACGTGTACGCGTGGGAGACACTGCAAAAACACAGCTGTTGCTAGTGTTATGTGCCATCTGGATATTACTAGGTTTAATTGGTCACGCGCCTTGGAAGCCCCTAGAATCTACTAGCATTAGCATTGTTAAATCAATTTTAGATGGTGGCAGCTTAATAGCACCAATGGCAAGCGGAGAGACTTCAATTGAAGCACCGCCTTTATATTATTTAAGCGCAGTTGCTAGCGCAAAAGCTTTTTCTCCATTTTTAAACATTCATGACGGTGCCAGGTTAATCAACGCCATTTGGTTGTCGATTATATTACTGACGGTTGGCATGACTGGGCGAGAACTTTGGGGGCGCGGTACTGGGCGCCATGCAACGTTCATTATGATCGGCACGATTGGCTTGGTGATAAGCGCGCACAGCTTAGTTAACGACGTTGCCAGCCTAGCATGCACAGCCACCGGGTTTTATGCTTTAGCGCTATCAAAGCGGCAGCCTTGGCGCGCAAGTGGTCTTTTAGGTACAGCAATGGCCTTTGGCTTTTTATCTGACGGCTTGATGCCCTTACTGATACTGACAAGCACCTCACTCATATTGCCTGTATTTTTCAGAGCTTGGCGTACAAGAAGTTTTACCACTGTGCTTGGCATTGCTTTTTTAAGCGCAACGCCATTAATCACAGCATGGCTTTCGATGATGCATTATTATTCGCCAGATTTGCTCAATAATTGGTGGCAATCAACGCTCAACAGCTACCATCAAGATAATCACCTCTATTTTTTACGTATTTTAATTTGGTACGCATGGCCAGCACTTCCACTTGCCTTACTTGGATTATGGCGTTATCGTCAGCAATTACTGCTAAAGCCAAAATTTCAACTCATTATTAGCTTTTTTATCACTAGTCTTTTTTTACTAGGGTTTGGCGCTCCAGCAAAAGATATTAATGCCCTTCCACTATTACTGCCTCTGGTTGCCCTCGCCGCAGGTAGCGTGGAGCATCTTAAACGTGGCTTAGCTTCTGCTTTAAACTGGTTCGGCGTGATGTTATTCGGATTAATAGGTGTATTAATTTGGCTGGGCTGGTTAGCGATGATGACAGGCTATCCGGGTAAAATTAAAGTTAGAATGCAGTTTTTATCTGGCACTAATGAAATTCACTTTAGTGGGATTGCATTGATTATCGCGTTGATCGTTTCTGCTATTTGGATTTCTGTATGCATACGCGCTAAACAAACTAATAAATCTACAGTCACCAACTGGGCGGTTGGTATGACCTTCGGCTGGAGCTTACTTATGACGCTCTGGTTACCGCTGCTTGATTCAGCTAAAAGCTACCAGCCGGTCTTTTCTAGCTTCCAAGCGGCTTTACCGAAAAAGTACAACTGTATCAACAGCTTGAATGTGGCTCAACCGCAACGTTTACTGCTTAATTACTACACTAATGTTAAATTACAGCCATTTGAAACAAGGCAACAACTAAGCTGTGATTTATATTTACTGCAAGATGTAAAAGGGGTTGGCGAAATGCACCCAGGGCAAGAATGGGTGCAGATATGGAAAGGAAAACGTAATGCAGATAGAAAAGAGAGCTTTAGATTGTTTAAGCGCATTAAACAATTAAGGTCAGATTAATCGGCTGAGTTCATTACAATTATTTAAATTGTATTAAAATAGCTTAACTAGAGCAGACCATCTTACTGCCCGCCAGCAGCAACACCAAAGCCAGTAACTTTCTTATATTGGAATTAGCAAGGCGCCGACTTCCATATTCTGTTGCGGGATTAATTGGTGTTTTAATCAAACAACCATCGTTACCAGCTGCACTACCTTATTGGGCGGTAGCCGCGATACTTGGCGGTTTAGTCGGGGCAGAGTTCACCAAAATAAATGCTACGGCCACGCCAGATATCACTTTAGTTTCTGCCCATTTAAAAAATAGTAATATTGGGCTTAAAAACACACCACCGCCAATACCGGTCAATCCTGACAACATACCTAAAACCGCACCTAGACCTACCAGCACACCTGGCTTAGCCGCCGATTGATTAACGGAATAAGGCTTTGTCGATTGAGTAAAATATGCCATGCCGCAAAAACTAGTACTAAGCCAACAATAGGTTTATAAAAATGATTTGGTAAACTCACTAACCCACCAATAAAAGCTACTGGAACAGAGGCGATACTTAGCGGTAAAAATAAACGCCAAGAAAAGGCATCGGTACGATAGAATTTATAAATAGCAATTGATGCGACTAGGATATTCAGCACCAATGCAGCTGGTCGCATACTGGCTGGAGCAACATTCATTAGGCCATGGCAGCTAGATAAGCGGATGCACCGCCATGCCCTACCGATGAAAAGAGCATTGCCGCCAAAAAATAAGCGGGATTAAAAAATAAACGTCTTGCGTCAGCATTATTTTACTAGTTTTAGATTAGATGAGCACGATTGTAAATACAATCATCATTTTTGATGGCTACTGATATGATCTTTGATTGCGTCGCGGACAATAGGCTTAAGCCCATCTCCATTCTGCTCAATCACATGCGTTAGAATTTGGTCGCGCATACTGCTTGCCCAAAAACGCTCTAAGTGCTGCGCAATATCTTTTTTGGCTTGCGACTGGTCTGGAAATGATTTAAAGAAATCGCCGATTTGATTGGCCATGGCCACTAAATGTTCTATTTTCATACGTGAAATACTCTTCAAATTTCAATTGTTTTTAAGTTCGAGTCTTTACTCTTTGCCACTATTTTACTACATTATATTTTCTGGATGCGAATACACCACGTAACTATTTTCGCGCGCAAATCCTACCAGCGTTAAATTGCATTGCTCGGCCACCCTGATAGCTAAACCAGTAGGTGCTGAAATTGCCACCAGCATATTAATGCCGGCACTAGCAGTTTTTTGCACCATTTCATAACTTGCTCGGCTGGTAGTCAGTACAAAGCCTTGTTTACTTTGCTTTGACTTCAATTGAGCTTTTTTCGCCATCGCACCAATCAACTTATCTAAAGCGTTATGGCGGCCGACATCTTCACGAATCAATTCAACATCGCCTTGCATATTAACCCAAGCACTAGCATGCGTAGCACCTGTAAGCGCTTGCAATCTCTGTTGCTGGCGAATACTTGCAAACGCTAAGTGAATCACCTGCCCTGCAATTTTCTCCGTTTTTTTACTCAGCTTTGTAATTGGAATACGCAAAGCTTGCTCTAAACTTTCACTGCCACACAAACCACAACCAGTTCGACCAGCCAGGCTACGGCGTTTTTCTTTTAGGTGCTGAAAACAGCTTGTTGCAATATCTAAATGTAATTCAAAACCTTGAGATTGCTGCACGACTTCTACACTGTATAAGTCACTAGGCGTATCTAATATACCTTCACTTAAAGAAAATCCCAACGCAAAATCTTCAAGATCTTGTGGTGTTGCTAACATCACTGCATGTGAAATACCGTTGTAAACCAAAGCAATCGGTACTTCTTCTGCAATTACATCCATCTTAGCTTCAACAATACCTGCTTGATGCTTGGCAACTGCATACTCTGCTGTGGCAGCATTGTTAAACATTATTGAAGAATCACAGAACTGCTTTATTTGAGTTTCCACTTAAATGCCTAACAAGTGCGTCATCACCCCAACAATCATTACACTTCTGATGCTTCTGGGTTCTTACCAGTAAAACTAATCTGCTCTTCACTAAACGCTTGATAATTACGTTGCCACTCAGAGAGTTGCGATACACGAGTCACCTGTACAGCAGTGACTTTAAACTCAGGACAGTTCGTTGCCCAATCAGAATTATCAGTAGTAATCACGTTAGCGCCTGATTCTGGATGATGAAAAGTAGTGTAAATCACGCCAGGCTGAACACGTTCGCTGATTTTGGCATGCAACACGGTTTCACCCGCGCGGCTAGTAATACCGACCCAGTCTCCCTCTTTAATGCCACGTTCTTCAGCGTCATGTGGATGAATTTCAACCAAATCTTCTTTATGCCATTCAACGTTTTTAGTGCGGCGTGTTTGTGCACCAACGTTGTATTGCGACAGAATACGGCCTGTTGTTAAAATTAACGGGTACTTAGGTGTTACTTTTTCAGTCGTTGGTACATATTCGGTGACGAAGAACTTACCTTTACCGCGCACAAACTCGTCAATATGCATGGTTGGAGTGCCTAACGGTTGTTCATCATTACAAGGCCACTGTATGCTGCCCAACTCATCTAATTTCTTAAAGCTTACACCTTTAAAGGTAGGTGTTAAGCTTGCTACTTCATCCATGATTTCTGATGCGTGTTTGTAATTCATAGGATAACCAAGTGCGTTCGACAATGCTGCGGTCACTTCCCAGTCTTCTTTACCATTTTTAGGCGTCATTACACGGCGCACCGGTGAGATACGACGTTCGGCATTGGTAAACGTACCGTTTTTTTCTAGAAACGATGCGCCAGGGAAAAACACATGAGCAAACATGGCGGTTTCGTTCAAAAATAAATCCTGCACAATCACACATTCCATAGACTCTAGCGCATGCGTTACATGCTGTGTATTTGGGTCAGATTGAACAATGTCTTCACCCACACAATATAGCGCCTTAAAAGTGCCATCAATCGCGTTATCCAGCATATTTGGGATACGTAAACCTGGGTCATTGCTAAGCGGCATGCCCCAAGCAGATTCAAATAGGGCGCGTGTTGCTTCATCTGATACATGGCGATAACCTGGATACTCATGCGGCATAGAACCCATATCGCAAGAACCTTGTACGTTATTTTGACCACGCAACGGGTTAACACCCACGCCTTCACGACCAATATTACCTGTTGCCATTGCAAGGTTAGCAATACCCATCACCATGGTAGAGCCTTGACTATGCTCAGTTACACCTAAACCATAATAAATAGCTGCATTGCCTCCAGTCGCAAATAATCTTGCAGCAGCACGAATATCTTCAGCTGGAACACCCATCGCCAGACCCAATACTTCTGGCGAGTTTTGTTTTAGTGCAACAAAATCGCGCCAAGCTTCAAATGAATCCCACTCGCAACGCTCTTTTACAAATGCTTCGTTAACCAAACCTTCAGTCACAATCACGTGACCTAATGCAGAAATCAAAGCCACATTAGTACCCGGCTGCAATTTAAGGTGATAATCCGCTTTAACGTGCGGCGATGCGACTAAATCAATCGCGCGCGGGTCCGCAATAATAAGTTTCGCACCTTCACGTAAACGGCGTTTCATTTGCGAGGCAAATACTGGATGGCCATCGGTCGGATTAGCGCCAATCACAAAAATCACGTCTGACTTCATCACAGAATCAAAAGTCTGTGTACCCGCTGATTCACCTATAGTCTGTTTAAGGCCATAGCCTGTGGGGGAATGGCAAACACGTGCGCAAGTATCCACGTTGTTTACACCAAACACAGCGCGCACTAGTTTTTGCACCACATACACTTCTTCGTTCGTACTACGTGATGAAGTAATGCCACCTACAGCATGTTTACCATATTGAGTTTGAATACGTTGAATTTCACTGGCAGCATAATTAATTGCTTCATCCCAGCCAACTTGTTGCCATTCATCATGAATACTTTTACGTATCATTGGCGTGGTAATACGGTCTTTATGGGTGGCATAACCCCAAGCAAATCGGCCTTTAACGCATGAGTGGCCATGATTCGCGCCGCCGTTCTTATTCGGCACCATGCGAATGACTTCTTCGCCTTTCATTTCAGCATCAAATGAGCAGCCAACGCCACAGTAAGCACAGGTAGTCGTCACACTATGTTCTGGAACGCCGTGATCAATGACCGTTTTTTCTATTAAAGTTGCTGTTGGGCAAGCTTGCACACAAGCACCACAAGATACGCATTCAGAATCTAAAAAATTATTAATGCCTGCCGCTACTTTGGATTCAAAACCACGTCCAGAGATGGTCAGTGCAAAAGTACCTTGCGTTTCTTCACAAGCACGCACACAACGTGAGCAGACGATACATTTGCTCGGATCAAAAGTGAAGTAAGGGTTAGATTCGTCTTTTTCAGCCTTGAGATGATTTTCACCGTCATAACCGTAGCGTACTTCACGCAGACCAACAGCACCCGCCATGTCTTGCAATTCACAATCGCCATTGGTAGCGCAAGTCAGGCAATCTAATGGGTGGTCTGAAATATACAATTCCATGGTGCCACGGCGAATATCGGCCAATTTTGGCGTTTGCGTATGTACTTTCAGGCCCTCTGCTACTGGTGTGGTACATGATGCAGGGAAACCGCGACGACCTTCAATTTCAACCACACACAAACGACATGAACCAAACGGCTCCAAGCTATCAGTAGCGCATAGTTTAGGTACGTTGATACCCGCCAAAATAGACGCCCGCATAATAGACGTGCCTTCTGGCACAGTGATTTCCCTATCATCAATGGTCAGCGTTACCTGCACATCGGACTGACTTGCGGGCGTACCGTAATCGGTCTGATCGTCGTAACTGGTACGGCTGTGTTCGTGATTATGCTGCGGTGTATTACTATGTTTAATATCGTCCATTTTGGCTCTCCTGCTCGCGGCTTAAGTTAAATTTAAGCCGTGTCGCGTTTTACTTTCTTTAAATTCAAATCTTTAGTACTGTATATTTTTAAATAACTAGCGCTTCTAAATTACTTTGTTTTAGACTTCAAAGTTTTCTAGGCTCCAAATCTTCCTAGACCCCAAAGTCTTCCGGGAAGTGATTCATCGCACTCAATACCGGATAAGGCGTCATGCCGCCCAAAGCGCACAATGAACCATTCAACATGGTGTCGCTTAAATCCCGCACCAGTTTTATATTTTTAACGGTGTCTTTACCTGCCATGATTTTATCAATCACTTCAACCCCACGTGTAGAGCCTATGCGGCAAGGCGTACATTTTCCGCAAGACTCAATCGCACAAAATTCAAAGGCGTAACGTGCCATTTTTGCCATATCAACGGTATCGTCAAATGCCACAATACCACCATGACCTAATACTGCCCAAATTTTAGTGAACTCTTCGTAATCTAAAGGCGTGTCAAATTGGCTTTCTGGCAAAAATGCGCCTAATGGACCACCTACTTGCACGGCACGGATTGGTTTGCCTGTCGCTGAACCGCCACCATAATCATAAAGCAACTCACGCAAGGTAATACCAAATGCCAGTTCCACTAGCCCACCGTGTTTGAGATTACCCGCCAATTGAATCGGCAAGGTACCGCGTGAGCGGCCCATACCGTAATCAGCGTAATATTGTGCGCCTTTATCTAAAATAATAGGCACTGTAGCGAGTGAAATCACGTTATTAACAACAGTAGGCTTACCGAACAAACCTTCTATTGCTGGCAATGGTGGCTTAAAGCGCACAACACCTCGCTTACCTTCTAAGCTTTCTAGCAATGAAGTTTCTTCACCACACACATAAGCACCTGCGGCACGGCGTACTTCTAAATGAAATGCTTTGCCACTGCTTAAAATGTTGTCACCCAAGTAACCCGCTTGAGTGGCTGAAGCAATAGCCGCATTTAGTGCGGCTAGCGCATGTGGATATTCTGAGCGTAAATAGATATAACCTTGCGTAGCGCCAACAGCAATCCCGGCAATGGTCATGCCTTCTATCAGCACATATGGATCATTTTCCATAATCATGCGGTCTGAGAATGTGCCTGAATCGCCTTCGTCCGCATTACATACGATATATTTTTGCTCAGCTTCGCAGCCTAATACGGTTTTCCACTTAATACCTGTAGGGAAAGCAGCGCCACCGCGACCGCGCAGGCCAGAATCTGTCACAGTCTTTACAATGTCTGCGCCTGATAGTACAAGTGCATTTTTCAGCCCCTTATAGCCATCGTGTGCAATGTAATCCGTGAGTGAAATCGGGTCTGTGATACCAACTCGTGCAAAGGTTAAGCGCTGCTGTTTTTTTAGCCAATCAATTTCTTCAGTCAAGCCCAAACTCAAGGCATGAGACTTTGCATTTAAAAAGTCGGCATCAAATAGCGAGACAACGTCTTTCACTTTAACCGGGCCATAAGCAACGCGACCCTGTTCAGTCGCCACTTCTACCATCGTTTCCAGCCAATAAAGGCCACGTGAACCATTGCGGACAATCTCAATATCTAAGCTACGTTGTTTTGCTTCTAATGCAATGGCAACCGCTACTTTTTCAGCACCCATCGAAAGTGCGCTTGAATCGCGGGGAATATATACTTTTATCTTCATTTTATGCCTTCGCCTCTGCAATTAACGCCTCTAAATCTGCAGCAGACACGCGTCCAAAAATCTCATCATCAAGCATTACAGCGGGAGACAGCGCACAATTACCTAAGCAATATACAGGCTCTAAAGTAATAGCTTCGTCAGTAGTGGTTTGGTGATAATCAATATTTAAACATTTTTTAGCGTGCGCTTCTAACGCTTCAGCACCCATAGACTGGCAAGATTCAGCGCGACAGATTTGCAAAATATGACGGCCAGCTTTATGTGTACGGAAATGATGGTAAAAAGTCACCACTCCATGCACTTCAGCCACCGATAAACTCAAGGCTTTAGCAATACTTATGTAAGAAGATTCTGGCACATAACCAACGTTATCTTGAATAGCATGCAGCAATGGCAATAGTGCGCCAGGCATGTTCTGATGCTGATTAATCAAGGCATCTATTTGTGTTTGTAAAGCTTGCAAACTAATTCCTCCAAAACTACTAATATTATATTGCTGTACATATTAATATACTACACTGGTTGATTGTTATATTAATACGACAAATAAAGATTAAAAAAGTGCTTAATTCATCTAAAAACCCGCCTAAATTAATAGATCAATTTGGTCGCATCGTAGATTACATCCGTTTATCCATTACAGACCGCTGCGACTTTCGTTGTGTATATTGCATGGCAGAAGAAATGACATTTTTGCCACGCGACGAAGTATTGAGCTTAGAAGAATGTGCCCGGCTTGTTAAAGCATTCGTCTCATTAGGTGTCAGTAAAGTCCGCATCACTGGTGGAGAGCCTTTAGTGCGTAAAAATGCGCTCTGGCTACTTAAAGAGATTGGCAAGTTTGAAGGGCTTAATGAGTTAGTGCTTACTACCAACGGCAGCCAATTAGAGAAGCAAGCGCAAGATCTAAAAAACGCGGGCGTTAAACGCATTAACATTAGTGTTGATAGCCTAAATACCGCTCGATTCAAAAAAATAACCCGCACTGGTGAGCTAGATAAAGTGTTACGTGGCATACAAGCCGCAAAACTTGCAGGCTTTGAAAACATCAAGTTAAACACCGTTCTCATGCGCGGAGTTAATGACGACGAAGTGCTAACGCTAGTTAATTTCGCCATTGCACAAGCCATTGATATTTCGTTTATAGAAGAAATGCCTTTGGGTGATGTGGATCACACAAGAGATTCTACATTTTGCAGTAATGCCGACACACTTAAAATACTCCAAAGTGAGTACCCACTCATCACCAGTGCCGAGACTACCGGCGGCCCAGCGCGTTATTGGCGCGTGGAAAACACTAAAACTAAAATCGGTTTTATTTCACCACATAGTCATAACTTTTGCGAAAGCTGCAACCGTGTGCGCATTACCTGTAAAGGTGAATTGTATCTATGCTTAGGGCAAGAAGATAAAGTAGATCTAATGCCGTTATTAAGAAATAATCCTGATAATGACCAACCGCTGATTGATGCGATATTGGGCAGCATGGAGATTAAACCCAAAGGGCATGATTTTGATTTAAAGCGTGCTAAACCTGCGGTAATTAGGTTTATGTCGCATACCGGTGGCTAGGCACTTTTGTTAAATTTAAAGGTGGCAATTTCAAGCATCATTCTTGCGGGCGGGCGCGCTACTCGTATGGATGGCGTAGATAAAGGCTTAGTCGCATTTCGACAAAAACCGCTTATTCTGCATGTCATTGAGCGCTTAAAATCACAAGTCGATGAAATCATCATTAACGCCAACCGTGAAATTACCCAATATCAAACGTTAAATTACCCAGTGCGGCAAGATGAAACTGCCGATTTTTCAGGTCCGTTGGCGGGCATTAACTTAGGTTTAAAATACGCCAAGTATGATTATTTGCTCACGGTGCCATGCGACTCGCCGTTAATACCGCTAAATTTAGCATCCCGTTTAATGGCAGAGCTAATTAAAAATGACGCTGACATTGCCGTTGCCACTTGTAATGGTGAGTTACAGCCAGTATTTAGTTTATGTAAAAGAAATGTGGCGAAAAGTTTGGACGACTACTTAAGCAGTGGCGGACGTAAAGTGAGCACTTGGCAGAAGCGTCAAAAGACTATTGCAGTGGATTTTAGTGACTGTAGCGAGGCCTTTGTTAACCTGAACACCCTTGCAGATTTGGCCGCTTTAGAAGCAAAAGTGTTACCCTAAATTAAGCCACCATCCGCAACGGCATAAAAAAAGATGCCCTGCGAAGCCCGTCCCTATTATCTCACAGGGCATCTTTTTAACGTTTTTAGCTTAATATTCAACGAATTTTGAAGGGTCTTCGTAAAATTTTGTGTATTTAAAGTTTGAAGAAGATTTTAGTTGAATTTCAAATATGTTGATTTACTGTCTTTAGAGGTATTGGATCTAGTCAATTAAATGAACAGACATCCCCTCGATGCTGTTGTAATACTCTGCTTCATAATCAACCGGGCTAATCCAGCCATTGTTTGAATGTCTGCGTATACGATTATAGTAGCACTCAATATATTCAAATATAACCTGTTGAGCCTCATGTCTTGTTAAAAAACGTTCGCCGTAGACTGCTTGTTTCTTTAAAGTTGCAAAGAAACTGTCTGCTACCGCATTATCCCAACAATTACCTCGGCGACTCATGCTTTGCGTTAGCTGGTATTGCGTGATGAGTGAGCGGTAATCTTTTGAAGCGTATTGCACCCCTTGATCAGAATGCACCATCACTCCTTCTGGTTTGCCACGTGTGAGTATTGCAGCCTGTAAAGCATCACATATCAACTGACGGTCAATGCGTGCGCTCATCTGCCAACCGACCACCTGACGGCTGTATAAATCCAGCAAGACTGCTAGATACAACCAACCCTCATCAGTACGGATGTAAGTAATATCCCCCACCCAAACTTGGTTGGGGCGGGTTACCTTAAATTGGCGGTCGAGTAAGTTTGGCGATGCGCCATACTTATGATTTGAGTCGGTCGTGCATTTAAATTTACGGCAGCCTCGGGCTCGAAGCCCTAATGTGCGCATCATGCGACCAACAGTACGCACACTCATGTTAAAGCCTTTTTCTTTAATCTCAGCAGCAATGCTAGGAGCGCCAGCACGCGCTTTGTGAGCTAGATAACAGGTGTTGACTGCTTCTTTAAATGCCAGCTTACACTGGTTGACTGGACGACAAAACCAAGATCGATAGCCACTACGGCTAACAGCCAAGGCTTCACAAAGGGCTTTCATCCGGTATTGAGTAATGTGTTGTTGCATAAACGTGTACTTTATCGACTTGGGTTGTTGATGAGACCGCAAGGGTCTTCCCCACAGAATATAAGAGCTAAAGCTCGTTATTCTGAGTGAAAGTACACGTGGGCCTTTTTTAGAATTTCGTTGACCTCAGTTAAGTGCGAGACCTGCTTTTCCAATTCGCGTATACGCTGTTTGTCGCTACTCATTGATGCATATTTAGTAACACCCATACCTTTACGGTGTTGCCGCAACCAGTTGTCTAGTGTGGAATAACCAATCCCTAATTGTTGGGCTATTGTGGCAACGGTAGATTCAGGATGGCTTTGTACGTATTGAACTGATTCTTGCTTGAATTGAGCGCTCTATCGTTTGGTCATGCTATTTCCTCTAAAGTTAGATTAAATCTTTAGAGGGGTGGCTTGTCC
>JAYWDO010000008.1:0-19640 GCA_043779795.1 Pseudomonadota bacterium
TATTATACAAATTTCTTTCATTTCTTTCTAAAAACTAATAGTTGAGTAAATGCGATAACAGGGAGTTGACTAGTCAGCTTAGCTGCTACTTTTAGTGGCTAGGGTTGACCACTTCACCATCTTCTTTAGTAAAAGCACCAATACTTGGGTTTTCTAAGATGTCTAATACTAGCTCAGACGGGCGACATAACTTTACCCCTTTTGCTGTCACCACGATTGGACGATTAATTAAAATAGGATGCGCCAGCATGGCGTCAATCAACATATCATCAGTTAGCGTTAAATCATCCAAACCTAGCGCGTGATAGGGTGTGCCTTTTTCGCGCAATAAATCACGTGGAGCAATATTCATCGCAGCAATCAATTCGAGCAATAGTTCACGCGAAGGCGGGTTCTTTACATACTCAATCACTTCAGGCTCAACACCGCAGGCCTGAATCATGGCTAATGTATTACGTGAAGTTCCGCAGGCTGGATTATGGTAAATCGTTACTTTATTGTTAAGCATTTAATTTTAGCTTTATCATTTAAATATTGAATTAATATTAATTTACACGCACAAGATTTAACCACAGACCGTTAAATTCATCAAATAATCAATAAGGCACATCTAAAACTAACCTAAAACTTTGCCATTCCACACCGCCTCAGTCAGAATTTTAGAGAATACTTAGGTCGGGCTAATATAAAAATCGGGATATTTTTAACTAATCATGAGGGTATTAAAAGTACATTCAAATTTCTATGGGAGTGCTTTTAAGAATAGTTGTAAAATACAACTTTTAGCAGTGCCTATAAATTAACAATTTAGAAATAAATTCGAAATAAAATTGCAACAGTTACGGGAGAATGAAATATGGCAAATGTCGTTTTTGGTCGCTTGATGGCAGCAATATCACCGCGCAATGATAATTACTTTGTATTATTTAACAACTTAGCAAATTGCGCAGTAAAGGGCTCTAAAGTACTGGCAATGATGATTGCAGTTAATGATCCTGGTAAGTTTGAAGAGCATTTCGCTGAAATTAGAAAAATTGAATCTGAAGCGGATAAATACACCAAAGAAATTCTCATCTCATTACATAAAACATTTATTACCCCATTTGATCGCCGTGAAATTCGCGAATTAGCCATGGCCTTAGATGACATTATCGATTACATGGAAGATATTCCACAGAGCTGTAAAATTTACGGCAACTCTAACTTTACGCCAGAAATGGTAGCGCTTGGACATATTTTATTGCGCGCTGCTGAAAAAGTTCGCGATACTGTAAACATGTTATCAGACATGAAAAATGCAGAGCGTATTTTACGCACTTGCGAAGAAATCAGCGGTATTGAAGGCGAAGCGGACCATGTGATGCGTGCAGGTATGCATCGTTTATTTGCAGAAGAGTCTGACGCTCGGGTGATTATTCGCTCAAAAGAACTCTACGATCTTTTTGAAGAAGCGGTAGATAGCTGCGAAGACGTTGCAGACGTGATTCACGGTGTAGTGTTAGATCGAATTTAAGGCGACAATCCGATGATAGATCATGCGTTTCTAGTCATGGCCTTGCTGATATTTGTGGCCTTAATATTCGATTTTTTGAATGGTTTCCATGATGCAGCAAATTCCATTGCACTAATGGTTTCAACGCGCTTACTCACGCCGCAAGCTGCCGTAGCTTGGGCAGCTTTTTTCAACTTAGTCGCCTTTTTATTCTTTGGCCTGCATGTAGCTAACACGGTAGGTAAAGGCATTATTTCAAAAGAGATTATCGATAATGCTGTCATATTTGGTGCGCTTGGCGGGGCAATCTCGTGGAATTTGATTACTTGGTGGTTTGGTATTCCATCATCGTCATCTCATGCTTTAGTTGGTGGCTTGGTGGGCGCTGGCGTAGCGAAAGCCGGTACTAGCGCTATTATTGCAGCGGGTTTACTGAAAACCTCGCTTGCAATTATTTTATCGCCACTATTTGGGCTTTTATTAGCGCTCATACTTTCGGTTGCGGTGTTATGGATTTACGAAAAGTCATCGCCCTACCCCACAGAGCGTAGATTCAACAAATTGCAATTCGTTTCATCATCGCTCTATAGCTTAGGTCACGGCGGTAACGACGCACAAAAGACCATGGGCATTATTGCCGTACTGTTATATGCTAACGGTTATTTACATGGTGATTTCATCGTGCCATTCTGGGTGGTTATTTTATGTCAGGTCGCCATGGGCTTAGGCACACTGTTTGGTGGCTGGCGCATTGTGCGTACCATGGGTATGGGCATTACACGGATTCGTCCATCTGGTGGTTTTTGCGCACAAACTTCGGGCGCCATTGCATTGTTTATCGCTACATCCTTGGGCATTCCAGTTTCTACCACACACACCATCACAGGTGCGATTATCGGTGTTGGAATGTCAAGACGTGTTTCAGCAGTACGCTGGGGCCTAGCTTCGCGCATCGTTTGGGCATGGGTACTCACTATTCCATGTGCAGGTTTGATTGCTGCAATGAGCTATCACCTAGGTCGTACATTTTTGTAATGCTTTGATATTAAGCTGCTAACAGCTAAAAAAAGATCTTCTGCAGCCTCTTTAATTGTAATAAAAGTGTCACTGTAATATTTGTCATAAACTTGTCACATTTAATGTTTAATATTCACATAAGTATAAAAAATATCTTTTAACCTTGACGGAGATTTTATGAACACAATGCTTACCAAAACCATGCGTATTGCAGCTTTAATTGCAGTTACATTCTCAACATCACACGTTTTAGCTGCCGACAAAATCATTAAAATTGATGGTTCAAGCACGGTATATCCAATCACTGAAGCAATGGCTGAAGAATTTCAAAAAGTACAAAAAGTAAAAGTAACTGTGGGTGAATCTGGTACTGGCGGTGGCTTTAAAAAATTCTGCCGTGGTGAAACAGATATTTCTGATGCATCTCGCCCAATTACTCAAAAAGAAATGGATGCATGTAAAGAAGCTGGTATTCAATACATTGAGTTGCCAATTGCTTATGATGCTTTAACAGTAGTAGTCAATTCAAAAAATGACTGGGTAAAAAGCCTGTCTGTTGAAGAGTTAAATAAAATCTGGAAACCAGGATCTAATGTTAAAAACTGGAAACAAGTAAATCCAGCGTATCCTGATAAAGCCATGGGTCTATATGGTCCAGGTACAGCATCTGGTACATTTGACTACTTTACTGAAGCGGTTAATGGCAAATCTAAATCAAGCCGTACCGACTACACACCATCAGAAGATGATAACGTTTTAGTACAAGGTGTTGCAGGCAATGTAGGTGGTTTAGCGTACTTTGGTTATGCTTATTATGAAGAAAATAAAGATAAATTAAGAGCTATCCCTATCTCAGCTAAAGCAGGCTCTCCTGCAGTAATGCCATCGCCTGAAGCCGTTAAAGACGGTACATACCAACCACTTTCACGTCCACTATTTATTTACGTGAATGCCACGGCAGCAGCTTTTAAGCCAGAAGTTAAAGCTTTTGTAAACTTCTACTTAGAAAATGCACCAAAATTAGTGGCTGAAGTTAAATATGTACCTTTACCAAGCGACGATTATGCGGCAGTGAAAGAGCACTTTAAAGCAATGAAACCAGGTACAGGTTTTAGCGGTAAAAATGAAGTGGGTATCAAAATTAAAGACTTAATTAACAGAATTAAATAAGTCAGATAATAAGTAATGTAATCAACAAGGAGCGGGCTTGCACCGCTCCTTGGTTCTTGTAAGCTAAGGCTTTCCTAAGCTTAAATTCTATCAAGTTAAGTTTGTCAAACCGTTTAATATCGTTACAATCATAAAAGTCACAATATGAACACTGCAACCAATATGCCTAATCAATCAATTGCTTTATCCATTAGCCCACGCTTGGCTAAAAATGTCCGCAGAAATGTTAAAGAACGTGTGATTGAGCTCATTTTAATGTTGGCTGCGCTTTCTGCTGTATTTACGACGTTTGCCATTGTGGCGATTCTTTTGTATGAATCTTTAGGTTTTTTCAAGGTAGTTTCTTTAATAGAGTTTTTCACTGCTACCGAATGGACTCCGCTTTTTGAAGATGCGCATTACGGCATTATGCCACTAGTATCTGGCACGCTCACCACATCAGCGGTGGCACTTGCGGTTGCCGTACCGGTAGGTACCATAGGTGCAATTTACCTTTCTGAATTCGCATCACACAAAGTACGTGAAATTGTTAAACCCATATTAGAATTACTGGTGGGTGTACCAACCATTGCGTTCGGTTACTTTGCTTTGCTTTTTGTCACACCGCTTTTACAAAAAATATTCCCTGAACTCCCTGGCTTCAACATGTTGAGTGCAGGTATTGTGATGGGCGTAATGATTGTGCCATACATTGCCTCTGTCGCTGAAGATGCAATGCGTGCAGTGCCGATGAGCATGCGCGAGGGCTCTTATGCAATGGGCGCAACTCGCTTTCAAACAGCCATTCGAGTGGTTACTCCCGCCGCTATTTCAGGCATTGTCGCGGCTTATATTTTGGCAGTTTCTCGCGCCGTGGGTGAAACCATGGTCGTCGCAGTGGCTGCTGGTCAACAACCTATACTAACATTTAACCCGATGGAGGGTGCCGCCACCATTACAGCCTACATTGTGCAAGTGGCGATGGGTGATTTACCTCATGGTAGCATTGGTTATCAAAGCATCTTTGCTGCTGGTCTGGTTCTGTTTGTACTCACTTTAGGTTTTAATATTATTGGTCATATCGTGCGTAAAAAGTACCGCGAACAATATTAAAGAATATTAAAAGATTAAGACCAAAAAATAGGCAAAATGGAATCCAAGATGACCTCTCAAACATTAAAAACTAAAGCAGCTGTGCTTGAAAACCTAGATACAGTCCGCGCAATGATTCGCCGCCATAAACGCAATGACATTATTTTTGCAGCAGTAGGCTTAGTCGCATTAATGCTAGGTTTATTGACATTGCTGACCTTGTTTATTGACTTAGTGATGGATGGTTACCCACGCTTCAACTTAGAGTTTTTTAGCAGCTTTCCATCACGCCGCGCAGCCAATGCAGGATTACTATCAGCGTGGGTTGGCTCTGTACTTGTCATGACAGTCACATTTTTAACGGCCGTCCCTATGGGTGTTGCGGCAGGTTTATATTTAGAAGAATATGCTCCAAAAAATTGGTTCTCAGATCTAATTGAGATCAATGTCTCTAATCTAGCTGGCGTACCCTCTATTATTTACGGTTTGCTAGCGCTTAGCCTTTTTGTATATGGCTTAGGTCTGGGAGAAAGCATCTTAACAGCAGGCTTAACGCTAGGTTTATTGACATTGCCTGTTGTCATTGTTTCTACCCGTGAAGCCATTCGCGCAATTCCGGTTGCCATTCGCGAAGCTGCCTATGCTGTTGGTGCCACTAAGTGGCAGGTGGCAAAAGATCACGTGGTTAAATATTCGCAAGGTGGTATTTTAACGGGTGTGATTATTGGTATGTCTCGCGCAATAGGTGAAACTGCACCGATTATCACGATTGGTGCACTCACATTTATTGCATTCTTACCACCATCACCTATTACTGACGTAGCCCCTTTTATTAACTTTGAGTGGTTGAGTTCAGGCTTTACCGTATTGCCTATCCAAATGTTTAACTGGCTATCACGTCCAGACCACGCTTTTCACACCAATGCTGCAGCAACTGGCGCAATTATTATTGTAGTGACACTTATGATGAACGGCACAGCAATTTACTTGCGCTATCAGATTCGCAAGAACATCAAGTGGTAAATATTCGCTTAGCAAAAGCTAGTCGAATAAAAACGAATAAAGTAATTTGTAAATATATTAGGGAACAACATGATTAACGCTACAACCGCACTCAAAGCAGAATCACGCGATCTTAATTTCTTTTATAGCAATGGTAACCAAGCGCTTAAGAGCGTCAGCATGCCTTTGTATGAAAATAAAATCACTGCACTAATCGGCCCTTCTGGCTGCGGAAAATCAACTTTTTTACGCTGTTTTAATCGCATGCATGACTTGTACCCTGGCAATAAGTATGAGGGCCAAATCATCATGCATCCTGATAACACTAACATTTTGGAAGCTGGCGTTGACCCTATTGAAGTGCGTATGCGTATCAGCATGGTATTTCAAAAACCTAACCCGTTTCCTAAATCTATTTTTGAAAATGTAGCTTATGGTTTACGTGTGCGTGGTGAGAAAAATAAACGTACCGTAGCGGATAAAGTAGAAGAAGCCCTTAAAGGTGCTGCACTTTGGAATGAAGTGAAAGATCGCCAACAAGATTTAGCCTTCAATTTGTCTGGTGGCCAACAACAACGTTTATGTATTGCGCGTGCTTTGGCAACCGATCCTGAAATTATGCTTTTTGATGAACCAACATCAGCATTAGACCCCATTGCCACCGCGAACATTGAAGAACTGATGAGCGAGTTAAAAAGTAAACTGACTATATTGGTTGTTACGCATAACATGCAACAGGCTGCCCGCGTTTCAGATTACACCGCGTATATGTATTTGGGCGAACTAATGGAATATGGTGACACAGACACTATTTTTACTCGCCCAAGCCGTAAAGAAACTGAAGATTACATTACAGGCAAGTTTGGTTAAGTCTATTTTAATAGGCTATAAGCTGGCTTTTTATTGCTTGGTCTAAAATCTTAGAGGCTGACTTTCTTAGTATTTATTTTATTTAGACTTTTGCACGAGTACTTTTAAATCATAAAAGCTATCAATCTCGTCATGCCTAGGCTAAGGTAATTGAGGGTTTTATATTAAACTCAGTCAACTTAGCTCAGTGCGAATATATCTATTTTTATGGATCTGAGTTACCAACTCCACAGATGATCCTCTATTAATTAAAGTGTTATAAAAACAAATCATACGCTCGGCTTGAAATTTAGCTGTCCACTTTTCTAGTGCATAGATCTTTGCACAGCGACCCAACTCAAAACGCTGCTCTGGGTAAGCTAAGAGCTGATACACTCTTTCTGCAAAATCAAGTGTATTATCATTGGCAATCAATGCACCTTTACCTTCAATAAGTATAGATGCTGTGCCTAGCTCAGCAATCGCCACCACCGGTGTGCCTTGCGCCATCGCTTCTAACAACACCAAACCTTGTGTTTCACTTTTTGAAGCGAACACAAAAATATCTGCGGACTCATAACAGGCGTTAAGTTCGGTACTACGGTCTAAATAGCCAATAAACTTGATATTTTTTTCAAGACCTAGCGTTTTGGCAAGCTTATGAAGACTAACTTCCGCTGGACCCTCTCCAGTGACAACTAGCAACACATCCGGTTGTTTATCAATGAGAGTTTTGGTCATTTCTAATAAGAAATTAATATTCTTTTCAAAAGCCACACGCCCCACATAAAGTAACATCGGACGATCTAAGGCAATGCCATATTTCAACCTAAAAGCCTGTCCATCAGCTTCATTGAAACTATGTTCTTGTAAACCTGTTGGAATCACCTCTGCCGTGACTTGTACGCCATAATCACGTAACACATCTAACATAGGTTGTGAAGGCGCCACAATCGCTTTAACCGCATTACATTGGCGCTTTGATATCATTCTAGCCATACCACGCGCTAATAATTTTGGCACCCAAGGTAAGTAGTGATGCAAATAATCCTCAAAAAACGTATGGTAAGTTTCTATGCATGGAATATTAAGTGCTGCCGCAAGTTTAAGCCCTAAATAATGGGCGACAAATGGTGTGTGCACATGAATGATGTCGTATTCTTCTTTTTCTAGCGCGGGTAACAACTTCATCGCCTCACCAAACTTCATCAACTTATCTTCAGGATCAAAATAAATGCTACGTGCTGGAATGCGTTTGACCCACTGTTCACTGACTGTCGTTTCATCTTGCGTTACCAACTCATAATCTGGCGCTATTAAATGCACTATATGGCCTAAGTTTTGCATTTGCCTCACAAAGGTATTGATAGAAGTAGAAACGCCATTAATTCGTGGAAAATATACGTCAGAAATAAATAGAATTTTTAGTGGCTTCATGCTGTTAGATAAAATTGTCATTGATTAGATATTAGCCTTATGTATTTAATTAAATCAAGGTGTTAGATTAATTAAACAATAGCAACTTTATATGACGATTTGATGAATCGCATTAGCCTTTAAAGGCACCTCCACCAAACTAATCATTTACAACTATTAGGTTAGTGCGTGAACCAAAAAAGTGACACCCTCAATTAAGTTAAGCTAACTTAGGTTAAGCTACTACAGCCCCAATTTAAATGCTGTTGCCTAATCTTCATATAGTTGTCACATGGCATTCATTTAACCATGTCAAATTACGCTTCATGCAGTTACCAATATTCCTGAAAAAGTATTACTGGTGGTTACCAATTCTCCTGTATTCTGTAGATGCCAACGCATGGGGATTAGTAACACACTTGTATTTTGCACAATCGTTACTTTGGGCTATGCCCTTACTAGATCCACGCTTACAAAGAGCAATCAAACGTTTCCCTGAACTAGTAATGGCTGGTGCTTGTTTACCTGACCTAGCGATTGTAAGCCATCGTTATCGGCACACACATTTATGGGAAAACGCGCATCAATTGATGATGACTGCAACAACAGATGAAGAAACAGCAATCGCTATTGGCTATCTTAGCCACTTATATGTCGATGTGATTGCGCATAATCATTTTGTACCTGCCCACGAGGCCTTGTGGCATAAGAACGAGATGCTGACACATATTGCATCAGAATGGGCGATGGATGGGTATTTAGCGCCACTGATGAAAAATACTTCACCACGCTATCTACTCAATAAGCACCAAACTATCATTTCGCAATTTATTTCAGTTCAGTTCAGATGTTCCAGACCTATCACTGATCTTGCGCTGAAGCGCCTCGCCTTTTGGGATGGTGTATTGCGTTTTGTAAAATTACCAACAATCATCTACGGTTTAGTGCGACTAGTTGACAAACGCGTGTTCAAGAATTTTGTGTATTACGTGGCTAAAACACAGGTAGCAGTAGTAGACATCGGCACAGTGCTAAATGGCAATAAGCCAGCCCTTGAACCTGAGCTAAAGAATCTAAGTGTAGAACAGCTTGATATTTGGCGCGAACAATGTTTAAAACACTTGCGCCTGCAGCATCCCGTACCAGTTCAGTACTTTACTGAACGGCGTTAGACTGAATCCATTGTTTAGATAAATCCTACTAAACTATTAGAAAAGAAAACCCTGCAATCAGCCCGCCTAGCAAAGCTCCAGCGAGCACATCGCTAGGGTAATGCAGCCCTAACACCACACGAGACAACCCTACCATCATGGTAAATGGCACCACAATAATTGCCATCTGCGGGTAGTAACTAATCATTACCACGCAAAACACTACCGCATGCAAAGTATGTCCAGATGGAAAACTAAACTTATCCAACGGCGTACCTGTCAGCCAAATATCTTGGCGCACCTCGTATGGCCGTGGCCGCAACGTTTTGCCTTTTAACCACTTGTACAACATTGTACCTACTAGACCTGCCAACGCCATATGTAGCACTGGCGCAACACCCTCATTACCTTTCACTATTAATATACCTGCCATCAAAATATACCAAAACAAGCCATCGCCAAGGCGACTTACAACTCTAAAAAAGTCGCGAATAACTCTATATTGGCTGGTATGGTTTACCGCAACACAAACATTGCTATCTAGCCGATGCATGCGGTTTAAATATAAACGCATTCTGTATGACATCTCGCCTCCGTTTCTACGACTCTTAACGCTGAGTATGTACGCTAGCATGACATTGAAATATGAACGATTGATGAAGAATTAATGAACAAGACATGAAGCCTATTCAATGAAATGCCAACATTATTGCTAGCATTTCTGTGTTAACTACTGGCTTTGGTAACCTCATCGGCAATACTTTGTGCCAAGGTTTGTACTTGCAACTGATTTTCACCCTCCACCATTACACGGATAATAGGTTCAGTACCAGAGGCTCTAAGCAATATTCGGCCACGGCCAGCAAGCGACTTTTCAGCGGCTTTTACAGACACTTGAATCTCAGCATGGTTTGCTAGATCTAATTTTTTCGCTGTTTTAATATTAATCAGTACTTGTGGGTAAAGCGTTAAATCCGCGGATAATTGGGCTAATGTCATTTTACTCTCAATCACAGCTTGCAGCACTTGTAAAGCGGCGATAATGCCATCACCGCTACTGTGCTTATCTAGCGTGAGGATATGTCCGGAGTTCTCGCCACCCAATTGCCAACCATGCCGATTAAGTTGCTCAAGCACATATCTATCACCTACCTTAGCGCGAACAAACGGAATGTTTAATGCAGAAAACTTATGCTCTAGTGCAAGATTCGTCATTAAGGTACCAACAATACCTCCTTGCAAAGTGCCATTTTGATGACGTGCTACAGTAATAATATAAAGCAGTTGATCACCATCTAGCAATTGACCGTTGCTATCAACCATCATTACGCGGTCGCCATCACCATCGAATGCAATGCCTAAATCGGCCTGATGTTCTAACACCGCCTTTCGCAAGGCCTGTGGATGCGTAGAACCCACCTGCTCATTAATGTTCAAGCCATCAGGTTTATTACCAATCGTAATCACTTCGGCACCTAGTTCATGGAAAACTGGCGGCGCTACATGATAAGTTGCGCCATGCGCACAGTCTAAAACAATCCTCAACCCACGTAGATCAAGATGATTAGGGAACGTGCTTTTGCAAAACTCAACATAACGCCCTGCTGCATCGTCTATGCGGCGCGCTTTGCCTAGTTTTGCAGATTCCATGACTTGCATAGGTTGATTAAGCTCTGCTTCAATCGCATGCTCAATATCGTCAGGTAATTTGGTACCTAGGCTAGAAAAAAATTTGATGCCGTTATCATAAAATGGGTTATGTGAGGCGGAAATCACAATACCAGCCTGTGCGCGTAGAGCACGTGTAAGGTAAGCCACGGCTGGCGTTGGCATTGGACCTGTCAGTAATATATCCACACCTGCGGCAGATAAGCCCGCTTCCAGAGCCGCTTCCAACATATAGCCTGAAATACGCGTATCCTTACCAATCAATACCGCAGGATGCGCACCTTTGGCTAAATTACTTTCAATGCCAGTCAGCACTCGTCCAGCGGCATAGCCTAAACGCATCATAAAGTCTGGGGTAATTGGCGCATCGCCAACATGGCCACGAATACCATCTGTACCAAAATATTTTTTAGCCATGTTTAAATTCCTAGATTTTTATAATTTTTATGCTGAATATTTTTATAGTTTTGCTACAAAACTGCAGCCACCACTTTAAGTGCATCTACCGTGGCCTTCACATCATGTACACGTACAATATTAGCGCCTTTCATGGCTGATATTACAGAAGCAGCAATACCTGCATGCAAGCGTTGCTGCTCATCTCCACCGGCAATCGCGCCTAATACCGATTTTCGTGACAGTCCGACCAATAATGGCTGACCAATATCAGCAAACTGGTCTAGGTGTTGAATAAGCGCAATATTCTGCGCACGTGTTTTACCAAAACCAAAGCCAGGGTCTAGCAAAATACGGCTTGTATCAATTCGGTGTGACGAAGCGACATTGAGCCTATCGATTAAAAATCGTTTCACTTCGGCAACAACATCCGCATAGCTAGGGTCTATTTGCATGGTTTGTGGCGTGCCTTGCATGTGCATTAGGCATACACCAACATTGCTATTCGCTACAACTTCCAAAGCCCCATCTTCAAGTAACGCACGAATATCGTTCACAATATCCGCACCTGCTGCAATAGCTTGACGCATCACCTCTCGCTTATAGGTATCAATTGAAATTGGCACTGTTGAGACTTTTCTCAAAGCTTGAATCACTGGAATCACACGGTTTAGCTCTTCGTCTAAACTTGCAGGAGTTGCGCCTGGGCGGGTTGATTCACCGCCAATGTCTAGTATATCCGCACCATCGGCGATTAACTGAAGTGCATGTTCAATAGCTAAATTGATAGAATTGAATCTTCCACCATCTGAAAAAGAGTCTGGTGTTACATTAACAATGCCCATCACATGCGGACGATTTAGATTGAGTTGGTATTTGCCACAATTAAATATCATTGGCACATTATACTTAATTTATGTGTTGGAAAAAATCACGCTCAATACTCACAGGCAAGAAAAAAGGGCTGAAACTCCAGCCCTTTTTTAATCTAAGTAAATATATTAAGTCTTAGCAGTTGGTTGTGGCGCAGCATTAGCCCCCAAGCCTGTTGAGCCAGTATCCTTAGGCGGGTTTGCATTACTTTGTGTAGGCTTTGGTGCGCGGACAGGAATACCTGCCATGATGTCATTAATTTGATCTGCATCAATAGTTTCGTACTCCATCAGCGCGGTCATCATTGCCTCAACTTTATCGCGATTATCTTCTAATAGTTTACGCGCCAAGGTATATTGCTCATCTAATATACGACGAATTTCCGCATCCACTTTTTGCTGAGTTGCTTCAGACACAGTCTTAGAACTCATATTACCAAAGAATGAATCTTGGCTATCACCGGCATACACCATTGTCCCTAGCGCATCGCTCATACCATAACGTGTCACCATATCACGGGCTAATTTAGTAGCACGTTCAAAGTCATTCGAAGCGCCTGTCGACATTTGGTGCATAAAAACCTCTTCGGCAATTCGACCACCAAACAAAATGGAAATCTCTTCCAGCATTTTGTCTTTATAGTTACTAATGCGATCAAACTCTGGCAACTGCCATGTTAGCCCAAGTGCCCAGCCACGCGGCATAATGGTAACCTTATGCACAGGATCAGCTTTAGGTAGCAACTTAGCGACTACAGCATGGCCAGACTCATGGTAAGCAGTATTACGGCGCTCATCTTCACGCATGACCATAGACTTACGTTCTGGGCCCATATAAATTTTGTCTTTTGCATCTTCAAAATCTTGCATTTCTACCGTACGTTTATTACGACGTGCGGCAAACAACGCAGCTTCATTGACTAAGTTAGCTAAATCAGCGCCTGAAAAACCAGGTGTACCACGCGCTAAAATATCCGCTTTAACATCCACATCAATTGGCACTTTACGCATGTGCACTAAAAGAATCTGTTCACGGCCTTTAATATCAGGCAATGAAACCATCACTTGGCGGTCAAAACGGCCTGGACGAAGCAACGCTTTATCTAACACATCAGCTCTGTTGGTCGCTGCAATCACAATAACGCCTGAATTACCTTCAAAACCATCCATCTCAACCAATAGCTGATTCAGTGTTTGCTCGCGTTCATCATTACCGCCACCAGTACCAGATCCACGGCTACGCCCTACCGCATCAATCTCATCAATAAAGATGATACAAGGTGAGTTTTTCTTAGCATTTTCAAACATGTCACGTACACGAGATGCGCCTACACCAACAAACATTTCGACGAAATCAGAACCAGAAATAGTGAAAAATGGCACTTTAGCTTCGCCAGCAATAGCGCGTGCTAATAATGTTTTACCTGTTCCCGGAGGCCCCACCATCAATACACCACGTGGAATACGACCGCCCAATTTTTGAAATTTTGTAGGGTCACGTAAAAATTCAACGATTTCTGCAACTTCTTCTTTGGCTTCATCACAACCAGCAACATCCGCAAAAGTGGTTTGATTATTGCCTTCGTCTAATTGACGCGCTTTACTTTTACCGAATGAAAATGGACCGCCACCTTTGCCGCCACCTTGCATTTGGCGCATGAAAAACACCCAAACACCAATCAGCAGAATCATCGGGAACCATGAAACAAAAATGCTCATGAGGAAAGACTGTTCTTCCTCAGGTTTTGCTTCAACCATTACATTATTTTTCAACAAATCCGAAACTAACCAAGGGTCTGTAGGTGCATAAGAATTAAATTTTTTGCCGTCCTGCGTCGTGCCATGCAGAACGCGGCCATCAATTTGCACTTTAGCAATTCGGCCACTTTTAACTTCTTGAATAAACTGCGAATATACAATTTGATTGTCTGCGCTATTTTTAACGCCTGACAAATTGAAAATCGCCAATAACACCATGGCAATCGCCAACCAAATGGCAACATTCTTAAATATATTGTTCAAAACCTAGTTCCTTTTAAAAAGGCAAATTTATAAAGATTTGCATTACTACTTACGCCTATTTCTTGATTACTATATTACGCTTTTTACAAATTAAATCATCACAACTGTACCTATTTTTAACCGTGAAAACTAATCTTACTCCAACCTAGCATTACAACTTAAGGCTTACGGCCTATGCCTAGCAAATACACTTCATTACTTCTGCCTCGTGACGCTTTAGGTTTCCGCGTCACTACTTTATCAAACAATAAGCGCATATTTTTTAAAATATCATCAAAACCTTCACCAATGAATACCTTGACTAAAAAATTGCCACTTGGTTTCAGCCATTCTTTAGTAAACTCTAATGCTAATTCGGTTAAATATGCCGCACCGGCTTGATCAACGATGGTGATGCCTGTGATATTGGGTGCCATATCAGCAATTACAAGGTCAACTTGCTTACCATTTAAACTATTTTCTAATTGCTTGAGTACAGCTTCTTCACGAAAGTCACCCTGAATAAATTCTACACCTTTAATTGGCTCCATTTCTAATATATCTAAGGCAATAATACGACCTTGATCTTTTAAACGCTGCGTCACAACTTGCGACCAACTACCAGGTGTTGCGCCCAAATCAACAATCGTCATACCTGGCTTAATAAGTTTATCTTTATCGTCAATTTCTGTTAACTTGTATGCAGCACGCGCACGATAGCCTTCTTTTTGCGCACGTTTAACATATTCGTCGTTGATATGTTCATGTATCCAAGCTTTGCTGGAAGGTTTTAGTTTCATCTGTTAAACTGCTCGCCTATATAGATCAATAAGATACTCAAGAAGATACCTAAGTGAATTCAAAACAAATTAGCTACTTACGTAGCCTTGCTCACAACTTAAACCCTGTCGTTATGATAAGCAATAAAGGCTTATCAGAAGCAGTTTTAAAAGAAATTAATGTGTGCCTAGACTCACATGAACTGATTAAAATTAAAGTAATGGTGGATGATAAAGCGGTACGTTCACAATTACTTGCCGATATTTGTGAACAAACTATGGCAACTTCGGTGCATCATATTGGCAAACAGTTAGTCATTTATCGCAAATCAACTAAAGCAAAAATCGTTATTCCGCAAAAATAAAACTTTAGCTAACACATTAACTAATTTAGGCGCTAATCATATAGCGCCTATTTTTTGCTACGCAAATAACTACCTTGCACGTAATACCACTACAAAACCTAATATACATTGCAACACATAGCTAATACTTGCTACACCATGCCAAGTTTTGAATCGATTCGCAAATACGCTCTGCATAACATCACTTGGCAATGCATCTGACTTTAACTGCACCAAAATTGGTTGAATACCGAAATGACCGGCAAGCACTAGTAATAACATCGCGAACACTGCCCAAAAATAGGATTGCTTAAGCGCTAGGGTGCCATTAGTAAGCAAGCGATGGATAAGTAAGTAAAATGCTGAAAACAAACCCAAATAAGAAACATAACTAAAGAACTTACCTGCTAACTGACCGGCTAACTGGGTATCGGCTAAAGTATTAAAAAGCACATACGCGGCTGCGCCAGTAGCCCACAAAGCACCAACCCACATGGTAATGGTAATGAGCACAAACTTATCTGACAAACTTTTCATCGCGGTCTCTTTCTATCCGTTTTATATGTTAAGTTAAATATACTGCACGTTTAATATTTCATATTCTTTAACGCCGCCTGGCGCCACCACTTCAGCAACATCACCTTCAGATTTGCCAATTAGGCCGCGTGAAATCGGTGAGCTAATTGAGATCTTGCCATTCTTAATGTCAGCTTCATCGTCACCCACAATTTGATAAGTGATAATGCCGCCACTATCTAAATCTTCGATTCTAACCGTTGAACCAAATACGCAGCGACCTTCAGCATGTAAGGTAGTTGGGTCAATAATCATAGCATTAGAAAGCTTGGCTTCAATTTCTGCAATACGGCCTTCAATAAAACTTTGACGCTCTTTAGCCGCTTCATACTCAGCATTCTCAGACAAATCACCCTGCGCGCGTGCTTCAGCAATTGCCTGAATAATGTAAGGTCTATCCACGCTACGCAAGCGGAGTAGCTCTTCTTTAAGTAGTGCTGCACCTTTAACTGTAACTGGTATTTGAGTAACTGCCATATTGCCTAACCTTGATATAAAAAATAAACCACACCCAAACTGAGTGTGGTTTTAAAGTATAAAATTAAATGATGTTATTAAAGTGTATTTTAAGCGAGCTTTTTATGCAAGTCTTGAAGCGACTCTACAGTCAGTTCTTGCATATGCGCCATACCTACGCAAGCGGCTTTGGCACCGGCTAACGTTGTATAGTAAGTCACTTTATTTTGTAAGGCGCTGCGACGAATCTCATAAGAGTCGGCAACTGCACGCTTATCTTCAGTGACATTCACAATAAAGCTAATGTCGCCATTTTTAATCATATCTACAATATGCGGGCGACCCTCTGCCACTTTATTGACTGAATCTACTTTTAGGCCATTTGCATTTAATGCAGCTGCCGTACCTTTAGTTGCAACCAAGCTAAAGCCAAGCTGATCTAAGGCGTGTGCAATTTCAATCACTTTGGCATAATCTTCTTTACGCACACTGATAAAAGCTCTGCCACCTTCTGGTAACTTGGTAGAAGCACCAAGTTGCGATTTTAGAAAAGCTTCAGCAAACGTAGCTCCAACACCCATCACTTCGCCAGTCGATTTCATCTCAGGGCCCAAAATTGTATCTACGCCTGGGAATTTAATGAATGGAAATACCGCCTCTTTTACTGAGTAAAATGGCGGAATAATTTCACGGGTAACACCTTGATCTTTAAGCGAGACACCAATCATGCAGCGCGCAGCAATTTTAGCGAGTTGCAAACCACAAGCTTTTGATACAAACGGCACTGTGCGCGAGGCTCTTGGGTTCACTTCTAAGACGAATACGGTTTCTCCCTGACTTGTATTTTGGACTGCAAACTGTACATTCATTAAGCCTACTACACCCAAAGCACGTGCCATTTGTTTAGTTTGGTCACGTAATTCATCTTGCAACTTGGCAGATAAACTATAAGGCGGCAATGAACACGCGGAGTCACCAGAGTGTACGCCAGCTTGCTCAACATGCTCCATAATGCCGCCAATAATCACATCACCAGTGTTATCGCATAGCGCATCTACATCAACTTCAAGCGCGTCGTTCAAGAATCTATCCAACAATACTGGCGATTCATTTGAAACTTTTACCGCTTCACGCATGTAACGTTCAAGTTGCGATTGCTCTTGTACGATTTCCATAGCACGACCACCCAGCACGTAGGAAGGGCGTACCACTAATGGATAACCAATTTCCAAAGCTAAGCGCACGGCATCTTCCGGCGTTCTTGCTGTACGGTTTGGTGGTTGCTTTAAGCCAAGCTCTTGCAACATTTTTTGGAAGCGTTCACGGTCTTCAGCTTTATCAATCGCATCCGGCGTAGTACCAATAATTGGTACACCCGCTTTTTCTAAAGCACGTGCAAGTTTCAGTGGCGTTTGTCCGCCGTATTGCACAATCACACCTACTGGTTTTTCTAGCGCGACGATTTCCAATACGTCTTCAAGCGTTACTGGCTCAAAATACAAGCGGTCTGAAGTATCATAATCGGTAGAAACAGTTTCAGGATTACAGTTCACCATAATTGTTTCATAGCCATCTTCACGCAGGGCAAAAGCCGCGTGTACACAGCAATAATCAAACTCAATGCCTTGGCCGATTCTATTTGGCCCGCCACCCAAAATCATGATTTTTTTATTATTAGTTGGCGCGGCTTCACACTCTTCTTCATAAGTAGAGTACATATAAGCTGTATTGGTCGAAAACTCTGCAGCACAAGTATCTACGCGCTTATACACAGGGCGAACTTGCAAAGCCTGTCGATAGGCACGCACTGCATGTTGATCTGTATTCAGCAATGTTGCTAGTCGGCGATCTGAAAAACCGCTACGTTTTAACTTAAGCATTGCTGGCTTATCTAAATCAGCGATTTGCTTACCTTTAAGTGCTTGTTCGCGATCAACAATGTCTTTAATTTGCACTAAGAACCAAGTATCAATTTTAGAAATATCATAGACTTCGGCAATCGTCATGCCCATTCTAAAAGCGTCGCCCACGTACCAAATGCGCTCGGGTCCTGGCACACCCATTTCTTTGGTAATGGTATCTAAATCTGTAGTTTTTTCATCTAAGCCATCTGCGCCAACTTCCAAGCCACGTAATGCTTTTTGGAAAGACTCCTGAAAAGTACGGCCAATCGCCATCACTTCGCCTACAGATTTCATTTGCGTAGTTAAACGCGAGTCTGCCTGCGGAAACTTTTCAAAAGCGAAACGTGGAATTTTAGTAACAACATAATCAATCGAAGGCTCAAATGAGGCCGGTGTAGCACCACCAGTAATCTCATTTCTTAGCTCATCTAAAGTAAAGCCTACCGCCAATTTTGCTGCAACTTTTGCAATCGGGAAACCAGTCGCTTTTGAAGCCAGTGCAGATGATCGCGAAACGCGCGGATTCATCTCGATGACAATCATACGGCCATCAACAGGGTTAATTGCAAACTGTACGTTTGAACCACCTGTATCCACACCGATTTCACGCAGCACAGCCAATGAAGCATTACGCATGATTTGATATTCTTTATCAGTCAGCGTTTGTGCAGGTGCCACAGTGATTGAGTCGCCAGTGTGCACGCCCATTGGGTCTAAGTTTTCAATTGAGCAGATGATGATGCAGTTATCCGCTGAGTCGCGCACCACTTCCATCTCATATTCTTTCCAACCAAGTAAGGATTCTTCAATCAGCAATTCTTTGGTTGGCGAAGCATCTAGGCCGCGCTCACAAATCGTCATGAATTCTTCACGGTTATACGCAATACCGCCGCCACTACCACCCATGGTGAATGATGGACGAATAATTGCTGGGTAACCAATTTGTGGCTGCACTTGCAAAGCTTCTTCCATGCTATGTGCAATCACCGAACGCGCAGAAGCTAGGCCAATTTTGGTCATTGCTTCTTTGAATTTTTGGCGATCTTCCGCTTTATCAATCGCATCTTTAGATGCGCCAATCATTTCAACATTGTATTTTTCTAATACGCCGTGCTTATCTAAATCAAGCGCACAATTCAATGCTGTTTGGCCACCCATTGTTGGCAGCAAAGCATCTGGACGTTCCTTGGCAATGATTTTTTCAACCACTTGCCATGTTACAGGCTCAATGTAGGTGGCATCAGCCATTTCAGGGTCAGTCATGATGGTGGCTGGGTTAGAGTTCACCAAAATAACGCGATACCCTTCTTCGCGTAGCGCTTTACAGGCTTGTGCTCCAGAATAATCAAACTCGCACGCCTGACCAATGACGATTGGACCTGCGCCGATAATTAGAATAGATTTAATGTCTGTACGTTTTGCCATTAGCTTGCCTTTCCTTGTTCTGTTTTTGCTGCTTGCATCATGCTAATGAAG
>JAYWDO010000009.1:0-7797 GCA_043779795.1 Pseudomonadota bacterium
TATGACTAACGCCACAGTCACACAACTTTTATCTCAGCTAGCGCAAAGTAAGCTGCCAGCCAGCTTTACTTCAGGTTTATAAGACATGGAAAACATTCGTTTCGACCTCATTACTGCGTTACCAGAAATATTCATTTTATGTATGGCGATGGTGATATTAATCGCGGACTTATTTCTTAAAAAAAATAATCGCATGGCCATTTATGGTTTAGCACAATTCACTTTATTAGGTGCGGCATACATCACCTTTACCACACATACGCCTAGCGTCACTTATGCGTTTACCGGTACGTTTGTAGATGATGCAATGTCAGACGTACTCAAATTAATGATCTATCTTGGTACTTCATTAATATTGCTTTATAGCCGCCAGTATCTTCAGCAACGTGACATGTTTCGTGGAGAGTTTTATGCATTAGTACTGTTCTCTGTAGTCGGAATGATGATTATGGTATCTGGTCAAAACATGCTTACCCTGTATGTTGGTCTAGAATTACTATCATTAAGCTTGTATGCATTAGTCGCTTTAGATCGCGACAACGCCCGTGCTACAGAAGCTGCCATGAAGTACTTTGTATTAGGTGCACTGGCTTCCGGCATGCTACTTTACGGCATGAGTATGGTGTATGGCATGACGGGTAGCCTAAATATTGCTGATATCAACAACTCATTAATGGGTGAGCCAAAAATTCATGCAGTGTTGATTCTAGGCTTGGTATTTATTGTGGCAGGTTTAGCCTTTAAATTAGGTGCAGTACCTTTTCAAATGTGGGTGCCGGATGTTTATGAGGGCTCACCTACCGCAGTTACCTTGCTCATTAGTTCAGTTCCTAAATTAGCTGCTTTCGCTTTTATTATTCGCATGTTAGTGCAAGCCTTACCAACATTGGCCGCTGATTGGCAGCAAATGCTCATGATCATGGCAGTGTTGTCGATAGTGATCGGTAACATTACCGCCATCGCGCAAACAAACTTAAAACGTATGTTGGCTTATTCTACAATTTCGCATGTTGGCTTTATTTTATATGGCCTGATGAGCGCCAGTATGAATGGTTTTGTCTATGCAATGTTCTACGTAGTGAGCTACGTGCTGATGACTTTGGCGGGTTTTGGTATTATTTTACTGTTGTCACGTAAAGGCTTTGAAGCAGATCAGTTGGATGATTTAAAAGGCTTGAATCAACGTAGCCCGTGGCATGCATTTTTGATGTTAATTGTCATGTTTAGCATGGCGGGCGTGCCTCCAACTTTGGGCTTTTATGCCAAGTTTAGTGTGTTGCAAGCAGCGTTACAGGCTGGCTATTTATGGTTGGTTGTGTTTGCTGTTTTGATGGCAGTAATAGGCGCATTTTATTATTTACGCGTTATTAAGCTGATGTATTTTGACGAGCCTATAGACCACTCACCAATTGTTGCGGCTTTAGATATGCGCATTGTTTTAGGTGTCAATGCTTTAGCTTTATTGGTCATCGGCATGATGCCGCAAGGTCTTATGGATCTATGTATCTACGCGGTCTCAAGAAGTTTAAGTTAAAATGATAGGCTTGAATGCAACATGGATTTTGTTAGGGCTGATGTTATTGGCGGCTAATTTACCTTGGTTTTCAAGTAAATTGTTTTATGTTATTTCCGTCAATAAAGAGGTTAATTCGCCAGCAGCTAAAAATCTTGGCTGGTGTTTATTAGAGTTGATAGTCCTATATTTTCTAGTAGGTAGCCTTGCTTTATATGCAGAAAAAGCTACTTTCGGCCAAATTTCCCATCAAGATTGGGAGTTCTACGCAATTACTTTCTGCTTATTCATTGTGTTCTCTTTTCCAGGCTTTGTTTACAAAATTCTCTGGAAGTAAAAATGTCAGCCTAACAAGTGTTTTGCAATAAAACACTTTGTAATTTTTATAAATCAAACAACAATAGCTGCTCAAAATTGTTAATGTTCTACGCTTGAGTTTATAAAAACTCAGAAAATACTTGTTTGTATTTTTGTTAGATTCAACATATCAAAATCAACACCAAATTAACCAAGCTGTTAATTATTCGAAAAATTTTCTAGCATACTCATGCGCTTAGCGTTGCAAGCAGATTGCTATGCAGGAGTTTGGGCAATGTATGCAAATGGCACAGATGTATTTTTAGAAACGAGTGATATTAAAAAGTGTGATACTTTCAGCACTGCCGCTATTTAATTGAAATGAATAATATGCCTGTAGATTTAACTGAACATTGTATCAGCTCAAAAACCATCGTATCGGGTGGCATGTTAACCGTTAAGTACGATCAAGTACGCTTGCCTAATGGCCATGTTAGTCAGCGTGAGTACGTCATGCACCCAGGTGCTGTAGTGATTGTGCCACTATTACCAAATGGCAATGTGGTGCTTGAGAGGCAATTTAGGTATCCATTGCATCAGGTGTTTATAGAGTTACCTGCAGGTAAGATTGATGCTGGTGAAGATATTCTTGTTACAGGTCAGCGTGAGCTACTAGAAGAAACTGGTTATACGGCAAATGACTGGTTGAAGTTAGGGCTTCAACACCCATGCATAGGTTACTCAAATGAGGTAATTCACATGTATTTAGCGCTTGAGCTAACGGCAGGTGAGCATCGGCGAGATGCAGATGAAGCACTTGAGGTATTTGAAGCGAGCTTCGATGATTGTTTAAGTATGATGCAAAGCGGTCAAATTACTGACGGTAAAACAATGATTGCTTTATACGCTGCCGAAAAATACTTGCAGGCGCATGCTTAAATCTATGCCACTTAAAGTCCTTATTATTGGTTGTGGTGATTTAGGTGGTGCAGTGGCAAACCAGTTATCTCAACTGGGCATTGAAACTGCAGGTCTTAAACGTAATGCACATGAAATTGAAGGCGTGAGCCTGATTTACGCAGATATTACGCAGCCAGATAGCCTACAAATACTGGTGCCTTTACAGCCAGAGATCCTGATTTATTGCGTTGCGGCCAATGGTCAATCGGATGAACAATATAAAGCGCATTATGTCGATGGCTTGCGTAACGTACTAGCCACACAAAGTAGCAACACAAAACTTAAGCATGTGTTTTTTGTTTCAAGTACGCGCGTTTATGGCCAAAATACAGAGGAACTTATAGACGAAAACGTTATAGCGATTCCCGCAGATTTTGGTGGTGAACGGCTGATTGAGGCTGAAAACTTACTCAATATGTTATCTTGCAAGGCTACTACTTTAAGGCTCTCAGGTATTTATGGGGTAGGGCGCTTGCGTATGATTAACTTAGCAAAAGCACCAGAAAGATGGCCTGTACAAAACAGTTGGAGTAATCGAATTCACCGAGATGATGCTGCTGCATTTATCGTTTTTTTAGTACAACGAGTGTTCGCAAACCTTGCAATTTCAGATTATTATATTGTGACTGATTCAAGACCCGCGTCACAGCATGAAGTGTTGCGTTGGATTGCCCATAAATTGCAGCTCAGTAGCACAAAGCTTATTGATGCGCCAATTGAAGGTGGTAAGCGGCTCAGCAATCAAACTATGTTAGCGACAGGATTTGTGATGCAATATCCAGATTATCAAGCAGGGTATCAAGCCTTGTTATCGTTGCTTGCTAAAATTCAAACAGAAGCGTCGTGAGCTTAGTATGCGTTCCAGCTTATTTCCCGCCATACTTTTAAGCTTGTTGTGTAGTGTATTTACGCCTATATCTTTAGCGCAAGAAGCGTTTTCTGTTTGGTTAGACGAACTTAGGCAAGAAGCCATAACGGCAGGAATTTCTGATAAAACAGTGACCACGACCATCAAGGACATTCAGTTACTGCCTAATATTATTAGGCTAGACCGAGCGCAGCCTGAGTTCATTAGTACCTTTCAAGAGTATTACCAACGGCGTGTTGATACGCAGAAAATTGCAAATGGACGTGAGCTATTGGTTCAACATGAGGCGATACTCAAACAAGTTGAAGCACAATATGGTGTGCCCAAAGCAATACTGATTGCCTTTTGGGGTATGGAAACTAACTATGGCCACTATCAGGGTGATATCGATATAATTTCTACGCTGGCAACGCTCGCTTATGATGGCCGGCGATCAATATTTTTTAGAAATCAACTGCTTGATGCTATGCGTATGGTTGATGCTGGTAACGTGGATGTGGGCCAATTTCATGGTTCTTGGGCCGGTGCTTTTGGTAATATGCAGTTTATGCCTACGACCTTTATGATGTATGCCGTTGATGGAGATGGTGATAAAGAAATCGACGTTGTTAACTCCGTCGCTGATTCGTTTGCTTCAGCAGCTAATTATTTGACTCAAGTTGGTTGGCGAAAAAGTGAACCTGTGATGATAGAAGTTTATTTGCCTGCAAATTTTGAATGGCAAAATGCACAATTTAATTTAAGAAAATCAGTCAGTGAATGGGCGCGAATGGGTGTCACTACTATGCAGGCTGCACGTGGGGTGGCAAAAAATGAACATGCATTATCGCTTACATCAGCTAATAAAAATAAATCTCACAAAAAGCAATCAAACCTACATCAGGTCGGCTATAAAAAATCTAAAAAAATAAACTTAAGAGACCCTTTGACGGGCACTACAGAATATTCAAGTAACAAGCTGTCAAGCACGACTTTTGCAAATATAAATATTCAGGGTGATATTCAGGGCGCGATTATCTTGCCTCAAGGTTGGCGTGGCCCAGCATTTATGGTGTTTGATAATTTTGATGCGGTGATGGATTGGAATCACTCAATTAATTACGTACTTTCTGTGACACAACTAGCAAAGCAGATTAATGGCGAACCGCACATTCTAGGCGGACAGTTTGCCGAAGCAGGTGCTTTGACTTTTCAGCAAATGCTTACGTTGCAAGCCTCTCTCAATGCACAAGGTTTTGATGCAGGCGATCCTGATGGTCTGCCAGGCATAAAAACTCAGGCCGCAATTCGCGATTATCAGCTATCACAACAATTACCTGCGGATGGCTATGCTGGCCCCAGTGTGTTTCATCGCTTAACGGGCGAATGAGTATGGTAGATTGGCTGAAGCCTAGCAATTAAATCTAGCTAGAACTCAATCTTGTTGAAACTCAATCTTTTAGCGCGTTAAAAACCAACCTGTTAGGCTTTTTCTATCTCTACTAGCTGGCAATACTTCATGGTAAAAAGTATCTGATAAAAACATGACCAACCTTCCACTTATCGGCGATATGTTCATAGCGAAGGCCGCTTTTTCTGGAGATTCTGCCGTAGCTTCTAATGCATTAATATAAAGCCGTAGATGGCCGCCGTCAGCTTCAAGCCAATCTTGGTTTAAATATAAAATGCAGCTGATTTGACGTTTTGCCACATCAGTTTTTTGCTTGTTATTGGCTGACTTAAATCGATCAATATGTTTTTTGTAACCTGCGCCAATAGGGTAAAGGGCTAAATGGCTTTCAAGTGAAAATAAACCTAAATATAAATGTTGATTTAAACCTATGCGTAAAGCTTCCATCTGATCAAAATAAACCTGCTGCGCGCTACTTGCATTAGCGGCATCTAGCCAGTAGATTGAATCGCCACGCAAATGCTTATTGATAGAGATCAGTGTTTGACCAGTACCAGCATCATGCATTTTTGCACTATCTTGCAATAAATTAATTTCGTTGGAGAGCGCCAAAGCGGTAGTGTTTGTAATGAAGTTATCCATCACACAAAATCCGTGCTCAGTGATTTTGCTCAGTTGTTGTTCAAGATTGAGTGCGAAATATGTCGTTAACATGCGCCATTATAGCGTTTGAAGTTTGCGTGCAAGGCCACAATCAGATAAAATCTTGCACTCAATTGAAATAAGTTATATTCATTCAAATACACTGTATAAAAACGGTGATTGAAGTGACTTAAATCAGTACAGTAAAAATACACTTAGGCGGTTAGCTCAGTTGGTTAGAGCGCTTGGTCGACATCCAAGAGGTCACCAGTTCGAATCTGGTACTGCCTACCAAATATCTTAATAAAATCAATCGGTTATAATTTTACCGATTTATTTATTACTGATTTTTGCGAAACTTTTGCGAAACTTTGATGTATAACATCAGTAAATGCCTTGTTGTAACTAACCCCAGGGGCTACATCAGAGGTCCTCAGAAGAGTAATTTTTGGTGGCACATGAGTCCGGCACAAGAAGACGAGAGTCTGAAGGCATTCAACAAAAATCCAGAGAAAGGGGATGTACTTAATTTTGACAAGGCTTTTATTATTGATACAGATTCAACCATGCAAGCGTTCATGTTAGCCAAGGCTAAAGAGAAAGTGGTTGAGATTAGTGCAGTGATCAAAGACATGGCAACGTACATAAAATATACTAAAAATGATGATGTACATATCACTGCAATGGCTATTAATAAAACCAATGCAACCACGATTAAATATAATGATCTTATTGAAGAAGTGATGAAATTAATTTGCTACGCGGAAGATATAAGAGTTTTTGGCAACGCGAATAGTGCGGCTTCTAGGCTTAAGTTGCCAGGCATGGAAGCAGATCAACGAATGCTGGCTACAGGCACTTTTGATTGGCTTGACATGACTGATCATATGCCGGACTCTCAGCGATATTTTAAAGAAGCTGCAGCCAATGCTAAGCGATCATTAGCGATAATGCGGAAAGCTTTAAAAATAATGGGTATCCGTATTTCATGATTGAAATGGCCTAAATCTCACCATTTTCAATCATGGATACTAATGTTGATATATCCACCCCATAGTTAATTTCAGTTTGTTGTGGTTTCTGTTGATATGATGCAAAGTCATCAGCTCTGGCATAGCCAATAGTGGCATAATCAGGAGCATTGCGACGTTCAAATTTAGGTCTAATCAATTGCTTTTTAAACGCACCTTCTGCAAACAATATCTTAGCTCGCAGCGCTTCAAAGCTGTAACCCCTGCCTAGCCTATCCATTACTCGGATTAAGCTGTTCAATGACTCCGTGTAAGCATTGGTGACTGGATGATCGAAGTAGTTAAGGATGTAAGGCTGCCAATTACGCCAGGCTCTAATTAAATCAGCAAATGCATCGCGAACATCAGGGGTAATAGACTTTTCCCAATCAGCAAATCTGGTCAGCGCATTATGTCTGGATTCTGCATCGTATATCTTGAAGAAATCTTCCTTTAAGCGATAAGCTAAACCGAGCTCTGGGTATGTCTCCAACCAAGTTGATAGACGGTCCTTCTCTTTCGCATCAAGGTCTGATTCACGCTTTAGTAAGACAAACCTGTCATGCATTAAACCTCGACGCTGCTTAGGTGTTAATGACTCACGGAAGCTCTTTCTAACGCGTTCCAAAGCTTCATTAGCCATCTTAACGACATGAAACTTATCAATCACTATCCTAGCTTGAGGTAGCACGTCTTCAACCGCATCTTTATATGGCCGCCACATGTCCATTGTTACGTATTGAATTTGCTCATGACCATTAAGTTGCGACAGATACTTAATGACCGTTTCTTTGTTGCGATTAGCTAATAGTTCAACCACTGTATTATTTTCAATATTGGTGATGACGCCACGTGGCTTAATCAGATGAATCTCATCGATACCCATCCACTTGGGTGTATCAAAGCGCACAGTGCGTTCAAGCTCGTTAATGTAATCGCGGAAGACTGATCTAACGGTTCCTTCATTAATACCAACATCTTCTGCAATGGACGCGAATGTGCGCTTGATCGCTTGTTTGCCAACCCAAGCAGCTAAGCGGCTAGTCATCATGCGTTTTTCATCAACATCAGGAAGTGATTCATAAAACGTTTTGTCACATGATCTGCATTGGAAGCG
>JAYWDO010000010.1:0-7759 GCA_043779795.1 Pseudomonadota bacterium
ATGCAAATTGAGCTGGAGTTCTTTGGTGCAATTCCTAAAGATGATCACCTGACGAAAGCAGCTAAGCTCGGTCGTTCGGTGATTGATGCGTTCCCACTAGCTGCTGCCTCCAAAGCATTTAAGCAGATTGCACAGCGTTTAGATTATAAGCAAGAACAACACGCCGTCGACATTAAGCGCGCATCTTACATTTAGGCCAAAGGTTTCTTATGTACACAGTAAATGGCAAAAATGATAAAAAAGACGAGATGCTGAGTCAGCATGCTGTTTTGGTGAAAAAACTTGCTTATCAGCTTAAGGCTAAACTACCACCAAGCGTTGAGTTAGATGACTTAATACAAGCAGGCATGATGGGATTACTAGATGCGATTAACCGTTATGAAGACACGCACGGTGCACAATTCGAGACTTATGCCGCACAGCGTATACGCGGTTCCATGCTTGATGAGCTGCGCAGTTCGGACTGGTTACCACGGAGCGTACGCAAAAACATGCGCGATGTTGAAACAGCCATCAGCCAACTTGAGCAGCAACTAGGTAAACCGCCGACAGAAAGTGAAGTGGCAAAAAAATTACAACTCACACTAGAAAACTACTATGTAATGCTAGGTGACTGTAGCGGCCATCAACTACTATATTACGAAGATTTTCACGAATTAGAAAGTGGTGAACACTTCCTTGATCGTTTTAAAACAGACAGCTCTAGCGACCCAATTAAGGGGCTGTTGGCAGGTGACTTCCGTAACGCATTAGTGAGTGCTATTGATGCACTACCAGAACGTGAAAAAATACTGATGGGGCTTTACTACGAACAGGAACTTAATCTTAAGGAGATAGGCGCGGTGATGAATGTATCCGAATCACGCGTTTGTCAATTACATAGCCAAGCGGTCGCCAGACTTCGCGCAAATCTAAAAGAGAAATCATGGACTGGAGTAGTTTAAGTGGTATAGCCGTTGCCATTATTGGCATTCTATTAGGACAAGCTATTGAGGGCGGGCATATTGGATCATTGGTTCAACCTGCAGCTTTTTTGATTGTGCTGTGTGGTACATTTGGCGCGGTGCTTTTGCAAACCAATATCAAGAATTTTATAACAGGTTGTTTGATGCTTCGCCAGGTGTTTGTCTCACCAATTGATGACAGACAAGCACTCGCCAATCGGGCAAATATGTGGAGCCACTTTGCGCGCAAGGAAGGCATTTTTATGCTGGAACCCTATTTAAAAAAAGAAACGGAACCGTTCATCAAAAAAGGCTTACGACTAATGATAGATGGTACGCCGCCAGATAAAATTAGAGAAATTTGTGCAATAGACATGCACTATTATGAGACTCAACAACGTAGCGCGAGCAGAATATGGAGCGCAGCTGGTGGGTATGCGCCAACAGTCGGTATTTTAGGTGCTGTACTGGGCTTGATTCATGTGATGGAAAATCTATCAGACCCAAGTAGACTTGGTAGTGGCATCGCAGTTGCCTTTGTTGCCACGATTTATGGCGTTGGACTCGCAAACTTGATATTTTTGCCTATCTCAAACAAGCTTAGAGCGCAGATACAACATGAAATGATGCGCCGTGAAATGCTGTTAAATGCCTGGGTTTCAATTGCCAGTGGTGACCATCCACGCATTGTTGAAGAGCGACTATTAGCTTATCTTCGTTAATTTACGCTAATTTTAATGTTAATTTCCAGCTAAATATTGAGCGATTATGATAAGAAGAAAACCCTTTGATGACGATGACGAGAACCCAGATCGCTGGCTAGTCTCATACGCCGATTTTATTACATTACTATTTGCATTTTTTGTGGTGATGTATTCCATCTCATCGGTCAATAAAGGCAAATATAATCAGCTTACCTATTCTATGGAGACTGCATTTATTGGTATAAATGGTGTACCACAGCCGAAAAAAGATGTGAATACTGCAGGTGATAGCAAGTTAAAAGGCCAATCAAAATCGCTCATTAAACCGCTACCACTCACGCATTTTTATAATGAAAAAATGCGTCGTGAACGTGAATCCATGACGAATATGGGCATCGGCTTATCAAACACACTTGCACCGCTCATCAGAGAAGGAAAAGTGCAAGTAGTTCAAAACAACCGTGGAATCCGCATTGATATTCACGACAGCCTGCTATTTAGCCCTGGTTCTGCAGAAATTGCAGCTTCAGCTAATGGTTTGATGAATGAAATTGCCACTGTATTAAAAGCCAATCAACGCTTAATTCAAGTAGAAGGGCACACGGACAACATCCCTATCCACAATGCTACGTTCTTCTCTAACTGGGAACTCTCAGCAGTACGCGCGAGTAGCGTGGTAAGAATGTTAAGTGAAGCAAGCATTGCTGAAGCTAGACTAAGTGCGCTTGGCTTTGGTTCAGTCCAACCCATTACTGAAAATGAAACACTCATTGGTCGCGCCAAAAACCGTAGAGTCTCCATTATGATTTTGTACGAAACACAAAACCAGGAAGACACTTCGCTAGAAATAATGCCTAATAAAACCAATAGCCCGCATCTGTAATATTGCTTAATCTACTTTATGCTAGCGCAGCTTCAAACTGCGCTATAGATACAGGTTTACCAAACAAATAACCTTGGTAATGGGTGCAACCGTTACTTAATAACAATTCTTGCTGTTCTTCAGTTTCAACACCTTCAGCAATTACGTTAAGATTAAGTGTATGCGCCATGGCGATAATAGTGCGGACAATAGCTTGATCACTGCTATCAACTGCAATATCTCTTACGAATGATTGATCTATTTTTAATTGATATAGTGGCAAGCGTTTGAGATATTGGAGCGATGAATAACCCGTGCCAAAGTCATCTAACGAGAATCTAATACCTAGCTCTTTTAAAGCGTTCATAGTGGCAATAGTACCTTCAATATCGTCTAACAATATGCTCTCAGTAAGCTCCAACTTGAGTAACATAGGGTCAATGCCATAGCGCTTAATGCCTACTTGCACTTGTGCCACAAAATCTGTTTGACGGAATTGTTTAGCACTTACATTGATTGAAAGTGTTAACTCACGGGTATGCTCATCTTGCTGCCAAGACTTTATTTGTGCACAAGCGGTTTCCAACACCCATTGCCCAATCGGTACAATCAAGCCAGTTTCTTCTGCAAGCGGAATAAAATGAGATGGTGAAATTTGCCCACGTTCAGGGTGAATCCATCGTATCAATGCCTCAGCGCCAGTTGGCTTATGCATGCTATTAACTTGAAGTTGGTAATACAAGTGAAATTGTTTTTTATCTATAGCTTTACGAAGTTCAAGCTCAAGGTCAACGCGTGCATGAATAGCTTGTTGCATTTGTGGATCAAAGAAACGTAAAATATTGCGTCCTGCTTTTTTCGCCTGATACATGGCAATATCCGCATGCTTTAGCAAGTCCTCTTGAGACTGATTATGGTCGCTGAAAAGTGCAACGCCTACGCTAAGTGTACTGTGATATTCGTGCGAATCAAGCTGATAAACCTGATTGAGTGTACTGAGAATTTTTTCACCAATCGCTTCGGCTTGCGTTGCCGCCTCAATTGCATGCTCACTTAAGTCTTCCAGCATCACCACATACTCATCGCCACCTAATCTGGCAACCGTGTCACCTTCGCGCACACAAGCTGTAAGGCGCTCTGCTACTTGTTTCAATAACAAGTCACCAATATCATGACCTAGCGAATCATTCAGCGTCTTAAAGTGGTCTAAATCCAAAAATAGCAATGCACCATCCTTACCACTTCTGGCACTGGCGACCAAAGCCTGATTCAATCTATCCACTAACAGACGACGATTAGGTAAGTGTGTAAGCGAATCATAAAATGCTAATTGATTGATTTCATCCACTGCGGCCTTACGCAGCGTTATATCAACAAACACCGCCATATAGTTCATTACAGTATCATTGACATCTCTAACTAAAATAATCGTGAGTTGTTGTGGGTAAAGCTCACCATTTTTACGTCTACTCTGAATCTCACCTTCCCATCCACCTGTAAGGTGTATGCTCTGCCATATTGCGGAATAAGAATCAGCATTATGGCCACCTGAACTTAGCATACTAGGACTGTTACCGATCACTTCTTCGGCTGTGTATCCTGTGATTTTAGTAAAAGCCTCATTCACATCAATAATTTTACAATCTGGCCTAGTAATCATAATGCCTTCACGCGCGTGAGTGAAAACATTGGCAGCAAGCCGTAGCTTAACTTCGGATTGCTTGCGCTCGGAAATATCGGCAATAAAAGCGGTAAAAATATAGCTCTTATCTACTTTAATCGGCGTGATTGCCAGTTCAACAGGAAACTCCTCTCCATTTCTACGCAAAGCTGTAATCTCAATGCGACGATTCAGGATTTGCGACTTGCCTGCCTCTAAGAAACATGCTAGTCCGTTTTGATGCGCCTGTCGATGTTGCACTGGCACAATTATGGAGCCGAGCGCCCGACCTAGTACCTCATCTTTAGTCCAACCGAAGATTATTTGCGCGCTGGCGTTCCAATCCATAATGCGGCCCTGACCATCCATTCTAATAACGGCATCTAAGGCAGTATCAAGAATAGTGCACATTTGTGATGCACTTTCTATCAGCTCAGCCTCAGCATATTTACGCTCGGTAATATCACGCAACGACATAATAAAATGTGGCATATCAACATCTCTAATTTGTTTTCTGGCAACTGTCACTTCAAACCACAATAGTCCTTTGGGCACTTGCAGTTGAAGCTGCTTACCTTGCGACTGGCCATTTTCATACGCCTCTTGTAAGGCTGACATGCTGATAGCTGCGGCCTTAGGCGGCAACACCTCGTGCATCAGTTTTCCAATTAACGCGTGATGCGGCGCAACCAATAAATCAGGATGCGGGTAATGTACCGCATAATAACGACCATCTAAACTAAGTTCAAAAATCAAATCAGGAATGGCTTCTAGCGTTGCTTTGATGTGGTCTGCCATCGCATCAAATTCGTTTGCTGTGTTAGCAATTTCATCATCACCGGCAAGCTTCGCTCGGGCATCAAACTCGCCTAAACCATATCGTCGCACACCATTTGCCAATGCCTGCAAACGCACAACAATATTACGCTCAACTGCAACATTAATCAGCACGCCGATCAGTAGGCCAATAGTCAGCACCATGGCAAACAATACATAAAACAACTGCCGCATCGGCGCCATAATCTCATCAATTGGCACCAACCTAAAGTAATGCCAACCCACTGGCTGCATCATCATACCAATGGCTAAGTATTTGCGCCCTTGCAACGTAACGGCTTGCTCAAATAAATGCGGTTGCGCATTGAGTTTATTGCTAAGTAAGCTGACTAAATCTGGTTCATCACGTAAATCGGGTTTGAAAGCTTCAGGTTTAGCTTCCAATGCTTGCTGCCAAGGCCCAGCTTCTATGTAATTGCCGCGTTCATCTAGCAAAAATTGCAGCTCTTTTGTGTAACGCTGACCTTGCTGAAATAACGCAGGAAACACATCTTTAAGATAAATATCGTGCCCAATGTTAGCTATCCAGTGACCGCTTAAATCGACGGGTAAAACAGCGCTCACCATCCAGCTTTTAGGTACGGGGTCAAACAATGGTGGTGTCCAGCGAATCCCACGTTCAGGATTTGTGGCTGGGTCACCCAGTGTAAGCCAAGGGGTTTTTGTGTAATCATTATCAGCAGACATCCGTGCTACGAAGTCGGGTACACCATGATCATAGATAATTTCAGTTTTGGCGTGTGTTAGTAGCCATACATTACTAAAGGGAGCATTAATCGACCCTGTCAGGGAGTCAATCACGCGTTTACTACGCAGATGAAGTACTTTCTGGCTCGCATCGAGTATTGCATCTGGTGGTAAAAATATGCCCGCCTCAAACGTCGTGTCATACCCATCAGCTTGGCTTCGCCATGCATGGTCTGCATCGCGCCGTACCAAATGATCGAAAGCGGCTTTATCAGCTGCCTGTGAAGGCGCATTAAGTGATTTTTTAAGCAGGTTAGATAAGGCTCTTAAACTTACTTCTGCTTTAGCCAAATGTGTCGTATTAGATTCCATCAACATTCGAGTCTCAGCGACTAAAGTGGCAGCCTCACTGGCCAGTATTTTGTGCTTGGTATAATAGTAAATTGCAGTTGTAGCAGGAATCGTCACAAGTGCAACGCTGGAGATTACAATCAACATCAGCTTACGGCCGACGTTCATACCAAGCGCACTCTAATTAGCATGTAAATTGCAGCCTGTAAGCGCTGGTCGTTGTGAAAAATGGTGATGACATTTGCCGAACTGGCAGTCAGAATTTATGAAGTGATGCATGACAATTATCATGACTATTTCAAATGAAATGCGCTTATTCGAAAGCGTTTATGCCATTAATACGTTACGTGAAGGTGACTGAGATTTAGCTTGACCGTCTTTACCATAGCCAACAGCCTTACTCGAATTGCCTTGCAAATGATTAAGCAACTGCTGATTACGATTAAAATGTTTACCGATGAGCATGCCATTAAGCCGGTTCATTTCTTTTGCCTGACTTAATGTTTTTTGAAAGTTTAACCATGATTCACTAACTGCAGTATTTGCATGCTGCTTGAGCCATTCAACCATACCTGCTTCACTAGCCGTAAAACCTTTAACAGTCAAAGCATCATAGCGGCTTTTGGCAGCAATACTAATACTTTGTAACAACATTGATTTTTCTACCATTAACGCTTCTATTGCGTCAATATCAACCATCACCAAACTTGATTGCTCTCGCGTCAACACTTCCAACAGTTGACTAACTAGCTGGGCATCTTGCTCAAACGAGATTGGTTGATTAGGCATAGATATTTTCATGTTGTCCTCATGCACTCTGGCTAGTTAACAAATCTTTCACTGTTTCGATTAAACCGTCAGCCACTTTACCAGAATCCACATTAAATTTACCACTTGCGATGGCAGATTTAATCGCGTCTACTTTTTCAACATCAAATACTTTACTTGCATGTACTTTTGCTTCCAATACCTTAAGCTGCGCTGACAATGGTGACAATGTCACATTGCCTGTGGATTTAGCATCCGATTGCGTCTTTTCAGCTTGCTTGCTAGTCGCTGCATCTAATTTTCCAGCTTTAGCTTTTTCAGTCGCGGCTTTATCCGTACCAAGGCTTACTGAATTTTTGATTGAGTCACTAATTTTCATGGCATTTCATCCTTTGCGCTTAAATTACTATGTGCAACCTAATGATACTTTGCATAACACACATGCATAATGTCAGTAACGGCATAGTTTAAGCGAACTTTAATAGTTTATAAGTATTTTATTCAGCCTGTCTAATCTCAAGAAAAATGAATGCAAAAAAACGATTGAAGACGTCCTAAAAATTAACTTCAACTTGCCCGCCACTACGTGCAATACCCGTAACAATCTGGCCGCTGGCGACTTTAACTTGCACAATTTGTCCCTCGTTAGCTTTGCTCATGGCCTGACCTTCAGCAGAAGCTGTAAAACCCTTACCCACTGTAGTGAGCATCACTGTTTGGCCTTGTTGTACTACAGGTGAAATTTTCAACATCTCTTGTCTAAGTACCGTGCCTGCATTTATTGAGATGTTCACTAAACGCCCGATGGCTTGCGCTTGATCGGTAAAAACACCTGCTGGCAACTGGGTTAAATCACCACTTTCAAATAGCACATCCTGGCTTGTTACTACTTGGCCTTGTGCTAATGGCGCGGCTGCCACTAAATATGGGGCAACCACATTAACCG
>JAYWDO010000011.1:0-7731 GCA_043779795.1 Pseudomonadota bacterium
TTCTGCAGCCATTACGCTCGTTGTTAAAGTGCCAAATAATAAAGCTGATAAAGCAATAACAAAAGTTAATTTAGTGCCGTTCATTATGTATCTCCAAAAGTTAGAATAAAAGTTTATATATAGTTCTTCTAGTTGCGACTTCTTAAAAACTTCATCTACAACAATGAAATGTATCTTATAGCTGGAAGCTGACACCAGTCTGACAATATTTACTTGCCTATTAAATCAATAAAAAAATTATTTAATTTATTTATCAACGATAATTTTCGGTCAGCAGTAAAACGTCAACTTGATGTACCCTTTAATTCAAGGCATGATGCACATATGAGAGAGCACTTTTCTACAACTTCGCTCGATCTCATTAAAAATGAAAGAACTTCTGGAGCAACTGCTATTCATCTCAATATAATGATTATTGATATTCATTTCTGAGGCTGTTATGAAGACAACGGTCATTGGACTTTTAGTCGATCATTGGCTGACGCTTCACGGTTTGATCGTGCTGGTGGGTTTAGTCATTTATGTGATTACCTCACATACCTTGCGCCTACGTCGTAATCCATCGGCAGCGATTGCTTGGGTCGTTGCGCTTGTTTCGATGCCTTATGTAGCCCTACCAGTTTATTTGATGTTTGGTGTTCGTAAGGTGGAGAGCTTCCGATCGGTAGCCAAGATGTATGCTTTTACCGAACAGACTTCCAATTCAGACGCTCTCACTGCTAGAACACAACAACTCGCAGCCATAATGGCACTTCCAACCATTTCGTCATACCGTCAACTGAACATTCATGAAGATGGTACGCAATCACTACAAACGCTACGAAACATGATAGATAGTGCGACGCACACAATTGACCTTTGCACTTTTGTATTCACGCGAGATAGGCTAGGTGACGAAATCGCCCAATGCCTAAAACGACGGGCTCGGGATGGAATACAGGTGAGGTTATTGGTTGATGGTGTTGGTGCCTACCTTGGGAACCATGCCGACTTTAAGAGCTTGTCAGCCGAAGGAATTCAGGTAACGTTGTTCGTGCCGCCTTTACGCTCGTCTCTGCGAGGCCGTACCAACCTGCGAAATCACCGTAAGATGGTCATCATAGATGGCGAGTGGTTATGGTGCGGTGGCAGAAATATTGCATCTGAATATTTCGAAGGTGACACAACATCAAACTACAGAACTCCGCCTTGGATTGATTTAAGCTTCGATCTACATGGCAACTTGGCACAGCAAGCGCAGCAGCAGTTTGATCAAGACTGGAAATTTGCAACACAAGATTCACTTCTCAAGATACCACCTCCAATCAGACATGATGTGCCACCACTCCCCGCCATTGGGCAACTGATTGCAAGTGGTCCAGATCAAGTGGACGATACACTCTATACATTGCTGGTCTCGGGTTTCTTCCTCTCTAGCAAACGTATTCTGGTGGTTACCCCCTATTTTGTTCCAGATCCAACGCTTCTCATGTCGCTAACATTAGCAGCCCGCCGCGGCGTCACAGTTGATCTTCTCATGCCGCATAAATCAAACCATCGACTGGCTGATCTCGCTCGGCACCGCTCGTTACGAGAGCTCACGTATGCTGGAGTCCGCGTCTGGTTTTTACCGCACATGATCCATGCCAAAGCAGTGGTAATTGATGACGAACTCGCCCTAGTAGGCTCCGCTAATCTCGATGAACGCAGCTTGTTCTTGAACTATGAACTAATGGTTTCATTTTACGAACCGACTGACGTAAAGCGTTTTACCCAGTGGATAGAGGGTCACCGAAACGATGCTGTGCGGTACTGTGCCCAGCCGCCTAGACTTTGGCGAGATATCGCCGAAGGTCTGCTGTTATGGTTGGCTTTTCAATTATGATTCATTCCCTGATTTTTACCCTATTTCAACATCTGTTTTGAAGGAAGTTAAACTTCGCCTTTGGGTCGTTAGCACCAATCCGGACCGTCAGCTGTAAGGAAGTCTAATTTTTAGACCGAGATAAAAGGTTTTCTTTAAAGTGAAGGAATGGTCAGTAGAAATAAGAATTACTGGTTAGTCTTGATAAAATTCTGTGCGGAATGTAAGTTGTTCTTTCTAAAATCAGTTAACAACTTTAATTGTTTGCTTTACTGGTTATTATGAAAGGTGTGGTGAATAGTTAACAACTTTAGTTACATGCACTAAATTTTAAGTTGTTGATTTATTAGAAGGCCTAGTTAACAACTTTTTTTGTTTAGAACAATGGAAGTGATTGCGCGGGAGACTGCTAAGTAGGAGCCAAGCCAGCCGATAAAAACGGCTAGGCAGATAATCATAGTAAATAATTTGACATTAATTAAGGCTAAGCTAAAGTCGCTACTGTAAAGGCTCGATATTTGTGCGATGGAATAGTTAAATATTTGTACTACACCGGTAATCATTACAACGGCAAGTAAACCACCAAAAAGTCCATATAGAATGCCCGCATACAAAAATGGCGTTCTGATGAAGCTGCTTGTAGCACCCATTAAGTTACTGACGTCAATCTCATCTCTCTGCGTCAAAATCTGCATACGAACAGTGTTGCCAATAATGACCAAAAGCACCACAGCTAAAAGCGTCGAGATGAAAAATATTATTTTTTTACCAAGGGCTAGCAATGTGGATAAACGTTTCGCCCATTCAGTATTTAATAACGCTTGCTCTACGCCAGACATGTCTTGCAGTTCATTTTTAAGAGACTCTAATGATTCTGGGTTGGCAGATTTTGCTTGAATAAAAAAAGCATCAGGGAGCGGATTTTTAGTGAGCTGGCTAATTGCATCACTCGATTCATGGTTGCTTTCTGATTTCTCTTTAAGCTTTTGCCAGGCTTCATCTTTAGTTACTAGATGAAACTGTTTGATAGCTTCATTTTTAGCTAACAGTGCATCAATCTTAGTAATCGTTTCTGCGTTAGTATCTAATTTAAGAAAAAGACTAATCTCAGTTTCATTCTGCATGTGGTCTGTTAGTTTAGATAAACTATCAACACCTATATAAAATAAGCCGGGTAAGCACATTGCAACGCCCACTACCAAGCAAATCATAAAAGACGGTAGTTTGTTATTACGCATGCGCGCCAATACCAGCTTGATTGCTTGCAAATGATGACTTAGCCAAATGCTCATGATACTGAATTCCCTATGTTCAATTCACCATGGTTAAGGTGCAATACGCGGTTAGTTGAAGTCGTTATACCTAGTGCATCATGCGTGGCCATAATTACCGTAACGCCTACCTGATGAAACGCATGAAAGATTGCCATAATATCCGCTGCATAACTTGCGTCTAAATTGCCTGTAGGTTCATCGGCAATTAGAATGGAAGGGCGGCTTACCACGGCGCGTGCAATTGCAAGCCGTTGTTGCTCGCCACCTGATAGCGTAATCGGCATGGCCTTTTCTTTGTGTAGAAGCCCAACTTTATCTAAGGCTGCACGCACGCGCTTTGCTGCTTCAAGCCCAGTAACCCCGTTAATATGCAACGGTAGAATCACGTTTTCAAAGCAGTTGCGGTCATACAGTAGTTTGTGATCTTGAAAAATCAAACCGAATCTACGGCGCATAAATGGAATGGCAGAGGGTCTGAGTTTGCTGATATTTTGATTGGCGATAAGTACGGTGCCGCTGGTTGGGCGCTCAATTGCCGCAATCAGTTTAAGCAAAGTGCTTTTACCCGCGCCAGAATGGCCTGTTACAAACACCAGCTCACCTGCTTCAATATTCAAGCTAACGTTTTTTAATGCCTCATCGCTACCAGGGTAGCGCTTTGTCACTTGGTCAAATTTAATCATGCTTTTACTTTATAGGTATCGCTAGAAATAGCTTTAATTATATCGCTAAATGCGCTGCGGGAACAAAATTGCTGAAGCTGCTCACTTTGGGTTTTGCTAGGTTTAAGTGGCATCGTTATTGAGCTATGTAAACTTGTTTAGCAGGTATTGCGAACAAAATTTGTGAGCCATTGTAATCGTGGGAAATCGAGGGCAATTTCCCACGCATTGCTAGTTATTTAGTAGATTGACATCAATCAATCATTGCATCAATAAACTCACTTGCATTAAACGGCCTTAAATCATCAATCGCTTCACCAATACCAATGTACCGAATAGGAATAGGCCGAGCTTCTGCAATGGCGGCAATCACGCCGCCTTTAGCTGTGCCGTCTAATTTACTAAGCACTAAGCCCGTGACACCTAGTGCGTCATCGAAGGCTTTAACTTGTGTCACGGCGTTTTGGCCAGTGTTGGCGTCTAGCACCAATAGCACTTCGTGAGGCGCGCCAGGTAAGGCTTTGTCCATTACACGTTTTACTTTGGCAATTTCGTCCATTAAGTGCATTTGTGTGGGTAATCTGCCAGCTGTGTCGGCTAATACGATGTCTATATTTTTAGCAATGGCGGAGTTGATTGCATCAAACATCACGGCGGCAGCATCGCCACCAGTTTGGCTCACAACATGCACACCATTACGTTCACCCCAGATTTGTAATTGTTCACGTGCGGCTGCTCGAAAGGTGTCACCAGCAGCAATTAACACAGATTTCCCTTCTGCCTGAAACGCATGGGCAAGCTTGCCAATCGTGGTGGTTTTACCCGCACCATTTACGCCAGCAAGCATAATAACAAAAGGCCTGTGGCCGTTAGCATCCTGTTTCAAATGAGTATCAATAGGCTTTTGTAGTGGCGTTAGTAAGTCTGATAAGGCTTCTTTTAACGCAGCTTTAAGTTGTACAGTGTCATCTAAACTTTGTGCTTTAACGCGGGTTTTAATGTCGGCTAATAAGTTCTTAGTCGCGTTTACACCTACGTCTGAAGTAATTAAAATAGTTTCAAGCTCATCATAAACATCAGCATCAATTTTTCCTCCGCCAAATAGGCTAGCGAGCTGGTTACCAAGCTGCTTACGTGTTTTACTCAGACTTTGTTTTAAGCGCTCTGTAAAACTAGGCTGGATTATTGGTGTAACACTTTGTTTGTCTTCAGGGTTTGTTGAAGCAACGGGTGTTTTTTTGAAAATATTAAACATGGTTACGCATCGAAAAGAATGCGACTATTTTAGCTTAAACTGGTGTGCTTGCGCATTTGTTGCGTCACCGCATGCAAAATGAAATAAAATTGCAGAACTTAATGCGCTGATGTTAGGTCATTTGCATAGGCATTAATGCTTAAAGTGGTTTTATAATTGATGAATGAATTTCAGAAAGTTGTTGAGTGATGATAAAAAAAACAGAAATGATTCAAAGCGTAGCGTTTGTGAGTATTTTATTAGTCAGCTTATTTAGCGCAGTTGCTCAGGCTGGGGTGGAAGAGTTCAAACTTGCTAATGGCTTAAAAATCATTGTGCAAGAAGACCATCGTTCACCAGTGGTGGTTTCGCAAGTGTGGTATCGCGCAGGCAGTATTGATGAAGTGAATGGTAAAACTGGCGTGGCGCACGTACTTGAACACATGATGTTTAAGGGTACAAAAAAAGTGCCTGCAGGGCAGTTTTCTCGCTTAATTGCAGCTGCAGGTGGTAAAGAAAATGCCTTTACCAGCACTGACTATACTTGCTACTTTCAACAGCTAGAAAAATCCCATTTGCCGTTATCTTTTAAGTTGGAATCAGATCGTATGGCGAATCTGAACTTAACTAAAGAAGAATTTGATAAAGAGATTAAAGTGGTGATGGAAGAGCGCCGCTGGCGCACCGATGATAAGCCACAATCTATGGTGAATGAGGCTTTTCAAGGTACGGTTTATCGTGCGCACCCATACGCAAGGCCCGTAGTTGGCTTTATGAATGATCTTGAAAATATGACCTATGAAGATGCGCGTGAGTGGTACCACAATTGGTATGCACCCAATAACGCTACATTAGTAGTGGTGGGCGATGTGAACGCAAAGGATGTTTATAAATTAGCCGAGCAATATTTTGGTAAGCTCAAACCAAAAGTGTTGCCGGCACGTAAGCCGCAAGTTGAGCCTGCTCAAATTGGTGAGCGCAGTATTATTGTTAAAGCACCAGCCAAGCAGCCATATTTGCTCATGGGCTATCACGTACCAGCTTTAAACGACCCTGCTAAAGATTGGGAGCCATATGCGCTCGAAGTGCTTGCGGGTGTGTTGAGCGGCAATCCTGCAGCACGCTTGAATCAACGACTGGTGCGCGAAACGCAGCTTGCGGTTGATGTGAGTGCAGGGTATGACCTAATGTCACGCGGTAGATTAAGTTTATTCGAGCTTGATGGCACGCCGAGTGAAGGTAAAACCGTTGCCGAACTTAAAGCAGCTTTGTTGCAACAAATCGAAATGGTGAAAAAGTCAGGCGTTACCAATGAAGAGTTGGATCGAGTAAAGGCTGGTGTTATTGCCGCTGATGTTTATCAGCGCGACTCTATGTTTTATCAAGCCATGCAAATAGGTACGGTTGAAAGTATCGGATTCTCTTGGAAAATATTAGATGAATATCCAAGTAAGTTGCGTGCTGTAACGCCAGAACAGGTTCAGGCAGTCGCTAAAAAATATTTGCTGCAAGATAATCTAACTATAGCCACTTTAGACCCGCAGCCGATAGATCCAAATGCTAAGCCGCAAGGCAAACCGCATGTGCATTAAGCGTCTTTTATGACTGAATCGACGATAATTTTTAAGGTACTCCCGCAATGAATTTTAAGCATATAAAAAAAATACTGGTACTTAATCTAGCCATTTTAACCTTTAGTATCAGCGTAGAGGCCACTGTCAAAATTCAGCAATGGCAAACCAGCACAGGTGCTGAAGTGTATTTCGTAGAAAACCATGACTTGCCGATTGTTGATTTAAGCGTGAATTTTGCGGCGGGTAGTGCACGCGATACTGCTGAAAAATCAGGCGTTGCAGGCATTACTAAACACCTGATGGCGCTTGGTGCTGCTGGCATGAGTGACGAAGTAATTGCTAATAAAATGGCAGATATAGGTGCAATATTAAGTGGTGATTTTGATATGGATCGTGCCGCATTTAAATTACGTACACTGAGCAGTGTGCGTGAACAAACACAGGCGCTTGACGTATTCACTAAAGTTTTGCAAAAACCAGACTTTCCTGAAGCGGTATTAACACGTGAAAAAGCGCGCATTATTTCTGGCTTACAAGAATCTGCAACTAGGCCAGAAAGTATTTCTAGTAAAGCGTTTATGAGCGCTATGTACGGCAAGCATCCGTATAGCTTGGATGAAAGTGGTGAGGTAGAAACAGTTGCTAAAATCAAGCGTGAAGATTTACAAGAATTCTACAATAAATACTACAGCGCAAAGGGTGCTGTAATTGCTTTAATAGGTGATTTAACACGTGAGCAAGCAATTAATATTGCGGAAAATATTAGTAATGGCATGCCAAAATCTGTTGAAATTGCACCGATTCCAGCTGTTGATTATCCAACAAAACCAATTGAGCAACGCATTGCGCACCCTGCGTCACAATCACACATTTTATTGGGTTACCCAGGCATTAAGCGTGGCGACCCTGATTTATTTCCATTGTATGTAGGCAATTATATTTTAGGCGGTGGTGGTTTTGTGTCGCGCTTAACGGAAGAAGTGCGTGAAAAGCGTGGGCTTGTTTATAGTGTTTACAGTTACTTCATGCCGATGGCCGAGTTAGGACCTTTTCAAATTGGTTTGCAAACTAAAAAAGATCAAGCTGATGCTGCACTTAAGTTGGTGCATGAAACGTTAGATAAATTTATGAAGAATGGCGTGAC
>JAYWDO010000012.1:0-19439 GCA_043779795.1 Pseudomonadota bacterium
ATTTCACCGGTATATCCATCACCAATTCTAACTTCAGACTCAGTATCAATTACCGAGGCTTCACCAGTACCTACGGAAACGCCATTGACATAAATATTAGCTTTGCCACCTTCCATGGTAAAAGCTACATATTGCCAAGTAGCTGACTTAATCTCGCCGCCAGATATATTGCTAGCACCTACATTCAAGCTTAACTTTTGACCATCAATCTTGAAGCTAACTGCATCACCCTGGCTATACAAAGTCGCTTTCTGTGGCAGGTTCGCAGGCTTAATCCAAGCCGACCAGGTATAACCGGCGCCAGCAGAACGCTTTAGTGCAGAATGCAGTGGTAAAACAAACGGTTTATTTGCAAACACAGCAGCTTCACCAAGTAGTGCTGCTTTTTGTAAAGTAACATCTCCGCTTGCCAATAACCCATTCGTTGAGCTATCTTGAAATAAAGATTTTTCTGCAAAATGAAATGCAGCGACAGTATTGGTATCCCAAGTAGTTTTTGCATCAGCAGTTGCTGTAGCTTTTTCATTACCTGAATAAATCCAGAAATGCGCATCTTTTTCAGCAGCATCAACTTTTGGAAGTTGCACCCAAATGACCGCCAACTCATTCACAGAATCATATTTTTCAATGTGATATTTGAGTTCTGTTTTATCATCTGCTGCAATAAAACGAATATCCGAACCATCAATATTAGCGCCAGAAAAATCAAAATTACCTGAATGTAATCGCACCACTACAGGAAACTGTGTAAGGGCAGGATTGACTCCAGTTGCATTAATGGAAATTTTCTTATGATTAACCCAATCAGCATTCCATGCAGCGATACTAGATAGTGGGGTTAACCCAACCAGTAAACCAAATAAAACTAACCATCTTTTCATACCGTATATCCCCTGAATAAACTACACTTTGTTGCACGTTTCAATAAGATTTAAACTTGTTTTAAAACTCGTACCAGACGCGCATGTGACTGGTAAGCTCGCCTTTTTTGGTGATTGAATAGTCTTTAAGCGGTGAAGCCAAATCTACACTCAGATTAAATCTCTTCCATGCCTTCATACGTAAACCAACACCAACTCCAGATAAAAGGGTCTTCTCTGCTTGCCCTGCTAATGGGTTAATTGTTCTAATTTGTGCGGCATCATAAAAAGCTGAAACCCTAGCATCCTGCAACCAAGTCACGCTATTGAGCAATACAGGTGTACGAATTTCGAGTGTTGAATGTAGCGCCTGATCGCCAGCCGCTTGTGCTTCCAGATAACCTCTTACTGTATCTGCACCACCAGCAAGAAATTGTTCATTTGAAATCAAAGGATCCCCTGAGAATTGACCATCAATTTTTGCAAACCCTTGAAACCCCATAGGTAAAGCTTGTGTACGATTCAATTCGGCTTTTGCGACAAAAAAGTTGGGTTTTGCACCGACACGCTTACTCGTGAATTCAGCCTCATCAGAAACTAGGCCTCGCATTCCAAAGGTAATACCTGTAGTCAATTGCGTACTACTTAAAGCATCTTGCCAAGTACCGGAATACACCGCAGACATGGGCATATAGGTAATAGGGGTATTGAAGCTGCTGCCGAATATAACCGTCTGACCAAAATCTTTATAATCAAGTCCAAATGAAATCGAATGATAGTAATTATCAACTGCTGGAAGTGGCTTGATTAACCGAACACCTAAAATCGTACCTTTACCTAGAATGTTAATGCCGCCAACGGTTGCAACACTACTATTTGACTTAACACCATATAACGCTAACAACATATCACTTTCATCAAAGCGCATTAGGTAGTTTGCAGAAAGCACCTGAACCTCACCTGTATTTTCTGGAGAGGTAAGGAGGTTCAAAGATAAACTATGTTCACGTTGCCAGAGATTGTCATATCGAACCATACCGCTCAAACGCAATCGCGTCGTATCCTGGCTATATTTATCATTCAACTCAAGGCTAGCGTGCACAGGCAAACTATCTTCCACTTTAAGATCAACATCTACCGTACCAAATACTTTACCAGCCTTCATCACAGGTGTAACACGCTTGTCTGAAGTGCGGTTTAATCTTGCAATATCAGCTTGTACTGTTGGAAAATGCGGCACTTCACCTTCTTGCACTGATGGGGCAAGCTCTTTAATGCGGCCTAGCGTAAAGTAACGCGCATCTTTAACCCGTAAATGGCCAACTTTGCCTTCTGTTACATGTAGCTTTACTGTTTTTTTATCAACATCCTGCTCCGGAATATCAACGAGAACCGTCAAATAACCAGCTGAATGATAAGCTTTTTCTAACGCTTCCCTAGCTTTTTCAACATCCGCGATAGTCTTTTTATCGCCCATCTGTGGATAAACGGCAGTTTCAATCTGTAGGTTACTAAGCTTAGTATTACCTTCCACCTGAAACTCTAAAATATCAAAGTAATTAGTATCTTTATCATTGTTTTTTTCTGAAAGTTCGCTATTTTTTTCAGCAACTTGCGTATGCACTTCTTGATTAACAACAGGCGTAGCAATCTCATCCAACAATGACTTTTTATCAGTTTGTGAGATAGGCTTACCAGAATCCGACATAAAATCGGAAGTCTCGTTTGCAAATGAGTGGATATTTTGTCCAAACATCAGAAGTGTAAAAATAACTTTGTATTTTTTATAGTTATTTTGCTTGCGCATATTGAAATAAAGTCCTTAGCGTTGCAAAGGTTGAGACAAAGTTTGTCTCAACTCTTACAAAGAATGATGCATGATAATAACGATTGTTTATTACAGGAAAGTTACATAACCAGACTAGATCTGGCAGTCTTTTTTATCACCACATGGTTTAGTCGATACCGACGAATCATCGCCTACAGAAATCACATCAACGCTAATGAGCGACGGTAAAGTAGTAAGCTTGTTATTCGATGCCTGTTTGGCAGCATCATCAAGCTGATCCCCCTGCTTCCCTTGGCTAGAAGAGTTTGTAGAGGCAGGAGCACTCACGCTTACACCTGCAACACTAGCCACTGGCCCACCTGCCGTCACACCGCCAGCACTAATGTTTTCTGAACCGATAATCACACGAGCACCTAGATTAATATTACCAGCTGACCGAATACCCGCTTCACCTGCATTAATTTCGCCATATGGTGCAAACAGATCTACTGTACCTGGTTGACCTCCAGTAGCCGTCAATGCTGCAATACCACTTCCGGAAACCGCAGCAGAATAATCGTAAGTGATCTGGCCATTGCTTATGCGCAACACTGGCGGCGGTGTAGCGGAAGATGTTTTCGCACCGCGTCCCGCATCAATATTAGTCAACGCGGAATACAGCATCAAATCACTACCGCCTAAAGTAAACACGCGTGACTGATTTACCTGGAAGTTATTTCTCACAAAAGCGTCAATGAAACCACCTCGTACAGACACAATTCCTAAATCAGTGGCTGGCTTATTGAGTGTGCCAGCTACCGCCAAGCCTGAGTTGATCAAACCGCCAGGAACTAACAGCTCTATATTGCCGCCTCGCTCACTACGTATCTGGCTATAGAACAATTTCAGGTCACCGGGATTACTGATAGTTTCGCTGGAAATATTTTTGAACGCGCTCATTAAACTGCCAGGCTTATTAACAAAAGCAGTATTGGTCGTAAAGTTTGGGAACATGGTCAAGATCGCGCGTTCCGACCTAGTATAATCCCCAAAACCAGCACTCTTGGCATCGATAGCATCACGTCCACCAGCACGCAATTCCGCATAGAACACTGAGTTCATGAACTGGCTTTGATGATTAGTATCCATTGCTTTAAACATGGTCAAGGCATCACCTTGACTTAAACTGCTGACGCCTTGACGGTTCTCCATATAACTGACCAACTGTGGCAGATAAATACCTCCCATAGTGCCAGCCGATACAGGATCAAGATAAGACGAAATCATGCCTGCATAATTAAGCCCCTTACCTGCTCCTGGCAGCACCATGATGTCAGCACCTTGAGATGGTAAGTAAGGGTTGTAAAGATCGCCAACAGAACGTATACCGCCAGAAGTCCCTAGATCAATATCTTTGCCAGCTATCAGGCTCAGCCCCCCTGGACCAGCGACCTGCAAGGAAGCTTGCGAGGCAATGATAGAGCCATCTGGCTGCAATCCTGCATCGGTGTAACGTATGTTTCCGCCAGCCTCTATGATGCTGACATCGGTCGCTTTGTTGTTCTGTATTATCAGGTTGGGATCAACCACATCATGACCGGCATAAACCTCAACCGCTTTGGGTAAAATAACCGCTGTATTAGGATCAAAAACCACATTGTTGCCAGCATAAAAACGCACTGGCGCGGTGTCGGCTAAATGCAGGAGTCCAGACATATGTGCTGAAGACCCTACGTATGTGCCAAGATCGACAATCGCGCCAACACCGTCATAAGCCGGTGCTGTCAACACCTGAGGAAGATTTGCTGGGTCAACATCAGACATCTTAAGACTAACGTTCAGATTACTCCCAGCGAGCAGTGTGGCATTACCAGTAGCTGACGGATAAAGTAGCAACCCTGTCGTGGTGACATTACCATTAGGTGCTGCTGCGTACAATGTACCAGGATAGGCTGAGTCACCAGACAATACTACGTCACCAGAAGCAGATACTGCGTTCACTGCGCTCACTTTGCCGTAGCTGTAGAAATAGATATTAGCTGGCGATTTAAGGTTAGTGATGGCTGAAGTCGTGATTGTGGGATTAGAGACTTGAGTGACATTAACGCTACCATCCGCATAAGCTTTTGCGCTTGCATCCATCAACTCGAATTTAACGCTTGCTGAACTGCCAGCCTGAACCTCAGCCTCGCCTTTACTCGCAACCAGCAATGCGTTCAAGATGGCTCCGCTAGATTTAACTTGTACATCACCGCCGCCATTGACGGTTAAATTAGTAATGTCAGGTGCAATTGTTTTATCTCCACCCATACGCCCATTAGTGGCCGAAGAAAACTGCAAGTTATTGATATCACCGCCAGCATTGACAACAACGTCACCACCGCCTAAAGCGCCAATACCATTGGCAAACTTATCAAAACGCGACCACCAACGGACTTGTGGATTGCTTAAAGCACCAGTTGCTGGTCTAAGCGCGGCACGATATAACCAAGCATTTGCGGTCTGCGAGGTGCCCGCTTGTCCAGTAATACTGCCCAAAGCATTCAGATGAATATCACCAACATTGACAGGATAAAGCTCTCTGTAAAGGCTAAAATTACTAATCAGCGGGCTAAAGCCTGTTTTTATCGAGGTATCTGGGGTACCTTCAGTATAAATTGCTGAGTTGCTACCAAGCGTGATGTCCTGACCAGCGACCGCATCAATAAACCCGCTACCAGTACGCACATATTTGGTATCAGCAACTTGTATGCTGCCAGCGCCAGCTTGTACTGCTTCTGGATTAACAGAACTCGCGTCTGCCCCAGCCACTAATCTGTAACTCCAATTACTCGCCATTGGGGTCACCGAGCTACCATTAAGTTTATACTGCTCATAACTCAGGTTGTTGTTGAGCAACAAATTACCCGTGGCACCCAACGTCAGAATACCTCCACCAAGCATCGCTGACGATGGTAGCGATGCATTCTTATTTACGATATTAAGGTATCCAAGCACCCAGTCATTGCTCAGCGTCAAATCGCCGCTAGAACGAACTTCAATACCTGGTGTGACTTTTGCCGTCAGTCCATCACGTGTTGGACTAAAATTAAAAGCTGTCGGGTTGGCCGCTACATAAGCGGCGAATGCATTGGTGTTGCTGGCAATCGTATTTTCTAAAGCGGTATCAATGGTACTTGCCGAATAAACCTTGACGGCCTCAACAGAGACCTTGCTTGCACCAGTCACAGCACCAGTCGTTGCTGTATTCACGTTGACACCACCAGTGCTTACAAAATCACCGGTACGCGCTGCACGCAGAATCACATTTCCGCCAGTGCCATGCACACTGCCGACTTGATCGCCAGTGACGTCGATTAAAGCGCCATGAACACCATTCAGGTCATCCGCAACTGCATTGACAATACCGCTGTGGGAAGACAGGATGACCGTGCCGCCATTACCGGTAGTGCCGGCAGTGGTTTGTTTGTCTGCCGTGCCTTTGGCCAATAACTGAGAGCCACGGTTAAGTGTTAAGGCATTCTTAGCATACAGCTCAATGCTGCCACCCTTATCACCAGAGGCGTCAATCTTGCTATCTACAGCAATAGACCCGGTGTCAGCTGTCAGTACAAAATGCTTCGTGGTAACATCAGTGGCAATTGCAGCATCTCCACTACGCAGACGGTACGACTGTGACCCAGAAAAGCTCTGTAGCGCAGTGAGTGCTTGATTAATACCAGGCATACCATTTGCATCCACAATAGCCATCGCATCGACATTGGCAACGGCATTGGCGCCGCCAATGACCGTTCCAGCCAGAGTCGTATTACCATTGACAGCAGTGACGTTAACCGTGCCTGCACTTCCACCTGTTGCTGGAGAGACATCAACCACTGATCCAGATTGCAGATCAACATTACCGTGATCAGAGATTAACGCAACTTTTCCTGCTGGGAGTACGATGGTCTGATCTTTTATGGTCGTTACACTGCCTTTAGCCATAATGCTTGAACCATTTTGCATGGTGACGCTATCAGTAGCATTCAGGCCTGTTGCCTGTACTGTGACTTTAGCGCCAAGCGCATCAACATTAGCACCGTTGGCGAGAATGACCGATGCACCTTGTAAATTCAACTTTGCACTTTGCGATTGGCTTGCGGCAAGCGTTGGTAAACTAGCCACACCTTGCACCTGGAGCAACCCAGCCGTAGCCGCAATTGTATGATCCGCTGCCGTTAGCGCCGTCACACGTGCCGCAGATAAGGTCATGGCCTTATCTGCGTTAAGTGACCCGACGCCTTGTGCGACGATTTCCTTGTTCGCATTGAGATTCACCTGATTAAAACCAGCCACTCGTACCGCGTTAGCACCACTCACGATAGTCTGCGCTGACACATTTAGATTGCCACTACCCAATGCTGGCATTGTTCCATTGCTAAGTGTAGATGCGTTTGAAAAAGCAACATTGTCTGCATTGTTTATATTAAGTGTTCGTGCCGTAATCATAGCCGTTTGATTATCGTTCTGATATCCAGAAATACCAGCACTTTGCATTGTCAAATCAAGTTTATCATTACCAACGTTAACTGCACCGTAAAGGTCGATAGTGGAATAGCTTTTCAGGGCAAGGCTACCAGCCTGTTGCAATGGCGCCAACTGACTTTGCGTCAACCATAAACCATCTGTGACCTGTGCACCTCCGTCAGGCGAGCCAAGGCTCACACGACCGGCAGCCACGGTCAAGGCACTGCCAACACCAAAGCCTAGCGTACCCGCTACATTCATGCCTCGCGTAGCATCCAATTGTACTGAGCCTTCACCCTGCACGCTCGCGCCATTTTCAATCAGCAAATCACCATGACTGCGGTCAGCATTGATACGGGTCAGATTGACTGCTTTACCACCAGCTACACGCAGTAATGCGCCGTTGCCATCGACAGTATTGCTACCGATGGTTAGATCACGTGCAGGCGCACCGCCACCGGTACCTGTCACCGCTGAGGCGCTTTGCAAACGTACCTGATCAGTGGCAGCCAGAATCACTTCCGACCCGCTCAAGCCTGCATTAGCGCCCATTCTAACTTCGCTTGACACCACATTCACCACGCCATTGCTACGAGTACCGCCTATTAACAGGCTGCTCGCATTCATATTGCTAAGGGTGTTCTCATCGACTGCCAGATAATTTTTGCCATCGACCATCACCGAACCAGTTTGCTCGCCGTGATTCACCACCAGCAGTTTCGGTGCGGCTACATCAACCTCAGCACCTTTGCCGGTTTGAGCATATAAAGCCTTCAACACACCATCAAGCACCATGCTGCTGGTTGCGGCAACCGAGAATCGACCAGCATCGATGGTCTGCATGTCATTCGTCACACCAGCATAACGCTGACTGCTCAAGGTATCGTTATACTCAGCCAACTTATGTGCATCGCTTCCACCGCGCACCACAAAGCCAGCGGTACGTGATGTAGAGACATAACCTGCGCTAGTGTAGGCCGCCAAATGTCCAGAGACTAAAGAACTACCGTCATTTTGCGCCAAGGCTTTGCCTGCGTTCATGTCCTGATGACCGGAAACCGCTGATACCAGCATCGCTCCTGGCAACAAGGCATAACGCGCAGGAAGTAGCGTGTAATAACCCGCAGCCAATCCAGGCATTCCAGACAAATAGACCGCATCACCCGCTTGCACACCAGAACCATTCCAATATTGTGTGTCATAGCTACCATAGGTCGCTTTGTTGGCAGGCATGATTGCCCAAGTATTGGTTGCGTTGCTTCCAGGCGTACTAAAGGCACTTTGTTTAGCGCCATTTGCTAACACATCGGTAGAACCACCTACACCCGGCACCCATTCATAGGCATAAAGATCACCGCCGCTGCTAACATCCACAGTGCTTCCAGCAACTTCGGTCACATTAGGTGCATTCAGTTTGACGACTTTTTCTGGAGGCGCAACGATACTGGATACTCCAGATCCAAAGCTATACAAATAATCCAATCCGTCACGACTAGTATATCCAAACGGAATCAGTGCGCCATTTGCAGCAACCGAGGTCAGGCTACCATTTTCCAGCGTCAAGTTTTGGCTAGCGTTCAGTGTAATCGTACCGAAAGGTGCTAGTAACACACCATTTTGATCGATATTTTCAGCATTAACGGTGAGTTTTCCACCAGCAGATAGCACTGCATCATGTGCGCCAGTACCGTTGAATACAGCACGGCCTCCAGCACCTTCTATAGAGAGCGTGTAGTCTGACAAGGATGTAGGGTAAATCTGACGCGCAGTCATATTAAGCGTGCCAGTGGTGCGTAACTCGCCAACGGGTGCGGTACTGCTCGTATTGCTAAAACCGGTCAGGCGTATATCGCCACTGCTATTGAGGTTAGATTGACTAAAGCCAGACAATGAGAACTGGCCACGCAAATCTAATAACTGCGCATTAACATTCAGCACACCAAGCCCGCTTAATGGCGTAGGTGCAATATAATCACTGCCAGTTCTCACTGCAACGTCAGCATCTGACAGCAATACATTACTTAACATCACATCAGGGGCACTAATTGTGACGTGTGATGTTCCGACAGCTTCAATCACTGGCGCGTCAAGTCGTAAGCTGCTTGGTAAGTTAAGCGTAACATTACCTTCAAATCGGACGACATCTGCTGCTTTGAGCGTGGCTTTACTAAAACCACCCGCATTGATACTATCTGCAGATACTTTTGCCAAGCCCCCAACTGTAGCCTGTAATGAATTGCCTGCTTGCAGTCCGTGGCTAAAACCGGCGCCAGCATTTTGCACCACGTCAACAGCCCACTTCTGCGTTGGATAATGGTTATCGTGGAGATCGTTGTAACCTGGATAATTGGCTACAGATTGAGCAGATACCAAACCAAGCGTATTTGTTGCTCCTCGGCCAAGATCAACATTCAAGTTACCACCTAATGCGCCAGGAGCGGCGGCTTTAAAGGTCGCATCAAGCAACATACCTTCACGTGCATTCAAGTTGACGGTGCCGCCATTGCTGGCGATCGTGGTCGGCTTGTTTAGAATATCCAGTGTAGCGCTACCGCCACTAACATCCAATACAGCACCAGACTCAGCAACGATATACCCTTTTTTGGCAGTCAACGAGATGGTGCCGCCATCATAAACTGTGCCAGCACGTTTACCTGTACTATTAGGTATAATTTGGCCATAACCCGCAGCCAGCAACTGCGCATGACTACCTAACCAGACTGCCTGAGACGCATTAAAATCATTATCATCCCCTGCGCTAGGATCACCTTTCATATTGAGCACAATGGAGCCACCGTCGGCTTTAATAGTGCCATCAACATACACAAGATTGTCCCAGCCAGATAACTCAACACGAGGCGCAATCTGATTGCCGTTACTATCGGCACGACTACCATGAGAGTCGACCTGTAACATGGAGCCTGTTTGCACGACCACACTGCCACGACCAATGCCACTTGATGTAAATGGCAAAGGCAACGCTAACTGGTCCACTTGTTGTGTTGCTAACGTCAAACTGGTTGAGCTGCGTAAAAAGTCCGCCAACAAGGTAGTTTTCGAGAAATCGGCTACATGCGCACCAGTTTGCACAGATTTGTAGTTACTGTTGAGTTGGTAATTTTTAGCCTGCACATTGACCTGCGTGCCACTCTTGACCAACACACCGTCACGCCCGGTCATGCTGTAACTGGAAAATCCGCCATTCTGGAAGAATGACGGTGTCAACCACAACTCACGTGCATCTCCAATGCCGCTCGCGCCTATGGTCACAAACGGCGCGGTCAAACTCAGGCTGCCACCCACGCCCAATGCATAGCCACGTAACTCACCACCTAATATTGGCGCGACGCCAGTCGAGGCAGCAATATTCTTAGTCACATTGGCTGCGATATTTATGCTACCAGCGTCGCCATTGCTGACCTTACCAGCCATATTGAGCCATCCGCCACCAGAAACATCGACAACCGTACCTTGCCCTAAGGAAACCGCACCCGATGAGGTGAGGCTGACACTACCACCTTTATTCACAACCCGTCCAGTAGCTGACGCTGGGTTAAGATAGTCATTGGTCCATAGCCCAGACACATCAATTTTAGCCGCATTATCGACAGCGATTGCAGTACCCGCTAATGTTACCGATCCGCCTCGCGCCACAATGTCATTATGGACAGATACATTCTGCCCAGTGAGCGAAAGTTTGCTATCTAACGCTAGATTAAGCGCTGCGTCAGTACGAATATTGCCGCTTGTGCTGATGGTCAGGTTTTCGAAACCACTATTATTGAGCATACTTGCTTCAAGCAAGGTCGTACTACTGTTGGCGGTTGGTAGTGCGTCAGTAGCTGCAAATGCATCAGTAATTGCACTGTGGTTATTTAAAACATCAATATCTGAAATACCGCCAGCAATACCGTTAGAAGTAACCGTAAAGTTGCCGCCCAGGTTAGCGCTGCTGCGCTGATATTCACCATAAGTAGCACCGCCCCTAAATAGGCCATCCAGTGACATGGCAAAACCATTCAAAGTCACCGAACCAGCTGCAGCGCCTTCGCTGTAACCGTGTTCATGATAGGTTCTGGCATTACGGTTATTGAAAAAGCCAGTAAAGGTGACCCCAGCAGGTGCGCTACTCAAAAAATAGATGTTGCCAATGGCATCCTTCAGCCAAGTTTCTTTGTGCGTGCCCGCGGTGTATTTGATAGAGCCGCCAGAAACATCCACTACCGAGCCTGTGCGCTGAACAATATCTCCCTCAGACCTGAGTTTAACAGTTCCTGCTGTCGTCAGCTTTTCGGCAATATCGCGTGGAACTTGTTTAAGATAACCAGCCAAACTGGTAACACGCGTGTCTGGCAAATGACGGATGTCGAACCAGACACTCTTGTGGTAAAGAAAGCCATTTTTGTTAAGAGGGTCATCCTGAAGATCGTTTGAAGTCAGTAACACTTCAACGAAATTACGATCTAATGACATCGTTATATTTTTCAATCCAGAGGCGTCGATCAAGGTGTTCTTACCAAGATACAAGCGTGAACCAGGATCAACTGTGTCATTCGCCACATCGCCATGGAATTGTGCAGAAAGACTGATAAACCCGCCTGGCACGACAATGTTCGCACCATCATTGACCTTCACGGTACGTCCTATCGCCTCTAGGGTAGGTGCGTTGAATATCTGCTCATCTGTCACCGTGCCGCCAGTACCTGTCAATGCGCCAAGCACCGTATCGGTAAAACTTTTTTCTCCGGCTTGCGGAGCAGGTTCTCTTGTTTGCGACGCTGAGAGCTGCCGTGCCGCCAATGCAACACCTGCCGCATGTTCTGGCAGAATCAAGGTTTCACTGTTTGCGCCGAACGTGAGATCGCCGCTGCGTTTAGCGGTAATGATCGTATTATCATTTTCAACGTTTAGTTCTGATTTAATATCTCGCGCCAGCAGGCGAATTGAACCTTTTTGTGACACAGAAGTGGTTGCAACCACACGACCGGACTGATTCACCATAAAAGATGCCATGGTGATATTACCCCGTTGCGCCAGAATACGGCCTGAAACGTCATTAATGACTGAGCCTGTTATTTCAGACGGTGCAGTTACAGCATCACTTGCCTGCTTAGTGTAAGGATCGACCTCAACTAATACACCAGCAAGTGCGCGATAGGGAGAGTCAGGAGCGTAGCTGTAATTGGTATTTGTTTTATTACCTTTCGTGCCAACAGCATTGCTTATATTCAGGTCAGGCGTAAAGGAGATATACACCTTACTACCAGCAGCCATCACTACCTGGCCTTCAGTCGTTACGATACTGCCTTGGTTGATAACTTTCGGTGCAAACAACATGACAGAACTACCAAGCGCGGCCTTAATGCGTGCATCAGGCGCTAACTGTACTAAAGAATCTGAAAATGCTAATCCATTAACATTTGCAACACCGTCTGTATCAGTATTCCAAACATAAGCCGCTCTTTTTTTATCGGTATAAGCGTACAACTGACCTAGGTCATTCATAAAATCGCTATCACGCATATTGAGGGTAGAAGCAACTAAACCATTTACATCCACCCGCGCACCATTACCAAAAAGAATGCCGTTCTGATTGATGAGGTAAATCTGACCATTGGGTGAGTTAAGCGCGCCTTCGATGGTGGTTTGTGGGCCAGAAATACGCACCAGTGTTGCCGAACCAGCGCCACCAGTATGGTTAAAATTCACGGCACTGGCACGACCGATATCGAAACTGGATCCGGACAGAATGGCCTTCTTATCACCCTGCTGAATGCTAAGCAAGAGTCCAGCACTATTAGCTGGATTCACCACAGGTGCATTAATGACAGTATGTACGCCAGTGGTTACAGTTACGTTGGGTAATGCATTGATTGCGGGACCTGCCCATGCCTCTGAACTAAGCACCAGCACTGCAAGCAGAAAATGTCGAGCTCTACGTACACGTCTTGCTCCGCTACCCGGTTGATGTGATTTGGCAAATTCAGACACCACCATCCAAAGGCCACGAAAAGCGTTATACACCAAGCGATAAATTCCAGCATTCATTTCAAACACTCCAAAGTTCTTTATTGCAACATTACGTAAGACTTAGCCATGGATAACAACTTCTAATATAAAGCGTGACAGCACCATATCATTCATACATGACTGCGAAATGACACTTTCTCAGCGAATATTAAGAATCCTATATAGCTTTAAAAATAGCCCATGCCATTTTTAAAACCACAACATAAAACGCAAAAACCTTTCCCACCAAACTGGTGGGAAAGGATTTAACTTCAGCCCTCTAAATTACCGAGAACTAACAAATCTATTACTGTTTAACGTGTAATGGAGCTGTTGTATTACCTTGACGAGTTAAATCTGAAACCAAATTCAATGGAGCTACTGCAGATTTAGTGTACAAAGTTGGTAATGCAGCATATGCAAGTGGCGCACCATTGTTTGCTGAACCAATAACCATATCAGCTGGGTTACCTAACAAAGTTTGCATTGTGTTGTAAAAGTTAACTTTCCAACCTGTTGTAGCTGTGCGGTATTGTAAAGTTGGCTCTACAGTAAAGTCGTAAGTGCTGTTTAAGATATTAACGCGGCTTGGAGCAGTTCCTGAGCTAGTTGCAGAAGTTACAACTTGGCCCTTCACATCGTATGTACCGTTACCGTTTAAGAAGCGGAAGTTCCAATCACCGTTAGTATCAGCATTGCTTGTAGCATAGCCTTTACCATCAACGTTGACAGGTACTGCAGCTGCACGTGAAGCAGCAGTACTAGCAGAAGTATAGCTATCTAATGACAAGATACCGATAGCTTTTGAAGGAACACCAACAGTACTAAACTTCAAGTTGTATTTAAGACCGTTACGACCTGTCAATACTACATCAGCAGCATTTTGCGCAGCTTGTAAACATTTACGTACATCACCAGAACCACTACCTTCAAACACGGTGAAACCAAGACTTGCATCAATGATCATCGGATCAAGTGTAGTACCAGCATGAGCACCGTCATAACCAAAACTATCTGTAGTTATTGACGGAAGTACTGCACCATAGCCGTTATAAGTCTGAGTGTTAGGGAAACCACTGAAATAGCTATTAAATGCAGCTTGTGTACCAGAACCTTCGATACGACGGCAAATTACCATGCTATCAGCTGAACCATCAGCAGCAGACCAATCTTGATAGTGACCATCTAACGCTTCACGGATAAAGTTATTACTTAATACAGTGGTATCAGCAACCGCTTTAGTAACAACAATACCTTCTGCCAGTTGTGCCCAGCCTTTAGCTGTTAAAGTAGCCTGCTCAGCAGTTGTTAATGATGTGAAACCGAATTCAGAGTTAATACCTGTGAACATTTTTGGTTCTACATCAGAAACACCGATATCTGGTACTAAGCCGTTAGCCGCAGTAGTCACAGGCACAGTGAACTGACCAGCAGTTGCATCAGCAGTAGCTGCAACGTTAGCCCAATCAGGCACTTCAATTTTAGCGCTTTTCGCTAACGGGCCTACACCCATTGCTGAACCACCGGCTGAACGTTTAATGATCAATAAAGAAGAAGCTGCTGGTAATGTACCGATTACAGCTTTAGTTGTACCGTACCAAGCACGATAGTTATTGCTTGAATCATGCACATATGATGTTACGTTGATTAAGTTACTTGCTACAGCACCAAGATAGCTATCTACACCAGAAGCGCCAGAAACAAATACTACGTTTGCTGGTGCAGCAGGGATGCCAGTTGAAGCCGCTTGTACTGATAATGCGGCAAAAGCCATAGAACATGCAATTGCGATTTTAGATAATTTCATTTAAATCTCCAAAGTAAATTTCGATTAGATATTTACCCCGGCATATGCCAGGGTATTACAGATTGATAAACGATTAAGCTTGTTTACGATTGCGACGACGAGCAATGAAGCCCATCAAACCAAGGCCTGCCAACATCATGCCTGAAGTGTCAGCTTCCGGCACAGCTGCGACAGCAGCAACTGTAGCGATCTTGAAGTGAGTACCTAATGCATCAACATAAGTAGTCGCAAATACGTTGTTGCCACCTGCAGTTAAATTAGCGAAACCAGAGGCAATACCGCCTTGCTTAGAAAGCAAACTATTTTGCCAAGCAACATAAAGGTTTGAAGAGCTACCTAATGCGTTAGATGTACCTACGATATTTCCAGCAGTACCCATAGTGTCTCCCCAACCAGCACTAGCTGCATACGTAGTGTCTGCTGCTGTAGATATTGTAGGAGCTGAAGTTAAATCAACGCCTGTACCAAGGTAACCATCAAATGCTTTACCACTATTTTTAACTTGGTTATTAGTTGTAGTAATGCCATTAGCACCACCACTAAGCAACATACGATAGCGCTGTGATGTATCGGCAGCAGCTAAATTCCATGAGCCGCTTGCCAGAGTGAAACCAGTAAGAACGGTATCAAAAATTGTACCATCAACAGCAACAGCCCCAGCGTAAGAATGGTTTGTATCAGCAGTACCAGCAGTTTCTGCACCAACCAAGGTGTTTAAATAACTACCTAAATCTATAGAATAACTACCGTTAGCATCCCAAGCAGAAAAAATTACTGATGAATTACCAGTTGACCCATTCGTTGCAGCGTTTGCTGATGTAGCAGCTGCTGCAGATAAAGCCAACACAGCAACTAAAGTTTTTAATTTAAAATTCATTTCCATACCCCTATTAAAATAAATATAACAATCATGTTTAATACAAATTTACTACATAAAAAAACTACTTAAAATTTTTGCTACTCAAACGCCGCGTTGAACTTGGCTTGTATGTTTAACGCCATTTCATCACTGTTAAATCATGCTACTTTTGCCAATCAGTGCTTTGCCGTTTTGCGACCCTTCACAATTTACGGTACGTTTGTGAAGTCAGTGTGTTGAGATATAGTCCTTTTGGTCTATATACAATCGTTCTGTATATTTTCAGTAGCAACCAAAAACGCTACTAAGAATCATTCATTAACAATGTGTACGCATGTTAAAAGTCGGACATGACAGCCATGTGGAGAGCATGTAGTGCTTATGGTCTATTAAGAAGATTGTTTAATTAAAACGGATATTAATGACGCCTTAATATTAGGGATGAAACTTGATATAAAGCATGGTTGAATGTCTTTCTAAGCCAGTAACCATTGATTTAATTTCTGATAAACTTGGCTGAGAGTAAATAAGTCACACTATCGTAATTTTTTAAACGTAAAATATTTAGCAAATTAGTTACCCTCTTTTAATCAAAATTAAGGAATAGCCATGGCTATATCAAAAAGTTTAAACGTAAAGTTATTATTAGCATCAGCTGGATTTTTATTGGTAAGCGCTTCATCTTTAGCGCTGGCCAATGCCAATGATGATATTGCCGCGATCAAAAGTAATCTGGAAATGCGAACGCCGCCTATCAAGGCCAAGAGCATTAAGCTCTCTCCCTTAGCTGGCTTATATGAAGTGTATGCAAGTGGTAATATTTTTTATGTAGATAAAACGGTGTCTTACGTAATGGTAGGCGGCTCATTACTTGATGATGCCTCTAAAAAGAATCTGACAGCAGAACGACTGAAAGAACTGACCAGTATTAAATTTGGCGACCTTCCTTTGAAAAATGCCATTGAAATTAAAAAAGGCACTGGTGCTTACAAGTTTGCAGTTTTCACAGACCCAGATTGCCCGTATTGCAAAACCCTTGAGCAAGGGCTAGATAAAATGGCGGTTACTGATTACACCGCATATGTGTTCTTGTACCCACTCAAAGAACTTCACCCAGATGCAGCTGCAACAGCTGAATCAATCTGGTGTGCAAAAGACAAACAAGAAACTTGGTTAAACTGGATGGTAAAAGGCACTGCACCAGTTAAAAGCACCTGTGACAACCCGATTGTATCTAATGAAAAATTAGCGGATGATTTAGGCGTTGCTGGCACACCTACGATATATTTAAACGATGGTAGACAAACTCAAAACCCACAAGAGCTTCTTGCCGCAATGAAAGAAAATAAATAACGGCTAATTAGTATTGGTATTGGTATTGGTATTAGCACTGGTATCAACACAATGGAGATAGAGCATTTTTTTCTTTATCTCCATTTTTCATAGCTTAAAAATCTGGCCTTAGAATCAATTAATTTTCACCATACCCAGCTTATAGGCCTTAGCTGCAGCTTGCACTCTATTCTCTACACCTAGCTTTGATATTGCACTATGCACGTGATTTTTTACCGTATTTGTACTTATATATAAGATAGATGCAATTTCTGGATTGGTTTTACCAGACTGCACCCATTGCAAAACTTCTTTTTCACGAGCCGTAATTGGTTGTTTTTCAATTTTACCCTGGTCTAATTTGCTAATTGATTTTCTGCCATATTGAACACCTAACATACGTACTAGTGCTGTATGCATGTGTGGCACCAAAAGCTCCAGAAAATAAGCATGTTTAGCATTCAACACACCTGGCACACGTGAAAAACTAAAAAAAGAAATGACTTCACCTTCTTTCGATGCCAAGCCATGTGCTGCAATATTCTTTAGCTCAATTTCTTGCAAAGCACCTTCGCTCTCAACGAATGGCACAATATATGTGCCTAAGTTACTTACAGCCAAACCATCTGCAATAAATATTGGGCGGTGATTTTCTTGCCAGCACTTAATCGCACGTGAGATTAATCCATCTGCATTTTTCGTTGCCAGATTCACATGATGATCAGTGACATATCGCGTACTAATGAAGCTCTCAAAGTGCAATTGTGTTTCATTCTCAAGGCGTATACCGCACAGCAACACCTCATGCGGTAGTAAAGATTGAAAGCAACCCTGTAACCATGAAAAAAAATGCTCACGCTGACGAATGCGTAATGAAGCTTCAAACACCTCAATAAAGAGGTTTGATTCTTCCGCAGATAAACCCCCTATATTTTTTATCATGTTTTTAGGTTCTTTAATTATTTAATTATTTAATTATTTAAGAAATATACAGTCCTTTCATTGCGTAAATATGAAAGGTTTGTTGCAGTTAGATTTCACTTTTATTATTAAATTTTAATGGGAAAACTAAGAAGTCATCACAGCGTCATGTAAATGACTTAACTTATACTGATGCGTATATCTGATCACTTATCAAGTTGCCTTGTACTAACCTTAATATTTGCTATGCCACAATTGGCTAAGGCTGATATTTATATGCAACAAAATATAGACAACGAAATAATTCTCACCAATTTAGTACCTGACTCAGAATCAACCTATTTGACAAGTGAAGATAAACATGATGGAACTAAAAGATACCTTCTACTTATTGAAGATGACTTTGTTATAAGTAAAGAAAAGTTCTCAACTAAAAATACGGGAAATTCCAATAGTAAACTTATCGCAGAAGCAATCAGCAGTGCAGCTAGTCAAACCTCGATTGAACCCGCTTTATTGCATGCAGTCATTCGCGTCGAATCCAACTACAACCCCAATGCACTCTCACCACGAGGCGCGCAGGGGCTAATGCAGTTAATGCCGAGCACTGCAAAACGATTTAATGTGCATAATGCTTATGACCCCAAGCAAAACATCTTGGGAGGCGCACGATATCTGCGTGAATTGCAAACTTTATTCAAAGGAAATCTGCAATTAGTATTGGCAGCCTATAATGCTGGGCCTAATGCTGTGACAAAATACGGATTTAAAATTCCACCTTACTTAGAAACGCGTCTTTACGTACCCAAAGTATTAAGCTTTTATCAGCAACTACATTGAGAGGTAAAGAGAGATATTGGTTTAATCTGACGACTCTGTCATCACTGATTTAACGCCATCAGCCTGCCCAAATATCCAGTCTTGATATGAGTGTGCCTTAGTAAAATTAGATTCCGTTAAACTAAAGCCAGTATGCTTGATTGGTTTAGCTTGCGATGTACTATAAACACCTACGATATGTCCCTGCTGTTTAACTAATCCCCAGTAAGGCTTGCTTGTCATTGGGTCAAAGTAGATCTGTCGCAAATACCGCTTAACATTTGGTGCGCGCTTATCTAGTAGTAAATCGTTTAACGTGAGCGGGTAAACTTTAATCTCAGAAGTTGAGCTGTCAAAATAGCTTTTAATCGCGCTACTGAGTTGCCTTCCGGCAAACAGAAGCTGACGCTCTTTTTCAGATTTCACTTGATATTGCCAAGACAAGCCTGCAGCAGACAAACCAATGCCAGCAATTGCAATAAGCAACAGCAATCCTATATAAGTAAAACCACGGGATTGAAGTAGGTAAATTTTCAATTTACCACTCGGAATACGGTG
>JAYWDO010000013.1:0-19366 GCA_043779795.1 Pseudomonadota bacterium
CTGCTTGGCTAATCTTTTCTATCTGTAGTTGCTCAACTTTAGCACGCGTGCTGTAGCGGTTCATACGCGCTAAACCCGCATCGATCACATACTTAATACCTGGCACAGTGAGTGAAGTTTCCGCCACATTGGTAGCCAATATAATGCGACGTGTATGGTGTGGTTTGAATATTTTTTGCTGATCTTCAATACTCAAACGTGCAAATAACGGCAATACTTCAATATGTTTAAGCTTGGTAGAACGTCCTTGGTACTTTCTTAAATGTTCAGCGGTATCACGGATTTCACGCTCACCTGGTAAAAACACCAAAATATCGCCATCGCCTTGGCGTAACAAATCATCTGCGGCGTCTAAAATCGCCTCTTCAATGGCCTCTTCTTCGTCATCTTCTTCCAGCCAACGTGCTTCTGTTTTGGCTTTTCTGGCAATGCCAAAGATTGTTTCGTCTTCCATATCAAACTGCGAATTTTCAGCTTCAGCGCTTTCTTTTGCTCTAAAACCAGCCTTACCTAACGGACGATAACGAATTTCAACTGGATAAGTACGGCCAGAAACCTCAATCACAGGTGCGCCATTAAAGTGTTCTGAAAATCGCGTAGCATCAATCGTGGCAGACGTTACGATGATTTTTAAATCAGGGCGCTTTGGTAAGAGCTGTTTGAGATAACCTAGTAGAAAATCAATATTTAAGCTGCGCTCATGTGCCTCATCAATAATAATGGTGTCATAAGCATTGAGAAATTTATCACCCTGCGTTTCTGCCAACAAAATCCCATCAGTCATCAACTTGATATATGTCGATTCTGTAAGCTTATCGTTGAATCTAACTTTATAGCCAACCACTTCACCTAAAGGGCTTTGCAACTCTTGTGCAATACGTGAAGCAACCGAACGTGCCGCAATACGGCGTGGTTGTGTATGGCCGATTAAGCCTGAAACACCACGGCCTAATTCCAAACAGATTTTAGGAAGCTGCGTAGTTTTACCTGAACCTGTTTCACCACATACAATCACTACTTGATTTTTGGCAATGGCGGCAGAAATCTCGTCTTTTTTGCCGCTAACAGGCAGTTCTGGCGGATATTCCGGTTTAGGTAAACTAGCTAAGCGCGTGGCAAACTTCTGTTGGGATGTGCGTATTTTTTGCGTAATTTCGTTGAATAAACGCTGTGCTTTTATTGCGGATTTTTCGTCTTTAAGTTTTTGACTATCGCTTGCTTCTCTAAACTTTCGTCGTAACACAAAGCGATCAGCCAACATACAGCTTTGCAAAGCGGCTTCTAAAGCGGCTGGTGTTAAGGTAATTGTTTTAAGGTTTACAGGCTGATTAGCATTCATATAGGCGCATTTTAACATGCTGGAGGCGTCACTCAAGCCGCTTTTTACATCCTCCCCGCCCTAAATAGCGGGGATTCCTACAGATCAACGCGATGACTTGCGGATACTTTCGGTGAGTTCGTGCTTCACCGTGCGGCATTGTTGCACCGTCACTCCACAGTTGCGGCGCACCTATCGCGATTATTCGGCAATATATTGAGCAACAACAAACTCCGCATTGAACGGCTTCGCCATTCGTGCTTACATCCTCGCACTGAAGGACGATGTTTTACGCGCTAACTGACAAAGATACATATGTACATTAAAATATACATGTAGTAGTATTATGTATATTTTATTATACAAAAATATTCACACAGCACTTATTATGGGTAAAAAACGAGCCTATTCACGTTACAGCAACGCCGCTGCAGAGCTACTGGGTAAAGCTATCCAACTTGGCCGTAAAGAACGCAAGTGGACGGCACAAGAGCTGGCTGAGCGCGCAGGTATTGCAAGAGGCACGCTTATCAAAATTGAAAAAGGTGATATGCGCTGCGAAATTGGCTTAGTTTTTGAAGTGGCGGCGCTGGTTGGTGTAAAGCTCTTTGATGTGGACGAATCGCAGCTTACAATGAATATTGATCGATTTAATGACAAGATAGCACTATTACCAAAAAGTATCCGTCCTCCCTCTAAAGTAGTTCATGATGACTTCTAATAAAATCAATTACAAAGAAGCATACGTTTGGATCTGGTTACCAGAGGAAACTCAGCCAGTTGTGTCCGGCAAGCTTACGGTTGAGGGTAAATCACTGGTTTTCAATTATGGCCAAAGTTATCTTTCGCGAGATAACGGCATTTCTATTTTTAAAAATGAGTTGCCTTTAACAGCTGGAATATTGCCATTGCTGAACGGGCTTACCATGCCAGGCTGTATTCGAGATGCGGCTCCTGATGCGTGGGGCCGACGTGTTATTCTTAATAAGAAATTTGGCAAAAAAGTAGATGCAGCAAATATTGAACTGAGTGAATTAACCTATTTACTAGAATCCGGTTCTGATCGCATAGGTGCTTTAGATTTCCAGCAATCAAACACTGTATATGAACCAAGAATTTCTGTTAATACTAGCCTTGATGAGCTGCTTGAATCTGCTGAAAAAGTTCAGAAAGGTATTCCGCTCACACCTGAATTAGATCAGGCACTCCATCATGGAAGTAGCATAGGTGGCGCTCGTCCTAAAGCACTAATTACTGACGGAAACTTCAAGTATGTTGCCAAGTTCTCGGCCTCTTCCGATATTTATAGCGTCGTTAAAGCTGAGTTCGTTGCAATGAGGCTGGCACATATGGCAAGTCTCAATGTAGCGCCTGTGAAGCTGGTAAAGTCCTTGCAAAAGGACGTTTTGTTAATTGAGCGTTTTGACAGGGTGCTATCTGTGCATGGCTGGCAAAGAAAAAGTATGTTGTCGGCATTAACCATTTTAAACTTAGATGAAATGATGGCCAGATATGCCAGCTATGAAGATTTGGCACAAACTATACGTAAGGATTTCAGGCAATCAGCCAGCGCCCTAAAAGAATTATTTTCACGTATCGTATTTAACATACTGTCAGGAAACACCGACGACCATGCCCGTAATCATGCCGCGTTCTGGGATGGCAAGATGTTGGAGTTGACACCAGCCTATGACATCTGCCCGCAAGGGCGTACGGGATTTGAGGCTTCGCAAGCTATGCTCATTTCTGGAAATGATCGTGCAAGTCAGATAGCCTCATGCTTAACTGCAGCGCATGTATTTCTCATTTCCAGAAAAGAAGCTATGGCACTCATTGAGCATCAAATTGAGTCCATCAGCAATCATTGGAGTGCAGTTTGTGAAGTTGCCGAGCTAAATCAAGTCGACAGAAAACTACTATGGGGGAGGCAGTTTCTTAATCCTTATGCTTTTTACGGCTTAAGTGAGGATGCCAAGTATTTAGAAAATATGGCGAAACACTTGAGGCAAAAAAATCAATCGTAAATGCTAGCATCTCCAACTCGCGCGAAAAAATGATGGAGTCCAGGTAGTGGCGTGATCTTTCAAAGCGATCTGTGGTGAGACTTTTCGGACTCAAATAGAGTATTTATCAGTCATAATCACCTAAAGCATAAAGCTCTCATATTTAACCAAAAAGTGAGGATTTTCGGTCTAATCATCTGAACAAAGTCAGAATTAACTCACCTTACATCCAAAAAGCCTCACCTTTAGAAGATAAACTTATTAAGGCATTAATTAGATATTCTGTAGATTGACGCTGGAGGTGGTTTTCGCTTGAATACGCAACGAATTTGATAAACTAATCCGCAAATACTTGCTCCCATAAAGCCTTCACCGCAACCATGTGAGTAATTACGGTAGCAATATCAACCCTTAAATGCGCGGCACCTTGCAACTTGAGCATGTGTTGGGTATGACGATAGTCTCGATAAGCTAACACGGCGCTTTCCGCCAAAGCTTGGTCAATTATCCTGAGCGAGGCGAGTAGTTTCAACAAGCCGATATTGCCGATATTGCCTGTAAGTTGTGGGTATTGTTTAGCATGCGCCAATACCAAATATTGCACTAAAAACTCCACGTCGATAATGCCGCCAACACTGTGTTTAATATCAAAAATATTATCGGCAATATGTAGTGTCGCGCGCATTTTTTCGCGCATGGACTGTACTTCTAACTTAAGCTTGGTAGGCTCTCGCGGTAGCGTCATCACTTCGATTCTAATTTCATCAAATGTTGCGCCTATGCTTTTATCGCCAGCCACAAAGCGTGCGCGGGTAATGGCTTGATGTTCCCACACCCAAGCTTTGTTAAGCTGATATTCTTTAAAAGCTGCCACACTGCTGACAAGTAAACCACTGTTACCATCTGGGCGTAATTGCAAATCGGTTTCGTAGAGCAAACCTGCTGAAGTGAGGCTGTTAAACCAGTTATTAATACGTTGCGCAAAGCGCGCATACACTTCACCAGCCTCTGGTGCTTTATCATCGTAAAGGAAAATAATGTCCAAGTCTGAGGCGTAACCCAGCTCTTTGCCGCCCAGTTTACCATAACCGATGACTGAAAATTTTGGCACATCAAGATGCTTGCCCCGCACATTGAGCCAAACTTTTTCTAAACTGACGCTTAATATTAAATCAGCCAGTGCGCTTAAGTAATCTGACAATTTCTCTGGGGATAGCTCGCCATTAATATCCTGTGCAGCAAACCTAAATACGTTGGCATGCTTAAAATGGCGCATTAAGTTCATTTGCTGTTCAACATCATTATCTGCAGCGGCTAATCGTGTTTCAAGCGCTTCGCGCATCACGATAAAGTCTGGCTCTGCATATAAAGTCCGTGTATCTAGCAGCTCATCTAGCAAGATAGGATGCTGCACTAAATAATTACTAAGCCACGGGCTACTACTACACAATTTAACCAGCAAATGCATCGCATGCGCATGTTCTGCCAGTAGCGCTAAGTAACTGGCTCGCCGACAAATACTTTCTAACAAATCGGTTACGCGCATTAAGCTAATATCGGCATTTGGCATGCCTGCCGCTTGTGAAATAGCGAGCGGCATCAATGCATCAAAACGTAATCGACTGACTTCTGGCAACTGTAAATAGCGACTACTTTGATGCAAAGTAGTCAATCGGCGTAGTGTTTCAGTGCCGTCTGCAAAACCAATTTTGTGCAATGCAACTTCTGCTTCTGGCGCAGCTAATACGCCATTCCAGATGGATTTTTCAAGGTCTAATGCTTCTTTGCTGGCATTCGTATCGCTAAAGGTCGCATCAAAATGTTGCTGCACATGCTGACGATAACTATTTAGTTGGACTAAAAAACCATTCCAATCGACAAAGCTCATCGCTTTGGCAATACGCGCTTTGGCTTCGTCTGACTTTGGCAGCTCTTGCGTTTGCGCATCTTCTACATACATCAGCCTGTGTTCTAAATTTCTTAAAAACACATATGCTTCAGAGAGTTCACTCACCGTTTTTTCAGGCAGTAATCCTTTGTTTTTGAGTAAATTCAATACCGACAAAGTCGGCTTAATTTGCAAGCTCACATCTTGTCCACCACGAATCAGTTGAAACACTTGAGCAATAAATTCAATCTCGCGAATACCGCCACGACCAAGCTTAATGTTATCGTGCATGCCTTTGCTGTTCACATCGCGCTGAATTTGAATTTTTAAATCGCGCATGCTGGCAAACGCACCAAAATCTAAGTATTTTCGAAATACAAATGGCTTTAGCAGACGTGAAACTTGGTTGCCACCGGTCACTTCATGGCCTTTGATCCAAGCGTAGCGCTCCCACTCTCGGCCGTTATTTTGATAATAGTCTTCTAACGCATCTAAATTTGAAACCAGCGCGCCCTCGCTGCCAAATGGACGCAAACGCATATCTACTCTAAATACAAAACCATCTTCGGTAATTTCATCTATGGTCGCGATGAGCTTTTTAGCTAAGCGTGTAAAAAACTCTTGGTTACTAATAGGTTTTTCACTGTCTGTTTCACCTTCATTTGCGTAAGCAAAAATCAAATCAACATCAGAAGACACATTAAGTTCGCCACCGCCTAGCTTGCCCATACCAATGACAATAAAGCTTTGCGGATTGCCCTCTACGTCTATAGGCTGACCATGTACATTGACTAACCAGCTATGCAAAAAATCAATCGAAGTATTAATCACACACTCAGCTAACTGAGAAGTCGTGCGCATCACTTCTTGCAGACTATTCAATCCACATCCTGCTAAACCATTCAAATCCCGCACAATAATCCGAGCCAAAACTTGCTGACGCAAAAGCCGCACGGCGTGTTTTAATGATATTTCATCAACAATATTTTGCTTCGATAAAAAACGCTGCATATCACTTAACTGATACTCTTTATGCAGGTTTGCTAGCAAATCATTCAGTAGACCAGCATCTTTTATGAACAATCTCTTTACGAAGGGGCTGCAACTTACAGCATGGCTTACATAAGCCTCATCGCTAGACGTAGCGTGGTTTTCAGATAACAAATTATCGAGTGTTAGCATAAGTTTTTTAAGGTAATATGACGTTTTTACGTTTAGTTACAACTTAACGTTTACACGTCCAATAGTACAAGTCCAAATTATATTTTGAGCAAACCAAATTATAAAAGTATAAAAGCAATTTAAGGGGATTTTAAGCATGTCAATTGAGTCAGTTCTTCAAGAAAACCGTGTTTTTGAACCAAGTGCAGCGCTTGTAAAGTCTGCAAATGTCTCTGGCATGCCAGCCTACAAGGCTTTGTGCCAAGAGGCATCAGACGATTACGAAGGTTTTTGGGCAAAGTTAGCGCGTGAGTTATTAGTTTGGAATAAACCATTTACTAAAACGCTTAACGAAGATAATGCACCATTCTACAAATGGTTTGAAGACGGCGAGCTGAATGTTTCTGCCAACTGTTTAGACAGGCACCTAAATACGATTCCAAACAAAGTGGCGATTATCTTTGAAGCCGATGATGGCACCATCACCAATGTGACTTTTAAAGAGCTTTACCACCGTGTTTGTCAGTTTGCCAACGGCTTAAAAAAACTAAATTTAACCTTAGGCGATCGCGTTATTATTTACTTGCCAATGGGTATCGACGCAGTGGTTGCCATGCAGGCCTGCGCACGGCTTGGCTTAATACATTCGGTGGTATTTGGCGGATTTTCAGCCAAAAGTATTCACGAGCGCATTTTAGATGCTAGCGCTGTGGCGATTATTACGGCTGACGGCCAATACCGTGGCGGGAAAACACTACCGTTAAAAAATGCAGTGGATGAAGCAATTGCTTTAGGCAACTGTGATTCCATTAAGAGCGTCGTTGTGCTTAAAAAAACTGGTTTAGAAATCGAATTGAACTCGAAGGATATCTGGTGGCATGATTTAATTTCAGGCGTTGCAGATACCTGCGAACCTGTAATGGTGAACGCAGAACACCCATTATTTTTGCTCTACACCTCAGGCAGTACAGGCAAACCAAAAGGGGTACAGCACAGCTCTGCAGGCTATTTACTACATGCAATTAACACCATGCGCTGGACTTTTGACATTAGGGATAATGACATCTATTGGTGTACCGCTGATGTAGGCTGGATTACAGGCCATACTTATGTTGCTTACGGCCCACTAGCGATGGGTGTTACACAAATCATCTTTGAAGGTGTTCCAACTTACCCAGATGCTGGCCGTTTGTGGAAAATGATTCAACATCATAAAGTGACGATTTTTTATACAGCACCAACGGCTATTCGCTCACTGATTAAAGCCGCTGATACAACGCCAGCCACACATCCTAAACACTACGATTTATCCAGCTTGCGTATTTTGGGTTCTGTGGGTGAACCGATTAACCCTGAAGCTTGGATGTGGTATTACCAAAACATTGGTGGAAGTAAATGTCCAATTGTTGATACTTTTTGGCAAACTGAAACTGGCGGCCATGTGATCACACCACTACCAGGTGCTACAACACTGGTGCCAGGATCATGTACACTACCATTTCCGGGTATTGATATTGCAGTGGTAGACGAAACAGGCAAAGACCTGCCTTGGGGTACTGGTGGCTTGTTGGTCATTAAAAAACCATGGCCATCAATGATACGTAATATATATAACGACCCAGAGCGTTATAAATCAAGCTATTACCCTGCAGATTTAGGCGGCACAATTTATCTGGCTGGCGATGGTGCTGTGCGAGATGCCAAAACGGGCAATTTCACCATTATGGGTCGTATTGATGACGTGTTAAACGTATCTGGCCACCGTTTAGGTACTATGGAAATCGAGTCAGCATTGGTTTCAAACCCATTAGTGGCAGAGGCTGCTGTTGTTGGCAAACCGCACGAGATTAAAGGCGAATCTGTAGTGGCATATGTGGTACTAAAAGGCCCACGCCCTGAAGGTGACGAAGCGAAAAAAATCGTCGCGCAATTACGTGATTGGGTCGGTAAAGAAATTGGCCCAATTGCTAAACCAGATGAAATTCGCTTTGGCGACAACCTACCAAAAACACGCTCAGGCAAAATTATGCGTAGATTGTTACGCAGCCTAGCCAAAGGTGAAGAAATTACTTCTGACATTTCTACATTAGAGAACCCAGCAATCTTAGATCAGTTAAAAGAGCTGGTTAATTAAATCATGGAAGGCTTGCTAGTATTAGCTGCATTAGTGCTGGCAGCCTTCTTTTTAATGCGTTGAAAGTAATATTCCATAGCAATTATTTGTCACTACGAATGTCCTATCATTCAACTACAATAGATAACGCATCAACTCCCTCAGTTATTAAATGAACCCATTTATATCACAGCTCAAATGCTTGCTGGCACTCAGTTTGTCAACCACCTTAATCTCATCAGCACTCGCCCGCGATAATTTACAAAAACTCATCCAAGATGACAAGCAATGGGTGCATCCGCGCAAAGATTTTGCCAATACCGGCTTTAGCAAGCTTAACCAAATTAAATCAAGCAATATCAAAAAGTTAAAGCTAGCTTGGATATTCTCTACAGGTGTTAATCGCGGACACGAAGGTTCACCGCTGGTATTGGGCAACACCATGTATATACACACCGCTTTCCCGAATAACATTTACGCGCTAGATTTAAATAACGACCAGAAAATCATCTGGTCTTACTTTCCGAAGCAAGACCCACAAACACAAGCTTTATTATGTTGTGATACCGTTAACCGTGGTTTAGCTTATGGTGATGGTAAGATTTTTTTACAGCAAAATGACGGTGTGCTGCTTGCCTTAGATGCAAAAACTGGTAAGCAAATATGGCAGACCAGAGTCAATGATATTAAAACAGGTGCAAGTAACACCAATGCGCCACATGTGATTAAAGACAAAGTGATTACCGGTTGTAGTGGTGGCGAATATGGCGTGCGTTGCTTTATTGCCGCTTACAACATTAAAAATGGTTCATTGGCTTGGAAAGCATATAGCACGGGCCCTGATAGCGAAACACTGATTGGCAGTGGCTTTAATGAAGCTAATCCGCACTACTCTGCTTTATCTACTTACCAAGATGTGAACGGTGGCAATAAAGAAAATGGCTCGTTTAAAGCACTGACAAAAGATCAACTAAAATTTCCAGAAGCTGATTTAGGCCTTAGAACTTGGCTAAAACCACAAGCAAACCAAGAAGGCTGGCAACATGGCGGCGGGCCAGTTTGGGGATACTTTTCTTATGATGCTAAACTAAACCTCATGTACTACGGTACGGGCAATCCATCGGTATGGAACGCCGATGTACGGCCTGGTGACAACAAATGGGCGATGACCATTTTTGCACGAGATGTAGATACTGGCATGGCAAAATGGGGCTACCAAATGACGCCGCATGATGAATGGGATTATGACGGCACCAATGAGATTATCCTTTGGGATGCACAAGGCAAAAAGCTTGCGACCCATTTTGACCGTAACGGTTTTGCTTATACGCTTGATCGCACGAATGGAAGCTTGCTAGTCGCTGAAAAGATGCACCCTTTTGTGAACTGGGCCACAAGCGTAAATTTAAGCACAGGTATTCCACAAAAAGATCCTCAATATTCAGCACATCAAGACACCACCACTAAGAATATCTGCCCTGCTGCGCTAGGCGTTAAAGACCAGCAACCCGCCGCTTACTCACCTAAAACACAATTGTTTTATGTGCCGATGAATCATTTGTGCATGGATTATGATGTCGTTGAGGCCAAATACATCGCTGGCCAACCATGGGTGGGCGCAGGACTAACCATGCACCCTGGACCAGATGGCGTCACTGGTGGATTTATGGCTTGGAATGGCCTAACCGGCAAAGCCGCGTGGTACAACAAAGAACCTTTTTCCATTTGGAGTGGCGCAATGGTCACAGGTGCTAACTTGGTATTTTATGGCACGCTAGATCGATGGTTTAAAGCAGTAGATGCCAACACAGGTAAAGCGTTATGGCAATTTCAGGTAGGTTCAGGCGTTATCGGCAACCCGTTTACCTATGCACATAAAGGCAAACAATATGTAGGCGTTTTATCTGGCATAGGCGGCTGGGCGGGCATTGCCATTAACTTAGGCTTAACTGAAAACTCTGATGGCGCTGGCGCTGCTGGTGCCTACCGAGAATTAACTAAATGGAATGCTGCGCCCGGCGGCGGCTCGTTAAATATGTTTAGCCTTTAATTTAAGTGGGTTGAGTACTGCCTTTAACCCACTATAGGGGCGAAAACAGAAAAAACTATACGCTAAGACTTTTCTATGTTGCGTAACAGCTAAATTTTCCATCTTATACTTTGCTATTCTGCCGCCAGACACACAACGCTAGTCTCGGCAAGTGCGTCTATGGCGTTTCGTAGACATCGCCCACTTGAATCTAGAAGCCACGGAAAAAAAGAGAATAAATCCATTTTAACAGTGGCTTAATTTATTATATTTGGCGACAACTTGCTTGACGGCTTTCGCAAGGGTTACAGTTTAGATTTATGCGTTATGCAGAATCACTCCCAGCTTAACGCACCACCTGTTTGGTATTCCGTCACGCGAGTTTCAAAGAAGTTTTTCTCTTTCTTCAAATCTATCATTTCGCTCATCCAAGGGAACGGGTTATTTGCATTTGGGTACAACACATCTAAGCCAATTTGTTGGCAGCGTCGGTTGGCAATAAAGCGTAGATATTCTTTAAACATCGTTGCATTTAACCCTAACACCCCACGTGGCATGGTAGCTTCGGCATATTGGTATTCCAGCTCAACGCCGTGTTGCATCAGTGCTTTGATTTCATCTCTGAATTCGGCTGTCCATAAATGCGGGTTTTCCAGCTTAATAGTGTTGATGACATCAATGCCAAAATTGCAGTGCATGGACTCATCACGCAAAATATACTGGTATTGCTCAGCCGCGCCCTGCATTTTGTTTTGGCGACCTAATGCCAAAATCTGTACAAAGCCTACATAAAAGAACAAACCTTCCATGATGCAGGCAAAGACGATGAGCGAGCGTAGCAGTTGCTGGTCAGCTTCGGGCGTGCCTGTTTTAAAGCTAGAGTCAGTCAGCGTATTGATAAAGGGAATTAAAAAATCATCTTTGGCTTTAATGCTCGGTACTTCCTGATAAGCATTAAATATTTCACTTTCATCTAGCCCCAAACTTTCCACAATATATTGATACGCGTGCGTATGAATCGCCTCTTCAAAGCCTTGGCGTAACAAGTATTGGCGACACTCTGGCGCAGTAATATGGCGATATGTACCCAGTACGATATTATTGGCTGCCAATGAATCAGCGGTGGTAAAAAAGCCTAAATTACGTTTTACAATCAAACGTTCATCCTCGGTTAGCGCGGTGCTGTCTTTCCACTGCGCAATATCACGGCTCATTGAAACTTCTTGTGGCATCCAATGATTAGCACAGCCTGCCAAATATTTATCCCATGCCCAGTGGTATTTAAAAGGCACGAGCTGATTCACGTCGGTTTGGCCGTTTATCATGCGCTTGTCAGAAGCATTCACACGACCTGCAATAGAAGGTTGATTAGTGGCAACAGGTGTGGATATTTTTGTGGCTGGCGCAGTAGCTACGGTTAATTCAGCGACTGTTAATTCAGCAACTGTTGCTTCTACATAAATTTCATCTTCAAATGAAAGCATATTAATTCCTTAATTTTTCATCATAGTTTTTTGGGGAAATTAAAACATCTAAGCGAAACAAGGCGTGAGAAAATTTTTAATCGCGGCATACAGCTAAAGTATGTAAACGATAAAAAATTTGCTGCAACGCCGTGCCGCGACGAAATTCTAATTTTTTACTGACAAGACTCACACTCAGCATTATCAATTGCACACATTTTAGGCGTGTATTCTTGAAGTGCAGGTTCTGATACATGTGCCGAAACGGCATTTAGCTCACCACCTGTACCAGTTGATTTTTCTGCTGCAGTAGCACCTAGAGAACGTAAGTAGTACGTGGTTTTTAAGCCGCGTTGCCAAGCCAAAAAATATGTGTCGCTCAGTTTTTTGCCTGAAGGCACGGCAAAGTACAAATTAAGCGATTGCGCCTGATCTATCCATTTTTGGCGACGTGCAGCCGCTTCAATTAACCAAGTGGGATCAACATCAAATGCGGTGGCATACAATTTTTTTAAGTCCGCTGGTATGCGCTCAATTTTTTGTAATGAGCCATCAAAGTACTTCAAGTCAGACACCATGACAGCATCCCACAGGTTAAGGGCTTTGAGATCGCTCACCAATTGCTCGTTCACAATAGTAAATTCGCCTGATAGGTTGGATTTTACATACAGATTTTGATACTCAGGTTCAATGCTGGCAGATACACCCACAATGTTAGAGATGGTTGCCGTAGGCGCAATGGCCACACAGTTAGAGTTACGCATGCCCACGGTTTGAATGCGTTTACGCAAGGTTTCCCAATCAAGTGTTTGGCTTCTATCACATTCCACATTGCCGCCACGCTCGCTCAATAACAAATCCAGTGTATCGAGTGGCAAAATACCCTGATCCCACAAGCTACCTTTAAAGCTTGAATACGCACCACGCTCTTCGGCTAACACCGTTGAAGCATAGTAAGCGTTGTAACATACGGCTTCCATTGTGCGATCTGCAAATTCAACAGCTTCCACACTTGCATACGGAATCCTCATTGCATGTAGGCAATTTTGAAAACCCATAATACCCATGCCAACTGGACGGTGGCGGGTGTTCGCATTACGCGCCTTGCCAACAGGGTAAAAGTTAATGTCCACAACGTTATCTAGCATACGCATGCCCACTTTGATGGTAGCTTGTAGTTTGTCGATGTCTAATATGAACTGGCCATTCACTTCTTTTAAATGCTGCAATAAATTGACAGAACCTAAATTACATACGGCGATTTCAGTATCCGATGTATTCAACGTAATTTCCGTACACAAGTTAGAGCTATGCACGACACCTACATGTTGCTGTGGTGAGCGAATGTTGCAGGGGTCTTTGAAAGTAATCCAAGGATGACCTGTTTCAAACAACATCGAAAGCATCTTGCGCCACAGTTGTACGGCAGGCACACGCTTAAACAACTTGATTTCGCCATGATCAGCACGACGCTCATATTCAACATAAGCGGTTTCAAAGGCTCTGCCGTATTTATCATGTAAATCTGGTACGTCTGAAGGTGAGAATAATGTCCATTCACTATTCTCCATAACACGGCACATAAATAAATCAGGAATCCAATGCGCAGTATTCATGTCATGCGTTCGACGGCGGTCATCACCTGTGTTTTTGCGTAAATCTAGAAACTCTTCAATGTCTAAATGCCAAGTTTCTAAATAGCCACATACCGCGCCTTTTCGTTTGCCACCTTGGTTGACTGCAACGGCTGTATCATTCACCACTTTTAAGAATGGAATCACGCCTTGGCTTTTTCCATTCGTACCTTTAATACGAGCACCGAGTGAACGCACGGGTGTCCAATCATTACCCAAACCGCCTGCGTATTTTTGTAGCAAGGCATTTTCTTTAATGCCTTGATAAATGCTCTCTAAATCATCGTTAACGGTGGTTAAGTAGCAGCTTGATAATTGCGAATGTAATGTGCCAGCGTTAAAGAGTGTTGGCGTTGAACTCATAAAATCAAAACTACTTAATACATTGTAAAACTCGATGGCACGTGCTTCACGGTCAATTTCGTTCATTGCCAAACCCATGGCGACGCGCATAAAAAATATTTGTGGCAACTCGATACGACGCTCTTCAATGTGTAAAAAGTAGCGGTCATACAGTGTTTGTATGCCTAAATAGCCAAATTTGAAATCGCGCTCTTTTACCAATGCGGCGGCTAATTTAGTTAAATCAAACTGCGCTAAACGGGAATCTAACAAGCCAGCATCAACACCAATTTTAATGTAGTGCGGAAAATAATCCGTGTAATGCGAATCCATCTCGGCATGGCTAACACGTTCGCCTAACACCTCAGCACGCACCAAATCTAACTGCAAACGTGCTGTGACATAGTTATAGGCAGGCTCAGTTTCAATCAAACTTCTAGCTGACAAAATGAGTGCTTTAGATACTTCAGCAAACGGAATGCCATCGTATAAATCGCGCACCGCTTGCACGACTACTACATTAGCATCCACCACCTCGCCTAAACCTTGGCAAGCTTCGCTCACCAAAGCATATAAGGCTTGAATATCAAGTGGCACTAATTTGCCATCTATATTGACGTTTAGCGTATGACTAGGTTCGGTATCAGGCTGATTGGCTTTTTCAGCGGCACGTTCGGCATTACGTTTTTCACGATAAAGCACATAAGCACGTGCTACGTCGTGATTGCCATTACGCATCAGCGCCAACTCTACTTGGTCTTGAATGTCTTCTATATGAACCGTGCCACCAGCAGGCAAGCGTCGCATTAAGGCGTTATTCACCAATTGAATTAAAATAGCCACTTGATCGCGCACCCGTTGCGAAGATGAGCTCTGACTACCTTCAACCGCTAGAAAAGCTTTGGTAATAGCAATAGAAATCTTATCGAGATGAAAAGCCACCACTGCGCCATTACGACGGATAACTTGTAGTGTAGGCGCTGACAGCGTTGAATCAGCATTTAGTGCGTTGGTATTAGATGACCTAATACTTGATGAAGATACATCATCCATTTTAGAGCTCCCTTTATTTAAAGGGCAGGACTTTCTTAATTAGCGCAAACAATCACTATTGTGACTTTGGCACTAACAAAGACCAGCATAGAAGAGAACAGTATTGACCTTCTCCATCTGCCGAGGACACCCCGCCTCAAACGTTATAAAAATACTTTCATCCGTCAAAAAAACAGATGAAAAATGTCTACGGCAGGTCTCCTGGCTTTCAGGTCAACATTATCTGTCAGCCTTCCCACATGATGATTTATGCAGTGGCAGATTTAGACAGATAACTCGCTGATTACAGTTGCGGGGGCAGCTTCGGCATTGCGACTTTAACGATAAAAGTCACGCACCGTATTCCCTTTTATCTCAACACTCGATTAAATATTGAGAACCGTATGGGCGAACTATAGCGCAATATAATGTGATATTTCAAGATAAAAAACACAATATATAGCTAAATATTAAAAAAAATAGCTATATATGCTTTGCAGTGTCTTACTCTTGCAGTGTTAAAGCGAATCGTTCTCTCAGATTCTTTGCTACCGCGACCATATTCTGAAGTGCATGCTTTGTTTCATGCCAACCACGGGTTTTTAGACCGCAATCAGGGTTAATCCAAAGCCGTTCCACTGGAATGACCGCAATGGCACAGAGCATGAGTTTTTCCATAGCTTCAATCGTTGGTATACGTGGCGAATGAATATCATAAACACCAGGGCCAATCTCATTTGGGTATGAAAATTCACCAAAAGCATCTAGCAACTCCATGGCAGAACGCGATGTTTCAATAGTAATCACATCAGCGTCCATTGCGGCAATGGCCGGTAAAATATCATTGAATTCTGCGTAGCACATGTGGGTGTGAATCTGCGTATCATCATGTGCCACGCTGGCACTGAGTTTGAATGCACGTACTGCCCAAGCCAGATATTGTGTCCAAGCAGTCTTTTGCAATGGCAAACCTTCACGCAATGCTGGTTCGTCTATTTGAATAATGGCAATACCCGCTTTTTGCAAATCATCCACTTCATCGCGTATGGCTAAAGCCAATTGCAATGCCGTAGCTTCACGGGATTGATCATCACGTACAAATGACCATTGCAACATCGTAATCGGGCCTGTCAACATGCCTTTCACTGGTTTTTTAGAAGGAGATTGTGCAAATTGTGCTGTAGCTACCGTCATTGGTTGAGGCCGATAAACATCGCCGTAAATCACTGGCGGTTTAACGCAACGCGAACCATAACTTTGCACCCAGCCATTTTCGGTAAATACGTACCCTGCTAATTGCTCCCCAAAAAACTCCACCATGTCATTACGTTCGGCTTCGCCATGCACAAGTACATCTAGCCCTAACGCTTCCTGTTCACGAACCGCATATTCGATATGCGACTCCATATCTGCATCATATTTTTGTTGGCTAATAGCCCCTTTTTTCAATGCTGCGCGACTCGCTCTAATATCTGGCGTTTGCGGGAAAGAGCCTATGGTAGTGGTGGGCAATAATGGTAGATTTAAACGTGTTTTTTGTGCTGCTTGACGCACTGGGAATGAACTGTGCCGATTTCCATTGACTAAATTTAATAGCTCTATTCGCGCTTTCACACTGGCTGAATTAACTCGACCAGAATTACTACGCGAAGTAATTGCTGTGCGTGAAATCGCCAATTCATGCGCTACCGATACCACGCCATAATTTAATGCTTTAGTAATCACGCTAAGCTCAGCTAACTTTTCATCGGCAAAGGCTAACCAAGACTTAATTTCAGCGTCAAGATTAACTTCATGCGCTAATGTAACGGGCGTATGCAGTAATGAGCAGCTAGGTGCTACCCACAAACGTTCGCCTAGTCTTTGCACCCAAGGCGTTAATAATGCGAGTGTTTTTTCTAAATCATTGCGCCAAATATTGCGGCCATCAATTACACCGGCTGACAGTACCCAGTGGCTGGGAATAGCATTGACCCACGGCCCCAATTGCTCAGGAGCACGCACCAAATCAATATGAATGCCATCGACAGGCAAGCGGGTAATGTAAGCTTGATAACGTGAAACATTAGCAAAGTAAGTCGTTAGCAATAGTTTAGGACGTGATGTTCTAAACCATGCATAAGCGCGTTCAAAGGCTTTTAACCAAACATCGTCTAAATCCAATGCAAAAATAGGCTCATCAATTTGTAGCCATGCTATTTTTCTGGCATGAAGCTCTTGCAGTAAATACGCATACTGCTGCGCTAAATTATCTAAAACTGGGCTATCCAATAAATCCAGCTTGTTTATACCATGCGTTTTGCTCAAATATAAAAAGCTCACCGGCCCTAGTAATACTGGCTTTACATTGGAGCTTAATTTTTGCGCTTCTTCTATTTGTGTCAGATAATCATGCGCGTTAATCGAGAACTGCGTATCAGCGTTGAGTTCAGGGACGATGTAGTGATAATTGGTGTCTAGCCACTTGGTCATTTCCATTGCGGGTTGCTCAATATTGCCGCGTGCAAGCGCAAAATAAGCGTTTTCTGGAGATATATTTTTTGCACCAAAAGGAGCTTTGCCAAATCGCTTTGGTGAAGCACCAAACAACACGATGTGATCCAACACATGATCGTACAAGGAAAAATCGTTACTAGTAACAAAACTCAGACCTGCCGCTTGTTGCTTTTTCCAATGCTCAGTGCGCAGTGTTTTTGCTGTTTTCTGTAAATAATCTGGTGACGACTCACCACGCCAAAAAGATTCTTGTGCGAATTTCAGCTCACGTTTTTCTCCCACACGAGGGTAACCTAAAATATGTGCTTTTATTGTATGTTGTGTCAATTTCTATTCTCATCTCAATGTAAGGGCTACATTTTGTGACGACAAATAAATTTAATAAAGCGAAAGTTTTTATGATAAATTTGAATTATATTCATACCTCATAACAAAACCTATATACCATGATTGAAATTCGCCATCTAAAATCACTTAAAGCCATTGCCGAAACAGGCAAGCTTGGCTTAGCGGCCGAACGTGTTTTTTTAACACAATCTGCGCTGTCTCATCAAATACGCGTATTAGAAACGCACTACCAAATAACGCTGTTTAAGCGCAATGCACAGGGTTTACGTTTTACTCCAGCAGGGCAACGACTTTTAGATTTAGCCTATGAGTTATTACCGCTTATTGAAAAATCTGAGCGTGATTTAATCCGTTTGAAAAGTGATCAGTCAGGCGAACTTAGAATTGTTTTAGAATGCCACACTTGTTTTGACTGGCTAGCACCGGTGATGGATGCCTTTCGACGCGCTTGGCCAGAGGTTGAAATTGATTTAGTTGCAGGCTTTCATAGCGATCCTTGGCACCTTTTAGGGGAAGGTAAAGCCGATTTAGTCATTGGCGGCTTACCAGAAAAAGTACGTGATTTACAATATCAACCATTATTCAAATTTGAAATAATGGCCGTGCTGCCACCTGACCACAGTAAGCGCAATAAAGCCCGATTTTTAGCAGAAGATTTTAGTAATGAAACATTAATTACCTATCCTGTCCCTGAAGAACGCATCGACATCATTCGTAATGTGCTCAAACCAGCCAACATTGTATTTGAAAGACGCGCGACAGAACTCACGGTTGCCATCATGCAGCTCGTTGCCAGCCGCCGAGGCATAGCTGCGCTACCCAGTTGGGGAATTCAAAGCTATGTAGACCATGAGTATGTGATTGCGAAACCAATTGGGAAAAAAGGTCTATGGTCTGAATTGTACGCTACCGGCACGCAAGACATGATGACAAAACCCTATGCGCAAGATTTACTACGAATTATTAAAGAAGTCTGTGTGAATAGTTTGGCTGGCATTAAATTACTTTGACTTGTTGGATAAGTGCTATATGAGAATTCTGAACGGCGCACATGCACCACCTCAACAACAGTGTCCATTACACTGTGAATACTAAAAAGCACCTTTAGCGAGGCACTACTCTCGGCACTTAGCAGTAAGAACTGTATTTTAGAAAGAGCTTATCGCAACAAGCCACTGACTAAAGCACACGAAGGTCATCCGCGTGATACTTAGCTCCTTGAGCTTGAACTACCTTGACATCCTCCCCTGCCAACAGACAGGGGATTCCTACGGGTTCACGCGATGATTTGCGGATACCTTTGGCGGGTTCGTGCTTCACTGTGCGGCCTTGTTGCACCATCACTCCACACGCTAACACGGCATGTCCTGCCGCTAATATATTGATTGCACCAACCAAGTCGGCATTTTCCGTATAGCCACATTCCACACATTCAAACTTCGCTTGTGTGAGGCGGTTATCTTTGGCGATGTGTTTACAACACGGACAAGTGCGGCTGGTATTACGCGGATTAACCGCTAACACTTGACCGCCTGCCCA
>JAYWDO010000014.1:0-7659 GCA_043779795.1 Pseudomonadota bacterium
ACGTGTAGATGTGTAGTAAGCGTTTACAACACCACCGATGTCAAGCGTCCAATCACCAGCTGGAATCATAATACCAGCGTTTGCTGTTGAAGCTGCTGCTACTAAAGCTGCTGCTACTGCTAATTTAATTGTGTTATTCATATAAATCTCCTAAAAATATGTTGCTATTTTTATTACTAGATTACCTCATCATTACTTGGTTATTGCTAACCGTTGCAAAGGATGAGAAAGTTTGCAAACTCTCTAAATGCAACTATATTGATAGTCGTCATCAAGAAGGTAAATGCAAGTATGCCTAAACGAACGCGTTGAAACAACCATTTATTTGCAATTTTGTCACAATTTGTAATATTTGTTGTAAATATGCAACATCTTGCTTTTCGTAGGAGCGATCTTTCTCTCAGAATAATGTTCTTAAGCACATATATTATGTGGGAAAGCCAAATACTGGCTTAGATCGCGAAAGCTAAGCGTGTTAAGGTTATATTACTTTCGTGATCTGAAGATCACTCCTACAGATATTTTAATCTTGTATGCGTTAGTCTATAACCACATCGCATCCCAATGTGGATATTCGCCCACCTTTGTTACCAAGCCGGCACGTATGGGGTTGGCAATGATGTAGCGCGCAATATTTTGAATGTCTTCATCTTTACGGATGGCATGGTCGTAATAGCCGGTTTGCCAAATAGGGCTGCCTATTTGAACGCTTGCTTTTGATTTTACGGTTTTAATTACATTTGGTAGTGATTGACTACCAACCAAGTGCATTAACCAGTGAATATGATCCGGCATAACAACAAAAGCTAATGTGCTTGTATGTTGCAATTGGTCAGATTGCTTGATTATGTTGATTAATGTACGCGCTTTTGTAAAGTCTTTGAATATTGGTGTTCGATTGTTTGTGGTAAAAGTAATATGGTAAATTTGCTTTTGTTGTGAAAATCTACCGTTACGAAGGTCTCTTTGATGGTTAATTTTCATCGGGATTTTTGGCATTTTGTAGGAGCGATCTTTCACTCAGAATAATGTGCTTTAGCACATTATTCTGTGGGGAAGCCAAATACTGGCTTAAATCGCGAATGGGTTAGTGATTAAGCCACATTGCTTTCGCGATCTAAAGATCGCTCCTACATACGACTTTGCAAGTGCTTCAGTGCTTAGAAAATCGGAGTGCCTATGGTAAGTGAAGCCCTACAAATACTCTTCTACCGCAAACAATTTTCGATGCTCGCGTATGGCAAAGCGATCTGTCATGCCCGCTATATAGTCAGCTACCGCGCGCGCTTTGTCTGTTTCAGCATAGGCTTGAAACTCATCTGGCAGCAAACCTACATTTTCAAAAAAAACTGCAAATAACTCGTTTACAATACGCGCGGCTTTTGCGCTCATGCGGTTTACTTTGTAATGATGGTATAAATTTTTACGTAGAAATTGTTTGAGCTTTTGGTTTTGCTCCGTGACTTCTTTGCTGAAGCCGATTAATTGTGGTAGCTGACGAATATCAGCAATGCTATGGGGTTGATGCTGTGCGATATTTTTTGCACTATGGCTGCACAAATCTACCACTAGCGTATTAATCATACGGCGTACAGTTTCATGAATCAGGCGCTTTTGCTCTAACTTGGGATATTTTTCTTTTACAATTGCTAGATTACGTGCAAATAATTCTACTTTTGACAATTGATCTATGGTGATTAAGCCTGAACGCAAGCCATCATCAATATCGTGATTATTGTAGGCAATTTCATCAGCATAGTTGGTGAGCTGCGCTTCTAAACTTGGGCTGGTTTTATCTAAAAAACGCTGGCCAACATTACCCAACAACTTTGCATTTTTAATGGCGCAATGTTTTAGTATGCCCTCGCGCACTTCAAAGGTGAGGTTTAAGCCATCAAACTCAGCGTAGCGTAGCTCAAGTTTTTCTACCACGCGTAGTGATTGTAAGTTGTGTTCAAAACCACCAAAATCACGCATACATGCATTAAGCGCATCTTGTCCAGCATGGCCAAATGGCGTGTGGCCTAGGTCGTGCGCAAGCGCAATGGCTTCGGTAAGGTCTTCATGCAGATTGAGTGTGCGCGCTATGCCGCGTGCCAGCTGGGCGACTTCTAAACTATGGGTTAAGCGGGTACGAAATAAATCGCCTTCATGGTTTACAAATACTTGGGTTTTGTATTCTAAGCGACGAAAAGCGGTAGAGTGAACAATGCGGTCGCGGTCGCGCTGAAAGGCGTTGCGGGTTTCAGATGCTGGCTCATCAAATTGGCGGCCTGTTGATTCGGCTGGGTTGGCGGCATAGGGTGCGAGGGTTGTCATGATTTGCACTTTAATCCATTTGGCTAGGAATTTTTCGCGATCTAAAGATCGCTCCTACATTATCCCGACTATTGTTGGAGCGATTTTTAGATCGCGAATAGACTTTGTTTAACATAAAGCTAAAGTCTCTTTTAACTTTTCAGCATCGTAATCACTGGTAATCACAGACTTGCCTATGCCTTGCTGTAATATAAGTCTAATTTTTCCATTTTCAACTTTTTTATCTAAGCCCATTAAATCTAAATACCGTTCTACGCCTAGCTTTGGGGCGGCAATTGGTAAGTTGGCCGCTTTAAAACTGCGTTGAATGCGCGTGAGCTCTGATGCGGTTAACCAACCCATACGCTGCGACAAATCTGCCGCCATCATCGTTCCTGCGGCCACGGCTTCACCATGCAACCAAACACCGTAACCCATCGCATTTTCAATGGCATGGCCAAACGTATGCCCTAAGTTGAGTAGCGCACGCTCACCTTGCTCATGCTCATCTTTAGCAACAACATCGGCTTTATTTTGACATGATCGGTAAATGGCATCACTTAACACCACTTCATCTAAGCGCATCAAGCTCGCCATGTTGATTTCAAGCCAATCGAAAAAATCAGCATCACGTATTAATCCGTACTTAATCACTTCAGCCATGCCTGCAGAAAACTCTCTAGCGGGTAAAGTTTGCAAGGTATCAATGTCGGTTAAAACCAATTGCGGCTGATAAAAAGCACCTATCATGTTTTTACCGAGCGGGTGATTAATGCCCGTTTTACCACCCACTGAAGAATCTACTTGCGAAAGTAATGTGGTTGGAATTTGAATAAAAGGTACGCCGCGCAAATATGTTGCAGCGGCATAACCCGTTAAATCACCTATCACACCGCCGCCAAGCGCAATTAATGTAGTGCTGCGCTCACAACGATTTTGCAGTAATACGTCATAAATTGTATTAAGTGTTGCAGTATTTTTATAAGCTTCACCATCAGGCAAAATAATAGGTATAACGGTTACGCCTGCAGATTGCAGCGACTGGCTTAACTGATTTAAATATAGCGGTGCAACAGTGATGTTAGTCACAATGGCTACGTGCTTACGTTTGAGGTAAGGTAAAATAAGGCTCACATCGGTGATTAGGTTTTTGCCTATGTGTATAGGATAACTTCTATTGGCTAATTCAACTTTGAGTGTTTGCATCTGGATATTTGGCTTAATGAGAGTTTACTGAGTCGGAATTCACTACATTTAGTTTTTGATTATTTTCAACATTTACGGCATGTTTATCTTGCAGCAACTGCTCAATATACGCAGCAATCTCAACAGCTGATTGCGCGCCAGTGTCTACAATAAAATCAGCAAGCGCGCTGTAAATTGGGTCGCGCTGTATATATAAGTGCTCAAGCTTTTGTTTAATATTGCCGCCCTGTAGCAAAGGCCGCGTTTTGTCGTTACGTGTACGTAGCCATAAATCATGTACATTTCCGCGTAAATAAATGATAGTGCCGTTATTTTTTAAAAACTCACGATTCTCTGTTAGCAATATAGCGCCACCACCTGTTGCCATCACAATATCTTTTAACTGGCTAAGCTCTTCAATGATTGTGGTTTCACGTTTTCTAAAACCAGATTCACCTTCTAGCTCAAATATTAACGGGATTTTAACGCCAGTTTTACGTTCTACCTCATGGTCAGAGTCATAAAAAGTCATACCCAATTGCTTCGCAATTAAACGACCAATGGTAGTTTTACCCGCGCCCATCAAGCCTATAAAAAAAATATTATTCTGTTTCATCATTCCTATTTTAATATGAAATCATAAGAAAATGCCCATCAAATTTATGATGGGCATTTTATGACAGTTTTAACTACCCGTCAGTTTCCCGACTTAAATCCTTAAACTATACTAGCAACAGCCACCTTAGTGCAGACTCAAGTTATCGTCCATTACTTTAGGGGTCACAAATATCAATAACTCGGACTTGTCAGTTTGAATGGTTTTACGTTTAAACAAATTACCCATAATTGGCAAATCACCAAAAAATGGCACTTTATCAATATCGTTGCGCTCAAGTTGCTCGTATATGCCGCCTAACACAGCAGTTTCGCCATTAGAAACCAGTACTTGAGTAGTCACTCGCTGAGTATCAATAGAGGGTGTTCCAGCTAAAATAGTACCCACTTTATCTTTTTTAACTTCTAAATCCATGATGATTTTATCATCAGGCGTAATTTGTGGCGTTACCTCTAAACTTAAAACAGCGTCAACAAATGCTACGTTTGCTGCACCACTACTGCTCGCTTGCAAATATGGAACTCGCGTACCTTGTACGATACTCGCTTTTTGCTGATTTGCAGTTGTCACGCGAGGGCTAGAAACAATCTTACCTTTATGGTCTGTTTCTAGAGCGGACAATTCTAAATTTAACAATAGCCCTGCAGGCAATCTAAATAAGCTGAATGCGAAATTACCAAAAGCATTGGCAACCGGTAAATTAGACATTAAATCTTGAGTGCCATTTGGACTGGTTCCAACAGAAATGGCTTTTGGAATTTGAGTCGAAGCTAAAGTGCTTGAGCCAGTTTGTCCCGTTGTTGCTTCAGTTGTGATTGCTGGAGTAGTAGTAGTTGCAGCGGTTATTGTTCTGGCTGTAATCGTATTGCCTAGACTACCACTAACACCAAGACCAGTATTTCCAGTGCCTTGCTTTTGTACACCAAAACGCACACCTAACGCTTTACCAAATGCTTCATCGGCAATTACAAGCCGCGACTCAATCATCACCTGCTTAACTGGCACATCCGTTTTACTAATAATCATTTCAACCTGTTCAAGATATTTAGGCGTATCTTGAACAAAAACTGTGTTTGTGCGTGCGTCAATCACAGCAGTTCCGCGTTTAGACAAAATCCTTTGCTTTACATCAACTAATATGTTCTTCAGCGAATCGGCCTTCATGTACTTAAGTGTGAATATTTCAGTATGCACCTGCTGTAAGTCATTAATTTGTTGCATAGCCTCTAATACTTGCTTTTCTTTAGCTGCCACTTCATCAGCAGGTGCAACGGTGATCACATTGCCATTTTTCCTCATCGTAAGCCCTTTGCTTTGAACAATAATATCTAAGGCTTGATCCCAAGGTACATCTTTTAAACGCAAGGTTAGATTACCTGTCACAGTGTCGCTTGTAATAATATTGAGGCCGGTAAAATCTGCAATTACCTGCAATACCGAGCGCACTTCAATATTCTGGAAATTCAATGACAATTTTTCTCCAGCATATCCAGGTTTTGATCCAGCAACCAGTTTATTAGAATCTTCAACTACCTGGCGCACATCAATGATGAACTTTTTATCAGCTTGATAAGCTGATTGTTCCCAGTTACCTTTAGGCTCAATCACCATATGTCCGTTTTTACCTTGCTTCATTGTATCGACATAAATCACAGGGGTATTGAAATTAGTAACATTTAAACGGCGTTGCAAGTTAGCCGGAACGTCTGTATTAATGAAATCAACTACAATGGTTTTTCCTTTTTGTTTAATATTGATACCAGCTGAAGCATCTGATAAATCTATAATAATTCGACCTTCACCATTTTTACCTCTAGCAAAATCAATGTTGTTAATTGCGCTTTGCTGATTACCCAGATTCGGTTCTGAAAATTTAGTTTCAACACCTTGAGTAGCATTAGTCTCATTAGCTTGCAACATGATAGTGATTTCACTGCCATTGGCAGTGGTACTGTAACCTACATTCTTGGATAAATTGAGCACCATACGTGTGCGCTCTTTTGCCTGAGCTAAGGTTATGCTTTTTAGTGCACCTTGATCCGCTTGAAGATTGGTTTTAGTAAGACCATTACCAACTTTAGGAAAGTCTAATGCAATACGTGGTGGATTATTAAGCGTAAATCCAGCAGGTGGGTTACTAAGTGGTTGCGTAGTTTTTATGTGAATCGCAACTCTACCACCTGGTAAAGTTGAGAAATCAACACTTTCAATTTTATTGGTTAACGTTGATTGATCTTCTGCTTGTGAAAAACACGAAAATGCGGTCAGTCCAACTAGCATTGTCACTTTGATAAAATTAGACACCCACATGTACTTTTTCATTATTTCACCTTAGTTCTTATATATGTTCCGCTAATTTTTAGCTTTATTAAAATGCTTCTAAACGGACATTCACTTTTACAGGTACAACGTTATTCTTGTAGTGTTAAATTAGAATTTCTCTCCACCCAATCACCAGAAAGATCATCCTGAACTGTTTCTTTCAGCACAACTTCACTATCAGTAATTTGTGTAACCAAGCCAAAGTTCTGGCCTATATAATCACCGACTTTAACTTGTTGTACGCCATTGTCAGCAGTTTTAAGTAGAGCGTATGTGAGTTTGCTTTTTGATAGCAAGCCCACGTACTTAATACTTTCAAGCGGGTAAGCCTCCATAGGCTCTTTAGGCCTATTTAAATTAGGTTGGAGTGTGCCTGATTTGTTTGATGCTTTACGCGCTCTAAAAGGGTCGTTGAGGACATTATCCGCATTGTATTGCAATGCAAGGTAAGGTTTCACTTCAGGCAGGGGCTTAACTTTAGCCCTTATATCATTACCCGCATTACGAATAAATTTATCAAGATCATCACCTTCTTCACTATTACATCCTGCGATCACAAGCGTAATAATACTTATAGTCAGCAATCTAACCCACATAAATTCTGTAACTTTCAATGGTAAACGTGCATTCACTTGATTGGTCAACCTTTCCCACCTGATTTGGCTTTTAATTCTTTCTCAGATTTTCTTTTGAGGGCAATTTCATCACCATCCAAATATCGATAAGTTCTGGCAGTTGCTTCCATAATCAGTACAGCATCTCCAGACTGTGGCTTCACCTCTTTACTGCCATCTCTGCTACCAGATGATATTGACAAGTCGCTCAATGTAACGATGCGAGATAGCTTTGATATATGGGTAGCAAAGGCACCCAAATCATGATATTTGCCTAGCACTTTGATAGCAATTGGCATTTCAGCATAAAATTCTGCTTGCATTTCTTGTCCCGGTTTAAATAACTCAAACTCTAAACCACGGCCTAATCCAGCTTGATTAATATCAGTTAATAAACCATCCATTTGAGATTTGTTTGGTAGTTGTTTTAAAAGTGCACCAAAGGTTTTTTCAATTTCAACCATTTGCTGTTTGTAACCGGCCAAATTAATAGATTGACTTTTCTTATCCAAAAATACTTTCCGTAACTCTTGCTCTTTTACTTGATCTACGTCTAGCGACTCTAGTGCTGGACTCCATAAAAAATAATACCCAAGCGCTAAAATTATGAAAAATAAACTTGCT
>JAYWDO010000015.1:0-42020 GCA_043779795.1 Pseudomonadota bacterium
TGATTACATTAAAGTCGCACGCGAAACGATCAAACGTATCGGCTATGACAACACAGAGTACGGCATCGACTATAAAGGTTGCGCGGTATTGGTTGCTTATGACAAACAATCACCTGATATTGCACAAGGTGTTGACAACGCCAATGATGACCCACTTGACCAAGGCGCGGGTGATCAGGGCTTAATGTTTGGTTATGCGGTGGATGAAACGCCACAATTAATGCCATTGCCAATTTGGTTAAGCCACCGTTTAATGGAGCGCCAAGCGCAGTTGCGTAAAGATGGCCGTTTACCATGGTTACGTCCAGATGCTAAATCACAAGTGACCATTCAATATGTAGATGGCAAGCCATACAAAATTGACACGGTTTTAGTTTCTACACAACATGCGCCAGAAATGAGTTTAGACAGGATTCGTGAAGCGGTGATTGAAGAAATCATCAAGCCGATGCTGCCAAAAGAATTGATTAAAGGAGATATTAAATTCTTAGTCAACCCAACAGGACGCTTTGTAGTTGGCGGCCCACAGGGCGATTGCGGCTTAACTGGCCGTAAGATCATAGTCGATACTTACGGCGGTGCGGCTCCGCACGGTGGCGGCGCATTTTCAGGTAAAGACCCTTCAAAAGTGGATCGTAGCGCTGCGTATGCAGGTCGGTATGTGGCAAAAAACATCGTTGCTGCAGGGTTGGCCTCACGTTGTTTGGTGCAGGTAAGTTATGCTATTGGTGTGGCGCAACCAACCAGTATCATGGTAGAAACATACGGCACGGGTAAGGTTTCAGATGAAGTATTGAAACAATTAGTGCTGGAACATTTTGATTTACGCCCTAAAGGCATCGTTAAAATGCTCGATTTATTGCGTCCGATTTACACCAAAACCGCTGCTTATGGCCACTTTGGTCGCGATGAGCCAGAATTTACTTGGGAAGCGATTGATAAAGCAGCCGCATTAAAAGCCTCTATATAAATCAATTGATTTGGCTGTGCTGTTGCTTTAGTTAGAGTTGTAGATTTAGAGTAGTTACAATTTGGTGATTGCAAATGTTGAAAGTTGTTTCTACAAATCAAGTGCGTTTAGGCATGTTTATCCAAGAGTTTAAAGGCTCTTGGATAGATCATCCATTCTGGAAAAAAGCCTTTAAATTAGAGGATCCTTTTGATTTAAAAAAGCTTCAAGCCAGCATCATTAAAGAAGTTGTTATCGATATTTCCAAAGGCTTAGATATTGCCGAGTTAGATGCCGTAATAGAGCCGCGAATATTGCCCGCGGTTGAAATTACACCTGAAATCACCCTCCCTCTCAAAAAACCAATACAAAAGCCAGCATGCATCTCAGCCGCTGCAGAGCAAGAGCAGGCCAAGCGGATTATTAACGCCTCGAAAAAAGCAGTGGCTTCCATGTTTCATGATGCGCGTATGGGTAAAGCCGTTAGCACTGAAGCTGCCATGATTATGGTAGATGATATTGCTGCGTCGGTTGAGCGCAATGGTGGTGCGCTTATTAGTTTAGTACGACTGAAAAATAAAGATGATTACACCTATATGCATTCTGTGGCGGTATGCGCGTTGATGGTTGCGTTGTCTAAAGAGTTGGGTTTATCTGATGCTGAGACTAGGCAGGCTGGCTTGGCAGGGCTGCTGCATGATATTGGCAAAGCTGGTATCTCTATGGAGGTGCTCAATAAACCTGGCGCCCTTACTGATGAAGAGTTCAATTTAGTTAAATTGCATCCTGAGCTAGGACATAAGCTGTTGTTGGAGGCTAATATTACCGATGCTGTGGTGTTGGATGTATGTCTGCATCATCATGAAAAAGTAAATGGTATGGGTTATCCTAATAAGCTAGAGTCTGATGCAATCAGCTTGTTTGCAAAAATGGGTGCCGTTTGCGATGTTTATGATGCCATTACCTCTAATCGCCCTTATAAAGAAGGCTGGGAACCTGGTGTTTCTTTGCAAAGAATGGCTCGGTGGACAGATCATTTTGATGACGGTGTATTCAAGGCCTTTGTTAAAAGTGTAGGAATTTATCCTATCGGGTCGATGGTTAAATTAAAATCAGGCCGATTAGCTGTTGTTATCGATCAAAGCCCCCAATCTTTATTGACGCCAATTTTAAAAGTGTTTTTTTCAACAAAATCAAAATCTCGCATTAAGGTTGAGCTACTTGATTTATCTAAACCAAATGAGCAAGACTCTATTGTAGGGCACCAAAACCCATTGGCTTGGGGTATCACTGATGTGAATGAAATCTGGAGCCAGTATGAAATATGGTAATCATTACTGATAGTTTTTCACGTTCAGCTATATTTTTGCTGTTGGAAAGCTAAAAAATTCGCGTATAATTTAAAAATTCCGAGGAGCGTTGCGAGGACTGTATTTGAAAGACAGTCTCCCAGGCTCGGAAAATGTTTTAACGACGCTCACCATTATTAACCGTGCCGGGCACGGGATACGGGTGAGAAAAGCGTTTAGCATCTCCAGTTTTAGTACAACCCCTTCCCTCCGGTCACACATTCAAGGAAAGTAAAAATGAATACTGTGACTGCTGATGTTAACAATACAGCCAAAGATTATGTAATTGCCGATATTGGCTTATCTACTTTTGGCCGCAAAGAAATCGCGATTGCCGAAACTGAAATGCCAGGCTTAATGGCTATTCGTGAAGAGTTCGCAAAAGCTCAACCGCTTAAAGGCGCGCGCATTACGGGCAGCCTGCACATGACGATTCAAACCGCTGTGTTGATTGAAACGCTCAAAGATTTAGGTGCAGAGTTGCGTTGGGCATCATGTAATATCTACTCTACACAAGACCACGCTGCTGCTGCTATTGCCGCGGGCGGCACGCCAGTATTTGCCATCAAAGGCGAAACGCTGACAGAATACTGGGATTACACCCACCGTATTTTTGAGTGGACCGATGGTGAAGATGGCAATAAAAAGTACACCAACATGATTTTGGACGATGGCGGCGATGCAACATTGTTACTACATCTAGGTACACGCGCTGAGAAAGATTTGTCTGTAATTGCAAACCCAACATCAGAAGAAGAAATCTGTTTGTTTGATGCAATTAAAGCCAAGTTGAAAGTAGATTCAACTTGGTACTCAGTGCGTTTAGCCGAAATCATCGGTGTGACTGAAGAAACTACGACAGGCGTGCACCGTTTGTACCAAATGCACAAAGAAGGCAAATTAGCTTTCCCAGCGATTAATGTCAATGACTCTGTGACTAAATCAAAATTTGATAACTTATACGGTTGCCGTGAATCATTAGTAGATGCAATTAAACGCGCAACTGATGTAATGATTGCCGGTAAAGTGGCTGTGGTTGCTGGTTACGGCGATGTAGGAAAAGGTTCTGCACAAGCTTTACGTGCTTTATCTGCTCAAGTTTGGGTGACTGAGATTGACCCAATTTGCGCGTTACAAGCAGCAATGGAAGGCTACCGTGTAGTCACCATGGATTATGCTTGCGAACATGGCGATATTTTTGTAACGGCCACAGGTAACTACCACGTAATTACGCATGATCACATGGCCAAAATGAAAGACCAAGCGATTGTATGTAACATCGGCCATTTTGATAATGAGATTGATGTTGCTTCACTTGAAAAATATGAGTGGGACGAAATCAAGCCACAAGTAGATCACGTGATTTTCGCAGATGGAAAAAAAATAATCTTGCTAGCTAAAGGTCGTTTAGTAAACTTGGGTTGCGGTACTGGTCACCCTTCATACGTGATGAGCTCAAGCTTTGCCAATCAAACCATTGCGCAAATCGAATTATTTACGCAAACTACCAATTACCCAGTGGGCGTTTACACGCTACCTAAGCATCTAGATGAAAAAGTTGCGGTATTGCAGCTAAGAAAACTTAACGCAAAATTGTCTACTTTAACGGATGTACAAGCGGCTTACATTGGCGTGCAAAAGCAAGGCCCATTTAAACCAGACACCTATCGTTATTAATTTGGTAGTGTTGTTGAAGTTGTTGCGTTTAAGCTAAAGGAGCAGTCACATGAAATTATTAGTTGTATGGATATTAAACGCGCTAGCACTGTTAGCGGTTGCATATTTTGTGCCAAATATTTATGTGGCTGACTTCCCGACAGCCTTGGTTGCGGCGTTGGTGATTGGTTTGGTTAATATGTTGATCAAACCAATTTTAGTCATATTAACCTTACCTATCACCATATTAACCTTAGGCTTTTTTATTTTTGTAATTAATGGCCTATTGTTTTACTGCGTAGGAAATTGGCTACAAGGTTTTGAAGTCAAAACATTATTTGCAGGCATTATTGGTGCAGTGGTTTACAGCATAATTTCATGGGTGCTGGCTGCGATTGTAATCGATGATAAAAAGAAGAATAAATGAAAACTACCAGAATGAGCTTTGAGTTTTTTCCGCCAAAAACAGCAGATGGCATGGATAAGTTGCGTGAAACACGTGTGCAACTAGCAAAATATAATCCTGAATTCTTTTCAGTTACTTTCGGTGCTGGTGGTTCAACGCGCGATAGAACAATGGATGCAGTGCTGGAGATTCAACAAGAAGGTTTTCAAGCTGCGCCGCATATCTCTTGCGTTTCTTCAAGTAAAGAAGAGATTCGTGATTTGTTGCAAGCCTATCAATCGCATGGCATTAAGCGCTTAGTTGCTTTGCGTGGTGACGTGCCATCTGGAGAAGTGAGTGTGGGTGATTTTAGATACGCTGTGGAATTAGTTGAATTCATTCGTGCAGAGACCGGCAATCAATTTCATATAGAAGTGGCCGCTTATCCTGAATTTCATCCTGAAGCTAGAACACCCACAGCGGATTTATTGAACCTGAAGCGCAAAGTCGATGCAGGTGCCAACTCAGCCATTACGCAGTATTTTTATAGCGCAGACGCCTATTTTAGATTTGTAGATCAATGTGTCGCAGCCGGTATTGATATCCCGATTGTGCCAGGCATTATGCCGATTTATAATATTACTCAATTAGCACGTTTTTCAAGTATTTGTGGGGCAGAAATTCCTCGCTGGCTCAAAATGCGCCTGGAAGAATATGCAGACGACATGCCTTCGCTACGTGCATTTGGCGTAGATGTCGTTAGCGAGTTGTGTGAAACATTACAAGCTTGGGGCGTACCGAGTTTGCATTTCTACACACTGAACCGGTCAGGTATTATTAGCAATATTATTGAGAATATTCGCGAATAATTTCTTCTTGGCTCAGTATTAGGCGCATAAAATCCCCGACTTACATCATTAATGTAGTGTCGGTTTTTGTTTATTTAGCAGTGCATCTTCAATAAATAAATATTCTTTAGTTTTGTCAGGGCCAGACTTACTTGCGCCCCAAGTAGTCATCAGTACAATCCAACGCATTTCTTCAATGCTGATTTCAGGTTGCGGTAAGTTCATTGCTAAATCAATCACTAGTTCACGCTGAGCGCTATTGAGGATGTTGGCTTGTACCAAAAACAAAATAAAACCAATGCTTTCGCCAGTGATTTTTTTAAGTTCGTCATTTGTAAAAATACGTGTGCTAACGTGATTAGGCTTTTCGAAAATTTCAGGTTGCTCGGCCATTAGTTCCAGCTGACTAAACCAATTAAAGGCACCGTTAATATCTTGTTCATCAAATCCTGCGGCATACAGCTCTTTTGAAAGTGTGTTTTCATCCGGCCTAAAATGCGTATCAATATAGTTTTCAAACATATAAACCAATACTTCAAACATAATATTTATCCTTAAATAAAAATAGTTTTAAATTAAGTTTTGCTACTTAATCTTGTTCAATTAAGTGTGATGGTTTATGCATAAATCTAAAATTAAAAATCTCAAGCTACCAAATTCTAGTTACAACTCGCTGATTATAGTGCGTAAGTTACACGATTTTTTGATATTGCCCGCCAGCAAGGCTAGCCACTCTTCCTTCTAATTCCAGTAACATCAGCATGGATGAAACTTCGCTCACCGTCAAGCTACTTAAGCGCACTAAATTCTCTAATGAGGTTGATTCAAAACCCATCAAGTTCAATATCAGATTGTTCGGTGTTACATCTTTTTCTGTTGGGACTAATGCGTCACTATATGAATTCAGGCTGTTCAAACCAAGGTCTTCAACGATGTCTTGCAAACAATCTACCAGTTTTGCACCTTGCTTAATCAGATGGTGGCAACCTTTAGACATCGGGGAGTGAATGGAGCCAGGAATTGCAAATACTTCACGCCCTTGCTCTGCGGCCAAGCGTGCGGTAATTTGGGAGCCACTTTGTAAGTTAGCTTCAACGACCAGGCAGCCTAAGCTCAAGCCACTGATGATTCTGTTCCGTTTGGGGAAATTCTGCGGCTTGGAGGGTGTCCCTAATGGAAATTCAGAAATAATAAGCCCATGTTCAACAATTTGGTGAGCTAGATCACGATGTTTGGCTGGGTATACAATGTCTAAGCCAGTACCAACCACAGCAATGGTGGCACCACTTGCTTTCAGTGCTCCACGGTGTGCTGCGCCATCAATGCCAAGCGCCAATCCACTGACAATGCATAAACCATAAGCACATAAATCGTGCGCAAAGGCTTCGGCGTTTTTCTCACCTTGTACCGAGGCATTGCGACTACCTACAATAGCGATGCTAGGTAGATTCAATAAGGCAACATTGCCTTTTGCATAAAGAAATGGAGGTGGATCGGTAATCTCTAGTAAAGCTTGAGGGTAATGGATGTCAGCTAAAGTAACGATATGATTATTGGCTTGAGAAAGCCAATGTGCCACGTCTATTGAAGCTTCTTCATTAGCACCTAGGCAAATTTCAGCAGCAATTTTTGCAGAAACAACTTCTTTTAACTGATTACAGCTTGCGGCATAAACATTGGCTGGGCTGCCAAAAATTTTCAATAACTGACAAAAAGTCTGTGATCCGACGCCATTAATGCTACTTAAGCTTATCCACAGCGTTTTTTCATCTATATCCTCGTTGCGTTTAAGTTGCATCGGATTGCTAATTGATTTTATTGAATAGTATGCCTAAATTTTAAGGTGTTTGCACCTCATCAAGCTTGTTGATTGGTTGTGATGCTTGCATGATCAAAGCATAAGAAACACGTTCAAACACGCGGAACACCATTAATAAGCCTACGCGTTCATCTGGTAATTTAATCATGCCAGGTTCAAGCACTAATTCACCGCTAGATTTTTCAAGCTCTTTGCGGAAGTTAACAATAGGTTTACCTTCAGCATCGTGTTTTATATCAAAATTTAATTCTTTTAATTTTGGTTTTGAATCTGCTGCCTTTTCTTTTTGTGGCTCGGGGTCCTTAATTACACGGCCATAGCGGTTGATAGCCAGAACATGGCCAATCTCTATGCCATCAGCTGTACCGCGACTTATAGAAACGATGCTGCCTGGACCCGCTTCAGCAACACCACCATATATATTGATTATGCGTCCTCTTATTTGTGTGTCGGGCGCGTGAGGTACAAAACTTGTTTCTATATTTTCGCCAGTCGGTACTAATCTATCTTTAGCGAAAATCTCCTCTTTAGCCTTGACGATATCCGCGCTAGCAGGCTCGCCATATTTCGTCACTTTAGCATCACCTAAATACGTAGCTTCAACACCTAGTACTTCTTTTGTATCTGGATCGATTAAGTTGCCACTTGGGCGATAAACATACCAGTTAATGCCATCACCTTCTTGAATTTTATTGATATAAATGCGTGTGCCAGGAGCAAATACAACACGATTATCTTGTCCTGCAATGATTCTAGGTGATGCCGTTAACTGATCTTTCTCAATGATAAGCGGCTGATTTAAAAATGGTGCAATTACACTGAGGGGGATGGTAGAAATTGCAACTTTATCTAACGGCTCTTCAACAGCACCTGGTTGTAATGTAATTGTTTCGCGTAACAATCTCAATTGTGGTGTACCACTACTCATGTCGAGAAACACAACGTCACCAGGGTAGATTAGGTGCGGATTTTTGATTTGTGCGCGGTTTAGTTTCCAAACTTTTGGCCATTGCCAAGGGTCTTTCAGAAACTTACCTGATATTCCCCATAATGTATCACCTTTAACTACAACGTGGCGGTCAGGATGGTTATTTTTGAGCGCGATTTCTTCAGCTTGAGCATTGAAGTTTATGCAACAAAACATGAGCAGCGTTATAATAGTGCGGAACATACTGATGACCTCAGTCAAAAATGCGTAGTAAACACGCGGTAAAGTAGATGCGAAAACTGCGAAACTAGGTTAAATTTATCACGTAATTCATTCAACAATCAAGCTTTTATGGAAAAACCTTAGATTTTATAAGTAAACTTTTTTGTTTGATGAAAAAATCAATGATTTTAAAGGAAGTAACTGAATTTTTATGGCGATTTTAGACATACTTAACTACCCCGATCCACGTTTACATACAGTTGCAAAGCCTGTTAAAGAGGTTGACGCGACCATTCGCCGTTTAATCGAGGATATGGCAGAAACCATGTACGATGCACCTGGTATTGGCTTGGCGGCTACGCAGGTCAATCAGCACATACAGCTTATTATTATTGATACCAGTGAAACTAAAGATCATTTACAAGTGTTCATCAACCCAAAAATAATCTCAAAAAGTGGTGAGCAAGATTACGAAGAGGGCTGTTTGTCTGTGCCTGGCATTTATGAAAGCGTAACGCGGGCAGAGAGCATCAAAGTTGAAGCGCTTGATAAAGAAGGTGAAAAATTTACTTTAAATGCGAGCGGTTTGCTAAGTGTATGTATTCAGCATGAAATTGACCATTTATTAGGTAAAGTATTCGTTGAATATTTATCACCGCTGAAACGTAATCGCATTAAAAACAAAATGTTGAAACAAAATCGTGACATTGACCAAGTGCGGTCGCGCCACGTCAATATCTAGTAAGTTAAATACTCAGTTGCCAAATATCCAGTCGCCTAATATATAAGGTTAAAAGTTGAAAATTATTTTTGCTGGTACGCCAGAATTCGCCGTTCCCGCGCTCGCTGCGCTTATTGCAGCAGGCCATCAAATTGTGATGGTGCTCACTCAGCCTGACCGACCCGCTGGGCGAGGTATGAAGCTTAAACCTAGCCCGGTTAAAGTGCTGGCAGAGCAACATTTTTTGCCTGTTTTTCAACCAGAAACGTTAAAACATGTGGCAGTACAGGCGCAGATTGCAGCAGTGAATGCCGATGCGATGATAGTGGCCGCTTACGGGCTGATTATTCCTACGGTGACATTAAATGCGCCGCGTTATGGGTGCTATAACATTCACGCCTCGTTACTGCCACGTTGGCGTGGCGCTGCACCAATTCATCGCTCATTATTGGCGGGTGATGCTGAAACTGGCGTGACAATTATGGAGGTAGTGCCAGCTTTAGATGCAGGTGCGATGGTGAGCCGTGGTGTTGTGCCGATTATCGATACCGACACTACACAAACACTGCATGATGCGCTAAGTACAATGGGCGCAAAACTGATGGTAGATGCGATGGCAGCCTTGGCTGAAAAAGGCGCATTGCCAGCTACGCCACAGGATGAAGCTTTGGTGACGTATGCACATAAGCTAGAAAAAGCTGAAGCGGCCATTGATTGGCAAAAGAGTGCAGTAGATATTTCGCGCCAAGTACGCGCTTTTAATCCATTTCCAGTGGCGCAGACTAAATTAAAAGGTGAAGTCTGCCGAATTTGGATGGCAACCGCGCAAGCAGGTAACGCTAGCGCAGGCGAAATCATCAGTGTGCATGATGGCGTGTTGGTTGGTTGCGGCGAAGGTTTATTGCACATTACCGAGCTGCAAGCGCCGGGGGGCAAGCGTCTTGGTGCACAAGCTTTTGTACAAGGGCATAATTTAAAAGCTGGTGATATATTTACAGTAAACTAATTTAACGCATCAACGTCTAGAAAATTGGTGCATTGATAACCATCTTATTTCTTGTAAGTTCTTTAAAAATACGGAGTAAAGAATGTTTGGTAACTGGTTAAAAACAACAATTTTAATGGCTGCTATTATCGCCTTATTTGGCGCAGTAGGTGCAACGCTTGGCGGTTCTGGCGGCATGATGATAGCCTTAGTACTAGCTGCCGGTATGAATGTCTATGCTTACTGGTTTTCAGATAAAGCCGTACTTAAAATGTATGGTGCGCAAGAAGTTACAGCAGATAACGTACAGTATCGTAACTACTACAATATGGTCAAAGAGTTGGCTGAAAACGCACAGCTACCTATGCCAAAAGTATATATGATGGATGAAGCACAACCCAACGCCTTTGCTACCGGACGTAATCCAGAACACGCCGCAGTTGCTGCGACCACAGGCATTATGCAAGCTTTAACTGCGCGTGAACTACGTGGTGTAATGGCGCACGAACTGGCTCATGTAAAACACCGTGACACTCTGATTTCCACCATATCCGCCACAATGGCTGGTGCAATTTCATCCATAGGTACTTTTGGCATGCTGTTTGGCGGCGGCCATAATAGTAATGGTGAACGCAATGTGAGCCCAGTGCTGGCAATATTAATGATGGTTCTAGCGCCATTAGCCGCATCACTTATTCAAATGGCAATATCACGCTCACGCGAGTTTGAGGCCGATAGAATGGGTGCGCAGATTTGCAAAGACCCTAAAGCGTTGGCGAGTGCGCTTGAGAAAATTCATAATTATGCGCATCAAATTACTAATCCAACCGCAGAAGCGCATCCAGAAACAGGGCAGATGATGATTATTAATCCATTGTCAGGGCGCTCGTTTGACAGTTTGTTTAGTACGCATCCGAAAACTGAGGAGCGGGTGGCGCGGCTAATGGCGATGGTTATTTAATTTGCATATTTTATACGGACATGAGCTTTGCGGTATGACCGTCGATATATGGGTTAAAATAGACTTTTAGCAGACATTCGAAAGTTTTCTTTGTATATATCTCAACAAATCGCCGCCAATGCTGTGAATCAAGTATTATCTGGCCGTAATCTGACTTTGGCGTTGCCTGCGGCTTTAGCCGTTTTCCCTAACGCTACACCGCAACAGCGCGGAGCAGCGCAAGATTTAAGTTATGGTACATTGCGTTTTTATGGTGAGATTGATGCTTACCTCACGCAGTTATTAGAGAAGCCATTAACAGATGATCGTATTCATACTTTGTTATTGGTAGCAATTTACCAATTATTGCATGATAAAGCGGATGCCTTTACCGTAGTTAATCAAGCCGTATATGCCGTAAGTGAGCTTAAGCGGCCTGCGCCTAAAAGTTGGGCAAAAGGATTGGTCAACGCTATTTTACGTAATTTTTTACGTCAAAAAGAACAGCTTGCGAAATCTCTGAGTGCCAGTGAAGTGGCGACTTATTCTTACCCGCAATGGTGGATTAATAAGCTCAAAATGCAATATCCTGACCACTGGCAGAACATGTTGGAAACTGGTAATCAGCATCCGCCCATGACTTTACGGGTGAATACTCAAAAAATAAGCATTGCAGACTACATGCAATTACTAGCGTGCCAAGATATTGAGGCCATGCATATTGGTGGGCAAGCAGTGACTTTAACTAGGCCACAGCCAGTAGAAAAAATTCATGGATTTACTGATGGTGTGGTTTCTGTGCAAGATTATGGTGCTCAACTAGCCGCGTATTTGTTAGATTTAACGCCTAACTTAAATGTATTGGATGCGTGTTGTGCGCCTGGTGGTAAAACAGGACACATCTTAGAGTTGGCAGATGTCGCACTTACCTCGCTAGATAGTGATGAAGCGCGTTTGCAGCGTGTGCAAAGTAATTTGGATAGATTGGTATTAAAGACTAACTTAGTAGTTGGCGATGCATCATCTACTAGTTGGTGGGATGGTAAAAGTTTTGATAGAATTTTAGCTGATGTGCCATGTACCGCCTCTGGCATTGTACGGCGCCATGTGGATATTAAATGGCTACGTCGCGATGCTGATGTTGCTTCGTTTGCTGCACAGCAAGCTAAAATTTTGCCGAATTTATGGCAGATGCTGGCAAAGGGTGGTAAATTACTTTATGTAACCTGTTCCGTTTTTAATGAAGAAAATCAAGGGCAAGTGGCTAAATTCTTACAAAACAACGCTGATGCAACGCAATTGCCATTTGAATTGCCTATTAATCATCTACATGCCAGCATTACTCAGCTCAATGGTCAGCTGATTCCCTCAACCGCACATGACGGCTTCTTTTATGCCTTGCTGCAAAAAAATTAAACAATTCTTACTGATGTGGCTGTTAGCGTTTTTCGCTACCACAGCGCTAGGTGCTAATAGCAGTATGAACATCAAAACCGCTGAACTCGTTCCGCTGGATGACAGCTACGCACTAAAAGCTGATATTGATATTAAATTTAGCAATGAGATTGAACAAGCGATTATTAAAGGTTTTGATCTTAATTTTCTAGTTGAATTTCAGTTGTTTTCGCCACGTAAATATTGGTTTGATGATGAAATCGTGACGGTGACGCGCGAGGTTGCTTTGAGCTATCACGCGCTTTCAAGGCAATATTTGCTCGTGCAGGATGGTCAGCAGAAAACATTTGTTACCTTAGAAGAAGCAACCGATGAGTTATCGTATATTAGTAATTTAAAAATTTTTAAAAAGTCTGATGTTGAAAAGGGCGGTAATTATAAAGCTGTTTTGCTGATGCGATTAGACTATAAAAAGTTGCCTAAAGCCTTACAGGTTGATGCGCTAGGTTTAGACGAGTGGAAAATCAGCTCGCAACGTTTTGAATGGACACCCAACCTGTTCAAATGAAATGTCTGGCTCAATGAAACACAATACCCAATGAATATACAATGAAATACATTGTCATCGCTAGTGCTGCTTTAGGCGCATTTTTGCTGTATTTGTTGTCAAACGCTAGCGCCAATACAGCTGCGACAGGTGAGTATTACACTTTATTGGTCACGCTCAATATTGTATTGGCGGTTTTTCTTGTGGTGCTGATTGGTGTGCAACTTTTTGGCTTGTACAGAAAAATTCGTGCGCATGTGATGGGTAGCCGCTTTACCTTACGTTTGTTAACCACATTTGCGCTCATGGCGATTATACCTGGCTTGATCGTCTATTTAGTCTCGGTGAATTTTTTAACACGTTCTATTGAATCTTGGTTTAACGTTAAAGTTGAAGCTGCCCTTGAAGGCGGGCTTAATTTAGGACGTACAGCCTTAGATATTATGCTGGTTGATGTGAAAGAAAAAGGCGAAAGCATGGCGACTAGCTTAACTTTTCAACCAGCGAATACACATTTTTCTATGTTAAATGATCTGCGTGAAAAAAGCGGTGTTCAAGACGCCACTTTATTAACCGTGCAAGGTAGAATTTTAGCCGTATCAAGCAGCGATTCATCCAGCTTTTTACCTGAGCTACCAAGTAAATCTCAGTTAAGGCAAGCGCGCACACGTATTTTAGGCAGCATTGAACCCATCGGTAAAAAAGGCTTGTATTTGCGCGTGCTGGCACCGGTCACGGTACAAGATCTCGCGGGCGAAACGCGGATTCTACAGTTATTACAGCCCGTACCAAAATCACTCGCAACTACAGCAGAAGCCGTGCAGGATGTTTATCAGGATTACCAAAAGCTTTCATATAGCAGAGCTTCATTAAGGGAAGTGTTTGCCCTGACCTTAACCTTGGTGATGATGTTAGCCATGCTAGGCGCTGTGGCGATCGCATTTGTGTTGAGTCGCAGGCTGTCTGAGCCACTTACTGTGCTGGCTGAGGGTACTCGGGCTATTGCGAGTGGTGATTACAGCACGATGTTGCCTGAACATGGCAAAGATGAGCTGGGCGTGTTGGTTAAATCGTTTAATAGTATGACGCGTCAACTCAATGATGCAACTAAAGCTGCCGAGAGTAACCGTGCGCGGGTTGAAGCCGCACGTGGATATCTAGAAACGATATTGGCGCATTTGTCGTCAGGCGTGATGGCCTTGAATAAGCGTGGTGAGTTGCGTACTTTTAATGAAGCAGCGGTCAATATTTTAGGTGCGCCATTAGAAAATTATGTAGGGCTCACGGTAGATGAAGTGATTGCCAAACAAGTACGATTAGAAAGTTTTTTTCAAGCAATCTCGTTGCATATCCAGAAGGATGATTCAGAAAATGACGGCCTAAAAGATGTTCAAAAAAACACTCAAAAAGATGATATTCAAACTCAAATTGAGCTGGCTACGACGCAAGGTAAGCAAATTTTAATGATACGCGGTACGCGCTTACCCGATGGCGGCTATGTGGCAGTGTTTGATGATGCTACAAATATGGTGCAAGCTCAGCGGGATGCTGCATGGGGTGAAGTGGCTAGGCGGCTTGCGCATGAAATTAAAAACCCGCTCACACCTATTCAGCTATCTGCGGAGCGTATGGCGCATAAGTTGCTCAGCAAGTTAGATGACGCTGATGCCGCAATGCTTAAGCGTTCGACTGAGACCATTGTGAATCAAGTAGATGCCATGAAGCGTATGGTGAATGAATTTAGTGAGTATGCACGTTCACCAGCGCCACAACTAGAGCGTTTAGATGTCAATAGCTTGATTCGTGAAGTGGCATCGCTATATGATTTACAAGGCGATAAAACACCCTATATACAAATGAACTTGTTGCTGGCAAAACAAGCTTGCACCATTAAAGGCGATAGCACGATGTTGCGGCAAGTGTTACATAATTTGTTGCAAAACGCGCAGGATGCGTTAGCCACAAAAACTAACCCAATACTTTCTGTGAAGACTGAAGTGCAGCATGATTTGCTAATACTCACTGTGGAAGACAATGGCGCTGGTTTTCCAACAGAAATGTTGGCGCGGGTATTTGAACCTTATATGACGACTAAGCCGCATGGTACTGGGCTTGGCTTAGCGATTGTTAAAAAAATTATTGAAGAACATAAAGGCAGCATTAAAATCGAGAATGTCGTAATCACGGATGCAGAAAGTAGTGGCGCACAGAATCTTGAAGTAGAAAGCGCGGGGGCAATTGTGACGATTAGTATTCCGCTTTTGCAAGATTATGTAAACCTCACAAATGAACGTTTAAAATCTTAAAAGATAAATAATATGGCATCAAAAAGAATATTAGTAGTTGACGACGAAATAGGCATACGAGAGCTATTGCGCGATATTTTGCAAGATGAAGGGTATCATGTCGAGCTTGCGGAAAATGCAACAGCGGCTAGGAAAATTCGCCTGCATGAAAGACCCGACATTGTATTGTTGGATATTTGGATGCCAGATTGTGATGGTATCAGCTTGCTAAAAGAGTGGGCGAGTAGCGGTTTGTTGACCATGCCAGTCATTATGATGTCAGGCCATGGCACTATAGACACTGCAGTTGAAGCCACACGCATCGGTGCTTTTGATTTTTTAGAGAAGCCAATTGCGCTACAAAAATTATTAAAAACTGTGAGTGCGGCGCTAAAAAACAGTGAACAGTTACCTAAATCTGAGATGAGCTTAGTGAGCTTAGGCAAGAGTGCGATTATGGCTGCGCTTAAAGATCGCTTAGATAAAATTGCTGCGAGTGCGAGTATTAGTCCTGGCCCAGTATTGTTGATTGGCCACAAGGGTGGTGGTGCCGAATTGTGTGGGCGTTTTTTGCAAAACGCCAATACACCATGGTTGCAATTAACAGAATTTAGCCAATTGGTTAGTGCGCCTTTGGATATTTTAGAGCCAATACGTGATGGTGTGTTATACCTTGCCGAAGTAGCTGAGCTTACCAAAGCAGAGCAAAAAGGCTTATTGTTATTGATTACCAAATCAGATAAATACAATGTGCGTGTGGTATGCAGCACCAGTGAGAACTTACCAAAACTGCAAGCCGAAGCGCTGTTTGATCACAATTTGCTACAAATGTTGTCGTCGGTTTCACTGCGTGTGCCAGCCTTGGATGAGCATAAAGAAGATATTCCAGACTTGGCGATAACGATTGCGAACTTACAATTTGAACTTGCTGAAGTTGAATACCGAGAGTTTGATATTGCCGCTTTAAATAGCTTGCGCAATGCGGATTGGCCGGGAGATTTAGCGCAGCTTGATGCGGTGGTGCGTAATTTGATACAAACAAGTTTAGGTAAAAAAATCACTTTAGAAGATGTGATCCGGGTATTGCACCAGTTTGATGATGCACACACTAACACCGCAACACTACAAACTTCAGTACAACAAAATAAAGCCATTGCCGTACCGATTAAAACATTGCAAACTGCCGTTGTGGAAGCGAGTCTAAATCAACCGCTCCGTGAAGCGCGGGATGATTTTGAGCGCTTGTACTTTGAGCATCACATGAAAGACTCAACTAATAACATGAGTAAGCTTGCGGAAATTGCCGGTTTAGAGCGTACCCATCTATATCGCAAACTCAAGCAATTAGGGATTAAGATTAAGGGTTAGTTGCATCATTTTTTATAGCTAGTTTAAGCTATTTCTAATATTACTGGCGTGTGGTCAGACGGGCGTTCTAGCTTACGAGGCGCTTTATCAATCGTGGCAGCAATACAAGTGGATTTAAGTGCGTCGCTTACTAGAATGTGATCTATACGCATGCCAAAATTACGTCGAAAGCCCATCATTCGGTAGTCCCACCAGCTAAAGCTCTTTTCATCTTGCACAAAAAGCCTAAAGCTATCATGCAAGCCTAGGTTGATTAGTGTTTGAAATGCCTCACGTTCGGCAGGGCTGACCAATATTTGACCTAGCCAAGCTTCTGGGTCGTGGCAGTCACGGTCTTCCGGAGCGATGTTGTAATCACCCAGCAGGATTAATTTAGGGTGTACTACTAATTCAATTTTAAGCCAATCAGTGAGCGCATTTAACCAGCGCATTTTATATTGGTATTTGTCAGAATCGACCGCTTGTCCATTAGGAATATAGGCGCAAATCACACGAACACCGTTAATGGTAGCGGCAATTACACGTTGCTGGTCATCTTCAAAATTAGGGATGTTGCATTGAATATCAGTGATAGCGTGGCGACTGATAATCGCCACGCCGTTATAAGTCTTTTGGCCGATATGAACCGCTTCGTAACCAGCTTCTTTAAGTGCCTCATATGGAAACTTCATGTCTTCTTGCTTAGTTTCTTGCAGGCAAAGCACATCTATTGGATTATCGCGCAGCCAATCAAGTACATGGGGAAGCCGAACATTTAAAGAATTGACGTTCCACGTGGCTAATTTCATACATTTATCTCGATAAAATACATAACAGATACCTTTGCACGAGTGCTTTTTAACCCTAAAACCTATCAACCTCGTCATTCCCGCGCAGACGGGAATCCAGTTCAGTTTTTGATTCGTCTAGATTCCCGCCTGCGCGAGAATGACAATCATTGGGGATTTTATATTAAATTGCAGTCAATTTTGCTTCGTGCAAAGGTCTCAACAAGTTTAATTTTAACACGCTAAAAAATAGAGACTTTTATTTGTGTGCTAAAGTCTCGATTTTTTGAGCATCATAACGTGATAAAAGCTGCAATATTTGATATGGATGGCCTGCTGATTGATTCTGAGCGCATTATTATGCAAGCCTGTATTGTTGCTGCCAAACAAACAGGCATCACCTACACTCAAGCAGAATATGTTGAACTCATCGGCCGTGCAGGGCCTGACTCTACACGCATCATGGTTGAGCAATTGGGTGGAGTGGCAAACTTTAATCAAGTCATGCAATTATTGGATACTTTATTGGCAGAACACAATCATGCTTTTCCGCTTAAAAATGGTGCGATGAATTTGCTTAAACATTACCAAAGTAACAGCGTGATATGTAGCATAGCTTCATCATCTCCTATCCATCACATTACCCATCGTTTAAGCCATGTCGGTGTGCTTGATCATTTTAGCCACATCACCAGCGGGCAAGAAGTCATACGCGGCAAACCTAGCCCAGATATTTATTTATTGGCAGTGAAAAAGTTAGGTTTAAAAGTAGAAGAATGCATCGCGTTTGAAGACAGCGAAAACGGCGCGCTGGCCGCTATTGCAGCAGGCTTAAAAGTGGTGGTTGTGCCAGATTTAAAACAACCGAGTGAATATGTGAAAGCACACTGCCATCAAATAATAACCAGCCTTGAAGATTGGCTAATTTAAAGGTTTAAGCCACCAAACCTGTTCAGTGCATGGGTATTTGCCTTTTAAACCATCAGGCATGGCCTCACTTGCCAGCAAAGTTAAATCATAAGCACGTTGATAATGTTGTTTAACTTCATTCGCACCAATAGAAAAAGGCGGCCCAGCATGTAGCGTTTGGTCATACTCAAAGCAAATCAGCAATTGTGGTGCTTTGTTGGTGAGTGCCATTAAATGCGCAGTATATGTTTTACGCATATCCTCAGGCAAAGCCACTAAAGCGGCGCGGTCGTACGCCGCATCTACATTGCCTAGCATGGTGGACGTGACTTTAAAAATATCACCTACAAATATATCAATGTTAGTCGCGCTGTAATGTGTTATTTCAGCAAATGTCGAAATGGTTGGTGTTAAGTTAAGGCTGTTAAATAAATCTTCAATCGCAATCGCGCTTAACTCAGCACCAGCAACGCGGTAGCCTTGAGATAGCAGCCAAGCAATATCCAAAGTTTTACCGCATAAGGGTAAAAAAATACGAGCGTTTTGTTTTAGATTGAGTATGGAGAAGTGTTTAACCAATAACGGATTAGCCTCAGGCAAGTGAAAGCCAATCTCGTTTCTTTCCCATTTTAGATGCCAGAAGTCGTGTTGCATATTTATCCATAGCTAGAATTTTGGTCGGACGGACTAGCGAAGCAGTCCGCCGAATGATAGATTTAAAATGCGACGCACCGCAAGCGGGTGCGCCTTATGGGCTGCCCACGCGGTAGGTTGAGTGTCAAAGATCGTTACGCGTGGGCAATAAGTCGCCCACGCTACTTGGCTTCGCTTCGCGAGTTAATTTTCAGGGCAGACTTCTTTAGCTTTGCCATTAATAAATTTCTCCCAAGCATCCAGAATTTTTTCCTTGCCTGCAACATATGACTGAACACGAAGAGTGATTGATGACCCTTGACTAGTTGGTGTGAAATCAGCTCGCCCTAAAATAAGGCTTGAATGACCAGAATTTCCACCACCCATATACAAATCACAAACAGCACTTCCATCTGGGCGCATCGGAGAACATTCAGGAACGCCATGATGTGTGACAAAAACAACCCCACCACTTTCCGGGCCACAGAAGCGCAGACCTTCGTAAAAGGAGCTTAGAGTATGGGAAACTGGTTTTTGGACTTCGATGGTTCTTGAAACAAAATCTGAGTCTTTTAATTTTCCCGCTGGAGTAGCACAAGCCGAAAGCAGTGCTAGACCTTGAACTAAAAACAAAATATGAAAAATTTTCATGGCAGGCCTATTATTAAATTTATTAGAGAAACTCTAGTTTGAAAATCCCATCATCCTTATTAAGAATATACTAATTTAACTTTAGAAACTTATCAACTTTTAAGCTAAGTAGGTTGTAGATTTTTACACACACATTTGACCCATGTAGCAATTAACTCGCTATTAAATTATGCTGCAACAATGCATCTAAGCTTAGCTCTTTGCCTCTAAACGCCACAAATGATTCCATAACTGGGTGGCCGCAGCCTTTTGCCAACACTTCATTTTTAAAGAGGCTGCTTGCGCTGCTAACACATCAAGTATTTTGAGTGTTAAAGAGTTTTACGTATGGGCGGCGAGTTAGTCACCCTACTTGGCTACACAGGCTTCAAAGTTATATCTTTATGTGCTTTATTTAAATGTTTCTCTAGTCTTTTGACCTTCGTCTTACAAATGGGACATTCAATCAAGAGAGCTGCTTTCTTTGTTGCCTTAGCAGGCTTTTTATCTGGGGAATATTGATCTTCCCATCCAGCTGAATTAGAGTTTTGTTTACTAATTGCTTTGGGTACATAAGGACTAAAAAAAATAGAAATTTTAGACATAATTTTACCCCATGATTAGTAACTTCCATTTTTACTAACTACACATAATTTCAAGTTCTGTTAAATCAGTCAAGTAGCGTCGGCAGATTCCTGCCCACGCATTTAGTCACTTTACCATCAACCCGCCATGCCATTATGCCGCAACAACGCATCCATACTCGGTTCTCTACCTCTAAACGCCACAAATGATTCCATTGCTGGGCGCGAGCCACCTTTTGCCAATACTTCGTTTTTAAACAGGCTACCTGCTTGCGCTGATAACACGCCTAGCTCTTCAAATAAGCTGTAAGCATCGGCAGACAAGACTTCTGCCCATTTGTAGCTGTAATATCCTGCGGCATAGCCACCGGCAAAGATGTGGCTAAAGCTGTTGGGGAAGCGGTTCCATTTTGGCGGGCGCACTACGGCAACTTCGTCACGAATTTGTTCGATTAAATCTAATGCGGTTTGTTTGCCGTTAGGGTCAAACTCGCCGTGTAAGCGCATATCAAACAGTGAAAATTCAATTTGGCGCATCGTTTGCATGCCCGCTTGAAAGTTTTTAGCGGCAACCATTTTGTCGAATAGTGCTCGTGGTAATTGCTCGCCTGTATCTACGTGGGCGGTCATGTGGCGTAGCACTTCCCATTCCCAGCAGAAGTTTTCCATAAATTGACTAGGGAGCTCAACGGCATCCCATTCCACACCTTTAATCCCTGAAACGCCGTATTCATCCACCTGAGTGAGCATGTGGTGCAAGCCGTGACCAAATTCGTGGAACATGGTGATGACTTCATCATGCGTGAATAGTGCTGGCTTGGCACGCCCATCTTCACCTTTTAAAGGGGCAGAGAAATTGCAGGTTAAGAATGCAACCGGTAATTCAACACGCCCATCTTTTTTACGACGTGTAATGGCTTCGTCCATCCATGCGCCACCACGTTTGTTGTTGCGGGCATAGAGATCCAAATAGAAGTAGGCAATCGGTTTGCCAGCAGTATCATTAATTTGGTAGAAACTAGCATCTTCATGCCATAGCGGGGCTTCGGCTTTTTGTACTTGTACGCCGAATATGGTTTCGGTGACTTTAAATAAACCGGCCAGCACTTTGCTCTCAGGGAAGTATTGTTTAACTTCTTGGTCTGAGAAAGCGTATTTGTCTTCACGTAGCTTTTCGCTTACATAGCCGACATCCCACGATTGCATATCTTCAATCCCAAGTTTTTTAGCGTAGGCAATGAGCTCTTGCATGTCGCGTTCGGCATACGGTTTTGCGCGTTTAGCCAGCGTATCTAAAAACTCGGTGACTTGCTTTGGGCTATCAGCCATCTTGGTGGCCAGTGAAAGCTCTGCGTAGTTGTTAAAGCCCAGCGTTTGCGCTTCTTCTTTTTTTAATTTTAGAATATCGCTAATTAAGTGAGTGTTGTCCCATTCTGTTTTGCTGAACTCTGACGCGCGAGTGGCATAAGCACGGTAAAGCGTTTCACGCAGTGCGCGGTTTTCACCATATTGCAATACGGGTAAGTATGAAGGGAAGTGTAGACTAAATTTGTAACCTGCTTTGCTTTCGGCTTTCGCAGCCTCAAGCGCAGCTTCAATCGAATCGGCTGGCAAACCTACTAAATCGGCAACATCTTCAACGTAATGTGCAAAGTCATTGGTGTTGTCCATGATATTTTCTTCAAACTTAGAACCTAGCTTTGAGAGTTCTTCACTCACGGCTTTAAAGCGTGCTTTTTGCGCTTCTGGCAACTCGGCACCGCCTAGTTTGAAATCACGCACTTCGTGGTTAATAATAGTTTGTTGTGTTGGGCTAAGGTTAGCAAACGCAGCGCTAGCTTGAATGGCTTTGTACTTGGCGTACAGGCGTTCGTCTTGCGACATGTCGCTGCCATAATCAGTCAGTTTGGCTAAGTTTTCGTTATACGCTTCACGTAATTCTGGGCTATTGACCACGGCATTCATGTGGCTGACTTGGCTCCATGCGCGGCTAATTTTCTCGCTATGGTCTTCTAGCTTAAGCGCAAAATTTCCCCATGTTGGCGCCTCTGTTGAAGTCGCTAAGTTTTCAATTAAAGCGCGGCCTTCTTTTAATAGGCTGTCTATAGCAGGGTTTACATGTTCAGGCTGAACTTCATTAAATTTAGGTAGGCCAGCAAGATATAACAATGGGTTTGACACAAAGTATTCCTTAAAACGAGTTGATAATTAGGCCAAGTTAACTAGATCTAGTTAATTAAACGCAGGCAAATCGGATAGCGATAGTTTTCGCCCTTACTAGTAGAGATGGCGGCAATGATGCATAAAACAATATTAAGTAGCCAAATAATCGGCAATAGCATAAAACCAATTAAAATCCATACTAATATGCCTGCTATAAACTGAGAAATCAGCATGGTAATTTGAAAATTTAGCGCTTCTTTAGCCTGTGAGGCAATATATTCACTGTCATCTTTTTTTAGAAGCCATACAATTAAAGCGGGAGCAAATGAGAACACTATGCCCGCTAAATGCGTAATAGTGGCAATGTTCTTGTCATCGCCACTGGGAGTAGCGCTTGTTTCTAAATCAGTATTATTTAACATGATAATCCTTCCAATCTATATGTTTAGGTCTGATTAAACTTTGCAACAAGTGGTTCAATTTTTTCAATATCTGATTGCGCTAATACTTTACGTGCATTCGCGCTGAGCATGCTGAGTTGGCTATGTAGTATCTGCTGTTTTACGCTAAGTATGTGCGATGGATGCATCGAAAGTTGGCGCATACCCATGCCAATCAATAACTTGGTCAATTTGGAATCTCCAGCCATTTCGCCACATACTGACACTGATTTACCCAATTTATTGCCAGCCTTAATGGTCATCGAAATGAGTTTTAATACCGATGGATGCAAGGGGTTGTATAGGTGGGCTACCGCGTCATCGGTGCGATCTATCGCTAAAGTATATTGAATTAAGTCATTGGTGCCAATCGATAAAAAGTCGAGTTCTTTAGCAAATGCTTCTGCATTAATAGCCGCTGCTGGAATTTCTATCATGCCACCAAGCGCAATATTTTCATTAAACGGAATGTCTTGTTTACGCAAACTCACTTTAGCGCGTTCTAAAAATAGCTTGGTTTGCCGTAACTCAGACAAGGTTGATAGCATGGGCACTAAGATTTTAATGTTACCAAAATGCGACGCGCGTAACAGTGCACGTAATTGCGTGTGAAAAATCAGCGGTTCAGATAAGCAATAACGAATAGCACGCAAGCCTAAAGCCGGATTTGCACACGCCACAATGGTATCCGGATTCATCTGTTTGTCGGCGCCTAAATCTAAGGTGCGGATAATGACAACCGCGCCTTTCATAGCCTCTGCGACTGTTTTATAGGCAGTAAACTGTTCTTCTTCGTCGGGCATTTCACGACGATTCATAAACAAAAACTCTGTCCGATAAAGCCCGATGCCTGTTGCGCCAGATGCGTTTACAGCCGCAACGTCTTCAGGCACCTCAATATTGGCGAATAATTCGATATTCGTGCCATCTATCGTCACTGCTTTGGTAGATTTGATGCGCTGTAGTTTTTGTTGCTCCAGCTCCCATTGCTCTTGGCGTAGTTTGTATTCTGCCAAAATCTCATTAGATGGACTAACAATCACAACGCCTAGGCCACCATCAACAATAATCAGCTCACCATCATTGATTAAATCGTGTGCGCGTTGCAGGGCGACGATGGATGGAATATTGAGGCTGCGCGCCAAAATGGCTGTATGAGAAGTAACGCCACCTACATCTGTAATAAAGGCAGCAAACTGATGATGCTTAAACTGAATAGCATCCGCAGGTGAAATGTCATGAGCCACGAGAATAAGTTTACGCTCCTCATGCAGGGCGTTGGATTGCTGCTCAGTAGATAATTGGCTTGGGTGTCCGAGCAATACTTTAATGACGCGTTCTACGACTTGAATCACATCTTGTTTACGCTCACGTAGATACTCATCTTCAATCTGCTCAAACTGTTCAACAATGTCGTCCATTTGTAGCTTAATCGCCCACTCGGCATTACATTGTTCATTTTTGATGATGTCTTTGGGGATTTCAGATAAGGATTTATCTGCCAGCATCATTAAGTGTGTGCCAATAAATGCGCTTAGTTCTGCGGGCGCATTTTTACGTAAGCTACTATTGATTAACTCTAAATCATGCTTAACAGTAGCGATAGCATTGCTAAAACGTAGAATCTCATCATCAATTAAATGTTTTGGTAGTTGGTAATGTACAACTTCTAACAATGCGTTAGAAATTAAGTGTGCGTGTCCAATGGCAATGCCGCCTGAAACACCTACGCCATGTATGCTAAAGCTACTCATTTTTACTTATAACCATAAGACATTATTCGCCTTCCCCAAAATAGTCTGCAATTAGCGCAGTTAAAGCATCTATCGCCAGTACTTCATCTTCGCCACTCGCTTCTATTGTCACAATCGCGTTTTTGCCAGCAGCCAGCATCATCACGCCCATGATGCTTTTTGCATTGACGCGGCGGCCATTACGCTCAACCCAAATTTCACTGACAAACTTACTTGCAGTTTGTGTAAGTTTGGTTGAGGCGCGGGCGTGCAAGCCCAATTTGTTGATAATCTCTAACTGCTTGCTAATCATATCTTTCACAACTTTCACGGTTGAAATGTACAACGCCTTCGCGTCCGCCACTGACTGCTTTTTCAATGAGCGCCATTAGTGGTTCTTGGCGGTAGGTCAGAGTCCTAATTAACATTGGCAAATTTACGCCAGCAATACCTTCTACAACACCAGCTTGCAGTAGCTTGCTAACCATATTGCAGGGTGTTGCACCGTACATATCTGATAATACTAGAACACCATCTCCGCTATTGAGCGAGATGGTTAATGCGCTCGCCTTGTCAAGAAAAAGCTTGGGGTCATCATGGATGCTGACTGCAAGACAAGCCAATTGTTGAGGCTCTTTTCCCCAAACATGTTTTGCACACTCCATCAGGCTTTCGCCCAGACTTCCGTGTGCGATGATTAAAATGCCTATCATTATTTCCTCAACTTTAAGTTATTTTAGCGCTTAAAAACTAACTGCTGAACTACGATTTAGCACTGTTTATTACCAATATTACGTTTAATTTAATTCTCTATGACGCGTAAGTACTTTTTGTTTCAACATGAAGTATTGACTTAACTGCTCAACAAAGTACACAGAACGATGTTGCCCGCCTGTGCAACCAATGGCTACTGTTAAGTAGCTACGGTTGTCTGTAATAAAGCATGGTAGCCATTTTTCCACATAATTGCGAATATCTTTGAGCATTTCATGTACGCTTTCTTGCGTATTTAGAAACGATTGTACTTCGGTATCGCGGCCTGTTAGGTCGCTTAAATTAGGGTAGTAATGTGGGTTCGGCAGGCAGCGTACATCAAATACAAAATCTGCATCTAGCGGAATACCATGCTTGAAACCAAATGAGGTGAAGAGTAGGGTTAATCCAACAGCGTCAGTTGAAACCACTTCTTTTACCCAGCCTCTGAGCGTATTGGCACTTAGGTGGCTAGTATCAATTACGTGTCCTAGGCTACCTAAATCACCTAACAGCTCACGCTCGTAAGCAATACTTTCAGCCAGCGTAGTGGTTTCTTTACTTAAAGGATGTTTACGCCTTGTTTCACTGAACCTTTTTACCAATGTTTCAATGTTGGATTCTAAAAACAGTACTTGCGTGCTGATGTTTTGTGATTTTAAAAGTGCAATATGCGCGGGGAGTGTTTCAATCGCTGCGCTGCGGCTATCTATGCTGATTGCTACGCGGTCGTGATTTTCACCGCTTAGCTTTTCGGAGCGCAAATGCTCGGCAATGTTAGGTAGCATGGTGGCTGGCAAGTTGTCTATGCAATAGTAGCCACTGTCTTCAAGTGCGCGAAGTGCAATACTTTTTCCTGAGCCTGAAAGCCCAGTGACAATAATGAGTTGTTTCATCAAGACACTTTAACGCACTTTCACTCAGCAGGTTTTAGTTATTTTTCTTCAATTCACGCTGTTGACGTTGAGTAAATTGTTTGGTGGCGTTTATACCTCGCAATAATAACATGTGGTTACGAATCGCCACTTCAACTAACACAGCGATATTGCGTCCAGCCGCTATTGGAATATGCACTTTTGAGATTTTTGTACCAAGTACTTCTTCATGCTGCGTTTTGATGCTAAGCCGGTCTAAAAGATGCGGCGCTTGTTTATCTGCCATTGCAAGATGAATAATGAGATCAAGCGGCTTGGTGGGCTTCACTGAGTTATCACCAAATAGTGCGCGTATATTTAAAATACCTAGACCACGCACTTCTAAAAAGTCTTGAAGTAAAGCTGGGCAACGCCCTTCAACGCGTTCAGGCGAAATGCGAAAGAAATCAACAATATCATCGGCAATCAAACGATGGCCACGCGAAATAAGCTCTAGCGCAAGCTCACTTTTACCAATGGCTGCATCGCCTTTAATCAGTACACCAAAACCTTGCACTTCCATAAAAACACCATGCATGCTGGTTGATTCTGCCATTGCTTGCGCTAAGAAATGACCTAATACATCCATCAACTCAGGGCTGCGTAACGATGAAGTAAATAAAGGCGTGTTGTGACTGTCGGCGGCGGCAATAAGTGTTTCTGGAACAGCTTCGCCATTGGCAACAATCACAGCGGCGAGGTCAGTTGAGTATAAATTGGCAATCGCACCATTGGCATTTGAAGTTTGCAGGCTTCGTAAGTAGTCCATTTCAGCACAACCTAAGACTTGCACACGATTAGGATGGACGAAATTGAGGTGGCCGATGAGTGCCAACGATGGTTTTGTAACAGAATTGCTAGTAAGGGTATTAGACCCGCCGTTAAGTCCGGCAACCCAATTCAGTTTGAGCTTACGGCGGGTTTGTTTGAATAGCTCAGCTACATTGATTTGAGCCATAAGTGATTATAATAAGAATAAATAATTAATTTTTATTCAACGGCTTGATGTTTAACTGCGCCATTCGTCTTGTGGTGATCTGCATGTTTTTCTTTGTGTTTTACCACTTGGCGATCTAATTTATCGGTCAGCATGTCAATGGCACTGTACATATTGTCATCTTCGCAAGCCGCGTGTAAATCGTTGCCTGGAACATGCAGTGTTGCTTCTACCTTTTGGGCAAGCTTTTCAACACTCAAGGTCACTTTGACATCGATTACATGATCAAAGTGGTTGCTAATTCGGACTAATTTGCTTGTGACATAATCGCGTAATGCAGGGGTTACTTCTAAATGATGACCAGTTAATTGTAAATTCATGACTTACTCCTTATTAAAGTATTCTCAAATTTTGAACTGCCAAAACCTACACCATTGGAAGATTTTTAGAGCTTCAAAATTCTCGAACAATTTCAGTTTACTACTTTAATTCGCGTCTGTGCTAGTGAAAAAAAGAAAAATATGGGCAAAAATAAGATATTTTACGACGACAATTCTGTCGGGCAATTTGGTGCTATAGTAGAAAACTTACTTACAGTGATTTTCTTAAATTTGCAGGTGCAATGTTGAGTGACTCACGGTATTTGGCAATAGTGCGACGTGCTACCACAATGCCTTGCTTAGCTAATAGCTCAGTAATTTGATTATCTGAATAGGGTTTCTTTGGATTTTCTTGATCTACTAATTGTTTAATCAACGCGCGAATCGCCGTGGCAGAACATGTACCACCAGTATCTGTTGCCACAGAACTACCAAAAAAATATTTAAGCTCAAAAATACCGCGTGGTGTAAGCATATACTTATTGGTAGTCACACGTGAGATTGTTGATTCGTGTAAATCTAATTCATCAGCAATTTCACGTAATACTAGCGGCCGCATTGCTACTTCGCCATATTCCAAAAAGTTACGTTGCCGATCAGCAATCGCTTGTGAAACACGCAAAATGGTTGAGAAACGCTGTTGAATGTTCTTAATCATCCATTTAGCTTCTTGCATTTGGCTTTGTAGATACTGGCTTGAACTATCACGATTACGTTTCAAAATGCTGGCATAGAGCTGATTGATTTTGAGCTTAGGAATCACGCCATCATTCAAGCTGGTGATCCAAATACCTTTTACCTTTTTAACGATGACTTCATGTTGAATAAAATGCTCAGAACCAATGATACTGAATGCGCTGCCAGGCCGTGGATTTAAGCTGGTAATTATTTGCTGTACGTTTTTTAGTATGGTTTCATCGCAAGCTAGTTCTTTGCGCAATTTAACAAAGTCGCGCGCACCAAGTGCAGGCAAGTAATGTTTGGCCATTAATTTAGCCAATGCTAAATGTGGTGTGGTTTTTGGCAATGTGTCTAGTTGCAGTAGCAAGCACTCACTTAGGTTGCGTGCACCTACACCTATAGGGTCTAGATGTTGAATGTGGCGCAATGCTGTTTGTATTTCTAATAGGTCTATTTCTAGCTCTAAGGGCATTTCTTCTATCATATCTTCGAGTGACTCAACCAAATAACCGTCTTCGTTAATACTGTCTACCAGTAGTAGAGTGAGCGATTGGTCACGTTCTGATAATGGCATTAATTTTAGTTGCGAAAGTAAATGGTCGCGCAGGCTTATTTGCAAGGTTTCTTGCTGCCTGAAATCGCTATCATCATCCGATGGCGTGCTATTTTCATCCCAACGACTACCGTTGGAGAACTCATCAAACTCGTCATTGAATTCAGCCTGAAAATCAGCAGGTTCATCTTTTTGATTGGATTCAGATGAGGCTAATTCTGCTTGGCTGGATTCACTTTGCTTCGGTTCAACACTACGCTCAGAAAAATCTGTATTAAATGCATCTTCATTTGGTGTGTTATTTTGACTGCTGTCTTGGTTATAGTCTTGTGTAGATTCAGCATTGATTTCATGTGTACTGTCACTACTAGTATTTAATGTGATTTCATCCGCACTGTTATCTGTTGCATTACCGTATTCATCTTCGCCCGCATCGCCTCTTTCTAATAGGGGATTCGTTTGCATTAAAAGCTCAATTTCTTGATTAAGTTCCAATGTAGAAAGCTGCAATAACCTAATCGCTTGCTGTAACTGGGGCGTGAGCGAAAGGTTCTGCGAAAATCTAAGTTGTAAACCTTGCTTCATAGACGGAAATTTTTGCCCAAATAAACTTCACGCACACTCTCGTTTTCAACAATTTCACTCGGAATGCCAGAGGCAAATACATGACCTTGATTAACGATATAAGCGCGGTCACAAATACCTAAAGTTTCACGCACATTGTGGTCGGTAATGAGCACGCCGATGTCTCGTGCGGTTAAAAAGTGGATGATCTTTTGAATATCAATCACGGCAATTGGGTCAATACCCGCAAATGGTTCATCTAACAAAATAAAACGCGGGTTCGTGGCCAAGCAACGTGCAATTTCAACGCGACGACGCTCACCGCCAGATAAACTTACCGCGGCATTGTTGCTAATGTGCGTGATATGTAATTCTTCAAGTAATGATTCTAGCTTTTCATCCATTGCCGCTTCGGATATGTCTTGCAGTTGTAACACTGCAAGAATGTTCTCAGACACTGTGAGTTTGCGAAATATTGAAGGCTCTTGTGGCAGATAAGATAAGCCCATTCTTGCACGCATGTGAATAGGCATACGGCTCAAATCTTTGCCGTCTAATAAAATCCGACCTTCGTCTAAAGGCACTAAGCCGACCATCATATAAAAGCTGGTAGTTTTACCTGCACCATTCGGGCCTAACAAGCCTACGACTTCACCGCTTTTTATGCTTAAAGAAATGTCTTGTACAACCGTGCGGGCTTTGTACGATTTTCGCAAATTTTCTACAATGAGTTCGCTCATAATGCCTAGGTCTTAGTTGGGTTGTTGATTTTTATTCAAGAGCATGGTTGATTATTTTGGTTCGGTACTGAGTTCTAAAGTTCTGCTCAAGCGCATCACTTTAGCGGGTGCTTGGCTATTGCTTGGCGCAGGGGTGGTTGCAGGAGTTGCTTTGTCGGTTGCTGGCTTAGGTGTATTAGGTGCATTAGACGGTGTATTAGACTCTGGTGCTTTTTTGTTTTTTGGTTGAATAATAGCGCGTACCCGACCGCTTGAGGTGCCGCCTTCAGATGATTTAGCACCACCAATCACTTCTGCGTATTCTGCGTTAGCGTCATACATAATGTAATCGCCATGCACAATGTCTTCACCGCGCTTTACCCAAGCTTTCGTATAAAGCTGCACTTTGTCCATGCGACCATCATATTCAATGCGCTGCGCACTACCTTCCATATATTCGTTTTTACCCTCACTTTTTTGTTTGAACGTGGTTGGGTTTCCTAATGAAGTGCTATGTTGAAAGCCCTCTTTGTCCTCACGCACAATCAGTTTTTCTGCATGAATCACTAATGTGCCTTGCGTTAGAATCACATTGCCTGAGTAGGTGCTGATTTGCTTTGCATCGTCAACTTTGACTGAATCTGCTTCCAAATCAATCGGTTTGTCGCGGTCGGCAGATTCAGCTAACACCTGGCTAGAGAACCCTAGCAATGCAAAGCTGACTAAAATATAAGGCATGATCAAGTCGCGTTTTATTACTGTTATGTGCTTACTCATAGCGTCTCCGAATGCGCGCGTTATTGGTGGTGTTAGATTCTTGGGGTTTAGTTTGCATTTTATTGGCTTTGACCGCTGATTTTGCTGGCGAGCCAGAAGCAACCGCTTGATTACTTTGTGTTAATTTGGCCTTAGGCTTAGTCACTTTAGCGCGAATACTAGGCTTCTCGTAATGTGCACGTACTTTATGTAGCAAGGTGATGGTGTTTTTTTGCTTTTCGTAGATCATACCCGTCGCGTAGATTACCGTTTTTGGCGCCTGCCGAATCACCACAGGACGGTCTGTGCTGACCATGTCTTCATTAGGTAAAATTTTGAGGTAATCAGTGTCTATCGTCATTTCATCTTTGCCCGCAAATGCTTGCCGAGTAATTTTTACGCGGTCAACCAACTCAACTTTTTCGCCATTGCTAGAGACATAACCGCGTAAACCTTCAACTTGCGTATACGGTTTGCCAACGGCAAACTGGGTGTATCGAGGGCGTTGCAAATTCGTGGTGTCGTCATCAGGAAAATGTGTCATTTCTACCGCCGCTAATTTATAGCGTAGCGCACCATTGATGTCGGTTTGTGTCGTCACGAAGTTGCTCATAATGTAATCTGGATCATGCCTGCTGCTACCGTCTATTTTTGGCTTTGGCGTCTGCACAGCCTTACTAATCCAAAACGTCAGTAGTGCTAGCATCGTCAGTAGCACTAGTGGAAAAACAATCGCAGAGCGAGTCCCAATTGTCATGCTGAATAGCTCAGTATTCGCGTAAAGCTTACGCTAATTAGTGCGCATCGCATGGTGTTAATTAGCCGCATGCTTAGTTAGAAATGCTAGCCTGCGTTAAAAATTGTGCCATTTGTCCGGCAAAAGTGCCTTGTGCCTGCATAATCAGCTCACAGACTTCTCGCACTGCACCGTGACCACCTGCTTTGTTGGTCACATAATGGGCATGTTTTAGCACCAATGCAGGTGAATCTGGCACTGCAAGTGCAAGGCCGCATCTCAGCATTGGTGGCAAATCGACGACATCGTCACCCATAAAAGCACATTGATTTGCTGCTAATCCACTCTTCGCTATTAAATCATTGAATGCGACTAGCTTATCTGAAGCGCCTTGGTAAAAATGCGCGACACCAGTGCTTTCAGCGCGCTGCTTAACAATATTTGAAGTGCGACCTGTAATAATGGCTAGCTCAACGCCAGTGGCTTTGAGTAGCTTCATGCCTAAACCATCATGCGCATGAAAAGTTTTATATTCCAACCCATCATCACCTATGGTCAGGCCGCCATCAGTCATTACGCCATCTACATCAAGCACTAATAGCTTAATATTTTTGAAGCGTTCTTTAAGCTCGGTTGTTAGTTGCATGTTGAATTCTGAAGTCGCCATCTATATTTAAACCACTTTCGCTAACAAAAGATCATGCATATTCAACGCACCGACTAAAATGCCAACATCATTAGTGACTAATAATGCATTGATTTTGCGTTGCTCCATTATTTCAACTGCCTCAATTGCCAATTTATCTTGATGAATGGTAAAAGGGTTTTGATGCATCACATCAGCGATGCTTGCCGTTGCAACATTAATATTTTTCTCAAAGGCACGGCGTAAATCGCCATCGGTAAAAATGCCAATAGGCTTATTGCCTGTATCTACAATGGCGGTTAGGCCTAAGCCTTTACGTGACATTTCGAGTAAACCTTGTTGAAGTGATGCGCTAGCAAGCACTTGCGGAATATTGTTGTCAGTACGCATTAAATCACTTACATGAATGAGTAAGCGCCGCCCTAAGCTACCGCCAGGATGAGAACGTGCAAAATCTTCAGCGGTAAAATCACGTTGGTCTAACACACATAAAGCCAGCGCATCGCCAAGTGCTAGGGCTACTGTAGTGCTTGAAGTGGGCGCTAAGCCTAATGGGCAAGCTTCTTTTTCTACGTGCGCGCTTAAGTGAATATCAGCCGCTTTGGCTAAAGTAGAATTATCGTTGCCAGTAATGGCAATGATGCTTGCACCCAAACGTTTTAGCGGCGCTACAATTGCGAGTATTTCATCGCTTTCACCAGAGTTGGAAAGCGCAATGATAATGTCGCCGGTAGTGATCATACCTAAATCGCCATGACTGGCTTCAGCTGGGTGCATAAAGAACGCAGGTGTACCAGTACTTGCCAAGGTTGATGCAATTTTTCCGCCAATATGACCAGACTTACCCATACCGCTTACCACTACGCGACCTTTGCATTGCAAAATCAGCGCTACTGCATCTGTAAATTGGCCATTGAGTCTAGAAGCGAGCGCGTTAATTTCATTCGCCTCAAGCAATAATATGTCGCGCGCTAGCAATAATGTAGCTTGCTTGACTTGATCTGGTTGCAGTTCATTCATGAGTGATGACATTGTGATTGCTGGTTCATTAAATAGCTGCATTAAAAATTACATCATGGTTGTTTAGTATAAAAGGGAACGGCTTACTTATAAAGCCTAAATGGCGACTAATGATGACATTGTTAGTGGAATTTATAAAAAAGTTGTGCTTTGGGCATAGTTTTTGCTGAATGGCTAAAAATCATATTAAAGCAATGCTGATAATGCATTGGTTTGCAAATGCAAAAATGCTACATAAAAATTTTCATAGCGGTCTGTTGATGTGAAACAATAGAGCACAATCAAAAAACCAATAAAATTATCAAGAACATTATGTTTGACACATTACCTTTAATTTTAATTCTGCTTATTAGCTCGGTGCTGGCTGTGGCGCTATTTCGCGCATTTCAGTTGCCTGCTATGCTGGCTTATTTCTTGGTCGGTTTGGCGTTGGGCCCGCATACTTTTGGGTTGTTACCGGATACAAACGCAACACGTGAGTTTGCAGAGTTCGGTATCGTGTTTTTAATGTTTAGTATTGGGCTTGAATTTAGCTTGCCGCAGCTGTACGCCATGCGGAAGAAAGTGCTTGGCTTAGGTGGCGCGCAGGTGCTTGTTACGCTTTCAGCCGTGATGGGCATTGCTAAACTTGCAGGCTTAGATTGGCCTGCGGCTTTCGTCATTGGCTCCGCTTTGACGATGTCTTCTACGGCGATTGTTTCTAAAATATTGGCTGAGCGGGTTGATCTTAATTCGCGTCATGGTCGTTTGAGCATAGGCGTATTATTGTTTCAAGACATCGCCGTAGTGCCCATTTTGGTGCTTATTCCTGCGTTAGGTATGGCTGATGCTAATTTAACTAATGTGCTTGGCTTGGCTTTATTAAAAGCTGCCGTCATGCTGTTATTCCTGTTTACCATAGGCAAATGGATTATTAACCCATGGTTCAACTTAGTCGCTGGTCAGCGTTCACGTGAGCTGTTTGTAATGAACGTGTTGATGGTGACTTTACTATTGGCCTACGCCACTAAGTTAGCTGGTTTGTCTTATGCATTAGGGGCTTTTATAGCCGGCATGTTGATTTCAGAAACGAAATTTCGCTATCAAGTTGAATCAGATATTTCACCGTTTCGGGATATTTTACTTGGCTTGTTTTTTATTAGCGTTGGCATGTTGCTGAATCTTGAACAAATTTTCAACAATATTGCTTTGGTGCTGTTAATTTTAGTCGGCTTCGTTTTATTCAAAGCCGCTACCGTGGCTTTGGTTGTTCGATTTGTAAAATACGAAACTGGTGTGGCGATTCGTACCGGCTTGATTCTGGCGCAAGCTGGCGAGTTTAGTTTTGTAATTTTGGCGCTAGGGGTAGAGCAAAAGCTTATCAGCGGGCCAGCATTGCAACTTATTCTTGCTGCATCATTGCTTTCTATGGTCATTGCGCCTTTTATTATTCAGTACAACGGCCGCATTACAAGGCGCTTAGTCAGCAGTTACAGCCGCAATAGTGGGCAAGTGGTGCAAGACATCGAGGATATTGGTAAGCACTTACATAACCATGTGATTATTTGTGGGTATGGTCGTAGCGGACAGTATTTAGGCCGTTTTTTAAAAGAAGAGAAAATCCCTTTTGTTGCGTTAGATATTGATCCATCAAGAGTGTTAGAGGCGGCGACAGCGGGTGAAAACGTGATGTTTGGCGATGCTGCGCGGCGCGTGGTGCTAGAGGCCGCTGGCGGCGCACGGGCTAAAGCGTTGGTCATCAGTTATGCAGATAATCGTGCCGCCATGAAGATTTTGCACATTGTGCAAGAGAGCTATCCACAATTGCCTGTCATCGTGCGTACTGTGGACGATTCCAATATGGAGGCATTGCGTGAAGCTGGCGCCACTGAAGTCGTGCCTGAGATTTTAGAAGGCAGCTTAATGTTAGCCTCGCATGCGCTTATGTTACTCGGCGTGCCGCTTAATCGGGTAGTCAAGCGCATACGTATTTTTCGTGAAGAACGCTATAAATTATTTAGAGGTTATTTTCACGGTATTTCAGATGCTGAAGATGACGATATAGAAAAACAACAAGTGCGGCTGCATTCGGTAATTATTTCAGCAGGCACATTTGCGATTGGTCGGCGTTTGGCTGATATGCATCTAGAAAATTTTTCGGTAGAAGTTAAATCTATTCGCCGTCCGAATTCTAACGGTACAGAGCCTAGCGTTGATAGCATATTGGCTGAAGGTGATGTCATCGTGCTGCTTGGGCATCCTGCCGGTTTAACCAATGCGCAAAATGCTCTATTGATAGGCCGCATAGCCATTAAATAAGTTTGAGTCAGTAAGTTGAAGGCGTAAATGAAAAAACACGTAATGATTATCGGCGGCGGCATAGTTGGCTGTATGACCGCAATGGAATTAGTCAGTCGCGGCTGCCGCGTTACCATTGTCGAGCGCAACCAGATTGCCAGCCAAACCTCAGGCGAATCTTCATGGGCTGGCGGCGGCATTATTTTCCCATTATTACCTTGGATGTATTCAGAACAAGTCAATGCGCTCACCAACAGTGGTGCAAACTTCTATCGTCAACTTAGCGAACGCTTACAAGGTGAAACAGGCGTAGATGCTAATTTTGAACAATCAGGTTTTTTATTGCTGCCAAATTTTGACCTGCAAGCGGCTCAAACTTGGTGCGCATCGCATCAAGTACCCGTGCAGGCCGTCAAAGCCTCAGCGTTTGGTGTGCAATCTTTAAGCGGTGAAGACGCGCTTTGGCTACCGAGCATCTGCCAAATTCGTCCGCCATACCTCATGCAAGCCATGCGTAAGTGGTTAGAACAAAACAACGTCACCATGCTGGAACATACGCAACTTATGCCGCTGCAACAAACGGATGTGTTAAACGAGTGGCAAACAACAAGTGGTGAAACCTTAAGCGCAGACCAGTTTGTGGTTACTTCTGGTGCGTGGAGCTTTGATTTACTTAAAGACACTACGGCAAAGCTTAATATCAAACCCATGCGCGGGCAGATTCTGCTTTATCAACCTAAAAAGAACCTTGAGCAAATTGTGTATCGAGAAGGCTTCTACATGATACCGCGCCGCGATGGCTATTTATTGGCTGGTAGCACTTTAGAGGACGTAGGCTTTGACACCAGTGTGACGGACGCAGTACGCGATGAAATTAGCGCAAAAGCTGAAGCCATTATGCCGGCGTTAAAAGGCATGCCTATCATCAAACACTGGAGCGGTTTGCGCCCAGGCACACCAGAAAATTTACCGACTATTGGCGCACATCCAACGATCGAAAATCTCTATCTAAATACCGGTCATTTTAGATACGGCTTAACGATGGCGCCAGCTAGTGCGAAGTTGGTGACAGCCTTAATTCTTGGTGAAAAGCCAGAAGTCGATGCAATGCCATACACTTGCTTACTTAATTAGTTTTTAGACCTAGGGTGTGCAAGCGAGTTTCTTGCACACTGCTACAGTAACGTCATGCGACTCACATTGGTGTGCAAATAAACACCCGTATAGTCCTGATTGCCTAGGCCGTCATCATGCAAATGTAATGTGGTACTTTTACACTGTATATAGACAACAGTGTCTCAGGAGATTCCCTTGAATAGCAGCTTGATAACTTCTTTGCGAATAGCAATGTCGGTCTTAGCATTAGTTTTTTCATTTACCGCAAATGCTTATACATCAAGCGGAATCGATGGGTATTTCAATCCGACTACTTCTGTGGTTTTTGACCTAACACAGCAAACATTCAATTTTACTAATATGTTCATTCCTAGCGGTGTAACGGTCAGTTTTAGCGGGTTTACCTCGACGCAGCCAATCGAAATGTTAGCAATGGGGAATATTGACATTGCTGGGACGCTTGATTTGGGGCTGAATAGTCTATGGCTTGAAACACCTGCTAGCATTTCCGTATTGGGCTCAATAATATTAGGCTCTGGCGGCAGCCTATCAGTGGTTGCTAATAGCGTTAATATGAATCCTATACTCCCCGAAAATGGGCTAAAGGGCAGCCTATCAGTGGTTGCTAATAGCGTTAATATGTCCGGCGTTGTACTGGCGCCTAGTGGTAACATTTTGTTAAAAGCTGATGGCGGCATTATTACGGTTGCAGATAGCAGAGGAGTCTCAATATGTTCAGGCTGCTCCAATCTTTTGACCTCTGGTACCATTACGTTAAATAACGGGGGTGGCATTATTGTGGACGAAGGTAATATCTCAAGCTGCTCTGGACTGTCGTTGTCCGCAGTACCGGAACCTGAAAGCTACGTAATGATGCTTGTTGGCTTCAGCCTAGTCGATTTCATGGTGCGTCGTCGTAAAAGCCGGCATGGTATGCAAATTGATGGTTTGCATACTATGTGAAGTGCTTAATCAGCTTATTTCTCCGCATCTGTAGGCGCATTTTCACTCTCAGCCACTTTCAACTGCTCTGCCGCAAGCGCTGTAGCATTATTAATATCATTAGTCGCTTTATCAATAATCTGTTTAGGAATAGCCCCAACCTCCGCTGAGGCTTGTTTTTGCTTTTCACAGGCAGTGAATGTCATGATACATATTGCACAAACTAATAATAATTTAACCAATTGATTCTCCTAATATAGTTAGTTAATTAAAGTAGCAATTTACGCTGCAACCCAATCACCCGATTTACCGCCATGTTTTTCCAGCAGTTTAATCTCGCTTATCTTCATGCCTCTATCAGCCGCTTTGCACATATCATAAATCGTCAGTAAGCCTACACTTACAGCGGTGAGCGCTTCCATTTCAACGCCGGTTTGGCCTGTGGTTTCAGTGGTGACGGCCATACTGATTGCATGGCTGTTTTCGTCTATTTCAAACGTCACACTGACTTTAGTCAGGCTAATCGGGTGGCAAAGTGGAATTAAATCAGACGTGCGTTTTGAGCCTTGAATAGCGGCGATGCGGGCAATGCCCAGTACGTCACCTTTTTTAGCGTCACCATTTTTAATGAGCTGTAATGTGGCAGGCAGCATGCTGATAATGCCGCTGGCAATTGCGATGCGCTTTGTGTGGGCTTTATCACCGACATCTACCATGTGTGCTTGGCCGCTACTATCAAAATGGGTGAGTATATTGATTGGTGTTTTTGTGGCTGTTTTCTGTGTTTCGCTCATTTTTTTACTTTCCATTAACAAATCCTGCTGAACTAGAATCATAAAGCTATTATCATAATAACAATGAAATTAAAGAGTATGGTAATTGCAGTTTTATTGACGACTAATTTAGGTGCAAATATCGTATGGGCGAACGATTTGCCTGAGCTGGGCGATGTTTCGCAAACTGTGCTTTCACCATTACAAGAGCAGGCCATTGCCGAACAGATTTTACGTGATGTTGCCATTAGTGATGATGTAGTGCAAGACGCAGAAATTACTGCTTATTTGCAGGCTTTAGGTAGCAAGTTAGTTTCTAGTAGCCCTGATAGCCAGCTAAAATTCAATTTTTTTGTGGTGCAAGATAACTCAATTAACGCCTTTGCCATGCCAGGCGGCGTGGTGGGCGTACATACGGGTCTGATTTTGGCATCTAATAGTGAATCTGAATTAGCGAGTGTGTTGGGCCATGAAATTGGCCATGTAACGCAACATCATTTGGCGCGTATGTTAGCTTCGCAAAAATACGATACATTTAAAAACATCGCGGGTATTGCCTTGGCTTTATTAGTAGCACGTGCGAACCCACAGTTAGCAAGCGGTGCGCTTACTACCGCATCTGCCGTTGGTATACAAAATAAGCTAGATTATACCCGTGAACATGAGCGTGAGGCTGACCGTATTGGCTTGCAAATATTGAACAATGCGGGATTTGATGTACGTGCGATGCCCACTTTTTTTACCACCTTACAGCGTGGTACGCGTTTTGCTGAAGGCGGTGCACCTAGCTTTTTACGCACCCACCCATTAACCAGCGAGCGTATAGCAGATATGGCGAATAGGGTTGAGCAGATGCCTTATAAGCAAGTCTCTGATAGTGTTGAGTTTCAATATGTGAGGGCTAAATTACTGGCAAACAATGGTGCGGTAGAAACTAATATTATGGTATTTGAGCAAAATGTTCGTGAACATCGTTATACCAATGAAGCGGCGGAGCATTATGGTTTGGCGGTGGCTTATTTGCGTAATAATGCTTTTTCTCAGGCTGAAAAAGAGATTGTATGGCTGAAAAAAAACGCGCCTATACACCCTATGATTGAAAATTTAAGCGCGCGTTTGCAGGTAGCTAAAAATAATCCACAACTGGCCGCCAAGCAATATGCTGTAGCTTTGAAGTTGTTTCCAGATAACCGTGCTTTGATTTACGGGTATACAGATCACTTTTTGGCGATTAAGCAGGCCGATAACGCGATTCAGCTGGTTAAAGAAAAACTAAGTTTGTATCCAGATGATGCGTATTTTTATGATGCCCTGGCGAAAGCCTACACCATGCAAAATAAAGTATTACTTAGCCACCAAGCGCTTAGTGAAGCGTATTATAGAAAATATGACCTTGCGCGGTCTATTGAGCAAATGGAGTTGGCAACTAAAGCCAGTGATGGTGATTTTTACCAAAAATCGATTGTTGAGGCACGGCTAGTAGAGCTTCGTCGCATGATGGTCAATGCTAAAAAAGGATGATTGGATATGGATGATGCAACGTAGAAATTTTTTAAGCTTATTACTAGGAGCCGCATCTTTAGTATTAATGCAGCCGTTGAGTGCATTAGCTGCGCTGTGGAACAAAGCCGCATTTGAAACCACCAAATTAAATGAAGCGAGTGAAAATTTGGCAATACATGATGAAATCGTCAGCCAAGATATTCAAATTATCGCCCCAGACCACGCTGAGAACGGCGCTATTGTTCAGGTGGAGGTGAAAAGTAACATTGCGTATACAGAGAGTATTTCAATTTTGGTAGAGAAAAATCCAACACCGCTGATAGCACACTTTAAGTTTACTCATGGTGCCGAGCCGTTTATTGTGACGCGCATTAAAATGGCCGATACTTCAGATATTAAAGTGGTTGTGAAAGCTGGTAATCAATATTTTACGCATTCAAGAAATGTCATCGTATTAGAAAATGGGTGTGGATAATATGGCTGAACTGAATGCAGATAATATGAAGATGCGCGCCCAACTGAAGGATGGCATGACAGAAGTAAAAGTATTAATGAGCCATCCGATGGAAACGGGGCGCAAAAAAGATGATTTTGATAGGCTGATTCCAGCGCATTTTGTGCAATTAGTCACCGCGACCTTGAATGGAAAAGTTGTACTAGAAGCTCAGTGGGGAACTGGTATATCAAAAAATCCTTATCTTACGTTTAGATTAAAGGGCGCAAAATTGGGTGATATTGTTGCGGTGACTTGGCAGGATAATCTTGGTGAAACGGCGACGCATGAAATTTCCGTTACGCTGGCCTAGTTAAACTAGCCAGCCAAACTATCGCAATTAGAACTACAGGGATTGAAGTGGCATTTCAATCCCTGTTTTATTTTGACATGCTCAAAGCAACGGCTTCAGCGGCTCTTATTCCGTCCACCCCCGCGGATAATATGCCGCCAGCGTAGCCAGCACCTTCACCAGTAGGATACAAACCTTTGGTGTTGATGCTTTGCAGATTATCATCGTTACGTTTAATACGGATAGGCGATGAAGTGCGCGTTTCAACGCCAGTGAGTATGCCGTCAGCAAGGTCAAAGCCTTTGATCTGTTTTGCAAACTGTGGAATCGCTTCACGAATCGCGCTAATGACATATTCAGGTAGTGCCGTATCTAAGTTTGTCAGATGCACACAAGGCGTATATGAAGGCATTACTTCACCAAACTGGGTCGAAGGTTGATTGGCTAAAAAGTCACCGACTAACTGTCCCGGTGCTTGATAAGTGCTGCCGCCTAATAAGTAAGCTTGGTGTTCCCATTTGCGCTGTAACTCCATACCGGCTAATGGGTCTCCAGGAAAATCCACTTCAGGCGTAATGCCAACCACAATGCCCGCGTTGGCATTGCGTTCGTTACGTGAATATTGGCTCATGCCGTTAGTGACAACGCAACCTTCTTCAGAAGCTGAAGCCACAACCGTGCCGCCCGGGCACATGCAAAAACTGTACACACTGCGGCCGTTGCTGGCATGGTGTACAAGCTTATAATCGGCTGCACCTAAAATAGGATGTTGTGCGTTTGGTCCATGACGTGCGCTATCGATGAGTGATTGTGGGTGCTCGATTCTAAAGCCGATACTAAAAGGCTTAGCTTCAATAAAAATGCCGCGTTTGTGTATCATTTCAAAAGTATCGCGAGCGCTGTGACCAACCGCTAATACTACGTGGTTTGCTTCAATCCGCTCGCCACTGGCCAATACCAACGCTTGTACCTGATTTTGACCTTCTGCATCCAGACCAATTTCAATATCATCAACACGGCTTTCAAAGCGAATTTCGCCGCCTAGCGCGATGATAGTTTCGCGCATTTTTTCGACCATGCCAACTAATCTAAACGTACCGATATGCGGATGGCTCACGTATAAAATCTCTGCTGGCGCACCTGCTTTTACAAACTCATTTAATACTTTGCGACCGTAATGATTAGGATCTTTAATTTGGCTGTAAAGCTTGCCGTCAGAGAATGTACCAGCGCCCCCTTCACCAAACTGCACGTTCGATTCTGTATTAAGCACACTTGTTCGCCAAAAGTTGAATGTATCTTTAGTGCGCTCACGCACTGCTTTGCCACGCTCTAACACCAAAGGTTTAAAGCCAGATTGCGCTAAAATTAAAGCGGCAAATAAGCCAGAAGGGCCTAGACCAACCACAATAGGTCTATTTTTGAGCGTTCCAGGCGCTTTGGCTACAAACTGATAAGAAGTGTCTGGTGCAAGTTTTACGTGTGGGTCTTTACGCAGTTTAGCTAAAACTTTAGCCTCGCCTTTTACAGTAACATCTAAAGTGTAGGCTAATAAAATGGCATTGGCTTTACGTGCATCAACGCCACGCTTAAAAATTGAGTATTCAACTAAGTCAGCTGCATTAATGCCTAATTTCTTGATAAGTGTGGCATTAATGTCGTTAGGTGTATGCTCAAGCGGTAATTTAATTTCAGTGATTCTAATCATG
>JAYWDO010000016.1:0-2588 GCA_043779795.1 Pseudomonadota bacterium
TGAAATGAAAAAGACAGAAAGGAAGGGCGCAAAAAATCAGCAAGGCAATAATGAAGTAAATGTGCCGATCGAGGTGTCCTAATTTACTTGACCATTACAGGCAGGGGAGGTTTAGTACGACACTGACGGCCATCGACCCTATGCGGAAGTTAGCCCATTTCCAACAGATGGCAGAAAATCCCCGATCCAGCCAGTCGGGCTAATTGAAACCAGGCTCATGCCGTGAGAACATCATGTATCATTAATCAAAAGTTTACGGGAAAACGCAACGCATGCCATCAGTGATTGCAATGATTACAATTCGCGTGCTAATATGCTATCAATGATTACACCTTAAGGAATTAAAAAATGGCTACTAATCTTGTTGTACGCAATATTGATGAAGACGTTGCTTTTGCACTGAAGCAACTTGCAGCTTCTCATGGACGCAGTGCTGAAGCTGAGCATCGTGAGATTTTACGTGCAGTTCTAACAAGGCCGCACCGTCGTTCATTTGCCGAGGTGTTAGCGAGCATGCCAAACGTTGGCTTAGATTCAGATTTTGATTTACGTAATAGCCAAGCTTAACGATGTATTTAGTCGATACCAATGTGGTCAGTGAAGCGCGTAAGGGCAAAAATGCAAATCTCAGCGTGCAAAAGTTTTGGAAAGAAGCCGATCCGGCCGATATCTACATTTCAGCGCAGACTATTGGCGAGATTCGACGTGGCGTAGAAAATATCCGCCATCGTGGTGATGTTAGTCAAGCTGCACTACTAGAGGCTTGGTTGGATATTGTTGTCACGCAATATTCTGACCGAGTGCTTAGCTTTGATGAGGACTGCGCTCAAGTGTGGGGGAAGCTGATGTCTCCACATCACCAACACCCTATAGATAAACAAATTGCTGCTATTGCGCTTATTCACAATATGACGGTAGTTACAAGAAATATAGCTGATTTTGAGCGGACGGGTGTTAAATTAGAAAACCCATTCGTTAACTTCTCTAACTAAAAGTTCAAAAATTATACCCAACATAAATTGCTGTACTATGAAACTTCTTTGCTTTGGTTCTTCCAGGCCATGATGTTGATTCTCAGCTAAATTACACAGCCTTTATTATCTCATTGCACACAGGTTTGCTGGGAAATGGTCTATCTCGTGCAAAGGTCTCAATTAAAATGGTTTTAATTTGCTAAACAAAAGAGATTTGGTATTAATCTGCTATGTGTGTGGCCGCACATAGTTTTAAAATATAAAGGTGTAAAATAAATTAAAGGTTTTATTTGTCAAATAATGGTTAAGCTAGCATCAAATATTCAATAAACCATCAATAAAGTATTTATAAAGGGATGGGTATGTTAGAAAAAGTCGACAAGTCCGCCACACTTAAAAAAGCCAGCGTAAATTCTAATACTTGTACCAATCAAGCTGATTCAAAAGCCAGTGCTGTGGATTTAGATTGCAAAATACTGGCAGCCACCTTTAATTCTATTGGCGATGCGGTTATTGCCACCGATAACAGTGCACGTATTACTCGGATTAATCTCGCTGGAGAGAAGCTCACTGGTTGGTCGCAGACAGAGGCAATCGGCATGCCAGTTGATGAGATTCTCTATATTATCAATACAGAAACCCGCCAACCCGTTGTTTCACTGGCATTAGAAACTTTAGCGCAAGGTATTATTAACTATTTGCCTAAAAACAACTTGCTAGTTTCACGTAGAGGCAATGAACATGCTATTTTCGGCTCGTGCGCACCTATTACTAATCTTGACGGCACTATTGATGGTGCTGTCATCCTGTTCCGCGATGTTACCCAGCAAGTGTCTGCGCAAGCAAAACTGCAAGCCAGTGAACAGTTGTTTCGCGCCACTTTCGAAAATGCATCGGTGGGCATTGCGCACGTGGCGCATGATGGCCGACTATTACGAATTAACTCCAAATTTTGCCGCATGGTAGGTTACTCTGCTGCAGAGTTATTATTTAATCAATATAAAAAAATTACCCATCCAGACGATTTAGCTGAGAATCTGGCTGGCTATGAAAGCATGTTAACGGGTAATATTAATTGCTTTAGCATGGAAAAACGCTATATTCGCAAAGATCAATCCATACTGTGGGTCGATTTAGAAGTGGGCTGCGTGCGCGACGCTAATCATGAAATCGACTATTTTATTGTCGTGATAGATGATATATCTGCACGCAAAAAAGCCATTGATGACAGCCGCCGCTTTTTTACACTATCACAAGAAATGCTATGTACCGTTAGCTTTGATGGGTATTTTAAAAAACTCAATAGCGCTTGGGAGAAAGCGTTAGGTTACACAATAGAAGAGTTATTAGCTCGGCCATTCATTGAGTTTGTGCATCCAAAAGATAGATATAAGACCCTAGCTGAAGTTCAAAAATTAAGCGTTGGTGGAAATGCACAGGCTTTTGAAAACCGTTATTGTGCTAAAAATGGTGAAGTGCGTAATATGTTGTGGAGTGTCGTCACAATTATCGAAGAGCAATTATTTTATTGTTCAGCTCGCGATATTACTGAGCGAAAGAAAATCGAACAAGACTTACAAATACGCACTGAACAGTTTGAAGCTTTATTCAATG